>NZ_NASY01000047.1:0-492884 GCF_002075365.1 Anoxybacillus sp. UARK-01 | reverse complement strand
ACACGATTTAAGTGCGTGTCTTTAAAATGTGTTGGATATTTTAATCCATAACCAATCATCCTATCCATTCCGATATGAGCAGACCATATTAAACCTACCTCTAAAACCACTTCATTTGATAACAATACTCCTAAGATAACAGCTCCAATTGGTAAACTATATGTATGAAATAAATTATAAAGCACGGCACCAACCTTATTATTGAATAAGTAACCAATCATTGATATATCTGGAGCGAATAACAAAACGAAAAATAAAAGCCAACTAAATTGATTATAAGAGTAAAAATAAAGACTCAACAATAGGATAGCTGCCCCTTCTAAGTGTAAAAGAATTTTATTCATACTATTCTCCCTTAATAACTGTAATCTAGCCATTTTGATAACAATCATGAGCATGTAAACCAGAACCTTTAAAATTGTTTTATAGGAAATATGAACAGCGGGCAACGTCAGTGTTCATCCTCGATGAAATGCATTTAGCGAAGGCTGCCTTTCTGCAGGATATCACGATCCTGTTCAACTTTCACATGGACTCAACGAATCTGTTTGTCTTGATTTTAGCGGGGCTGCTCCATTTACAGGCAAAACTACGGTTGAATCAACACCGTCCGCTTCACCAACGAATCATCATGCGATACCAGATGGGGCCTCTTGATAAGGAAGAAGTGGTGGGATATATCGAACACCGCCTGAAACAGGCGGGAGCGAAACACCCGATTTTTACCCAGGCTGCCTTGGAGGCGATCGCCCTGCAGTCGCAGGGGTGGCCGCGGATCATCAACCACCTCGCCACCACTTGCCTGTTATACGGCGCTCAATTAAAAAAACATATGATTGACGAAGACATCGTGCATATGGCAGCCGAAGAAATAGGGTACTGACACAGCAGGGGCTGATCGGCCCCTGCTGTGTTCCATCTCTATCCATTCTCATTCTAGTTGATCATCCGAAATAATGTGCTAACGTTCGGAAATAATTTGAAAAAGGGATTCTGAAATAATGTGCTAATTTACACCCAATCAGAAAAAATATCCTTTCCTTTATAGTGTGTGGAAACATTTGGGGGTTATCAATGGAAAAGTAGCAAAGAATTTAGACGATTTAATTGTTATGGAACTACATTACATGTATAGATAAGCCCTGCTTTAATGGCAGGGCTTCAGCTTGTCGACAAAGTCGACAAGCTATTTTATTATGAGGGTAGTACAGAGTAGAAACGGAGGGAAAGAACGATGCTTTACAATGAAACCATAAGCTGAGACACAAGGAGGCGATAAATAAGTTATACTGAGGACATGGAGAAACGGAATCGATATACAGCAGAATGTAAGACAAAGGTCGTACTGGAAGTGCTGAGGGAAGAGCAGACGGTAAATGAAATGGTCAGGAAGTATGAAATCAGTCCGGTGATATTGAGACGGTGGAAAGGGGAATTTTTGGAGCGAGCCTCCATGGTGTTCGGACGGGAAAGCAAGGCAGCAGAAAAGATGAAAAGGAGCTATGAGGAGAAGCAGGAACAATTGGAGAAGTGGGTCGGCCAACTGACGCTGGAAGTCAATTGGCTCAAAAAAATCTGGCCTCTAAGACGTCCGCAAGAGAGCGGCAAGCGATGGTGGAGAGGGATCACCGGGAGATCAGCATCAAACGCTAGACGGAGCTTTTGGGGATTCACCGTACGAACGTGTACCGGCAGCGAGAGCCGCGGCGGGAAGCGCTGGAGAATGTGCAGTTGATGCATGAGATTGACAAATTGTACACGAAGCATCCGTATTTCGGTTATCGACGGATGACAAGTAACCGGCAAGAACAGGGATGGGACGTGAACCGCAAACGGGTCCGGCGGCTGATGCGTGTGATGGGGATCGAAGCGATCTACCCGGGGCCGAATCTAAGCAAGCGGTACCATGTCCAGTATATACGGTCCTACCTGCTGCGCGGCCTCAACATCAATCGCCTGAATCAGGTGTGGGGAGTCGATATCACGTATCTACGGATGGGCAAGGGGTTTATGTATCTCTTTGTGATTATCTGTAATGCTCCCCATTGTCAAGACACAATTTCGAGAAAAATAAGTGATGTCCTCCTTCAATTGTAATGGGGCGCAGGCGCGATTTAAGCGACCCGCGCATGGACTTCTTCTGGCGTAGCATCCCCCAACGCCTGATGTGGGCGTTCAGTGTGATAAAATCCTAGATAGGCTGTGATGGGTCTACGAAGCGCCCGTGGATTCTCGTATTTATTCCGATAGATCCACTCGTATTTGAGCGAGCGAAAGAAGCGTTCCGTGCGGCTGTTGTCCCGTGCGCGACCTTTGCCATCCATCGACACATTCACGTGATGCTCCGAAAGCAGATCCAAGTAGTCAGGATTCGTAAAATGGCTGCCCTGATCGCTGTTGATGATCTCAGGCTGACAGCGCTCCAGCGCCCGTTTCAGACACGTCAGGACAAAGGCCTTCTCCAACGTGCTGGAAAGCCCGTCATCGATGATTTTGCGGCTGTACCAGTCGATTACAATGAACCCATAGAGTGCGACACAAGGAGGAGATAAATAAGTTATACTGAAGCTATGGAAAAACGGAATCGATACACCGCAGAATTTAAGACGAAGGTTGTCATGGAAGTGCTGAGAGAAGAGCAGACAGTGAATGAGATTGCTGGGAAGTACGAAATTAGTCCGGTGATGCTAAGCCGGTGGAAGGCGGAGTTTGTGGAGCGTGCCTCCATGGTGTTCGGCCGTGAAACCAAAGAAGCCGAGAAAATGAAAAGAAACTACGAGGAGAAGCAAGAACAATTAGAAAAACTGGTTGGTCAACTGACGCTAGAGGTCAGTTGGCTCAAAAAAAAATCTGGCCTCTAAGGTATCGACAAGAGATCGGGAAGCGATGGTGGAACGAGATCATCCAAAAATCAGCATCAAGCGTCAGGCGGAGCTCTTGAGTATCCATCGCACGAATGTGTATCGGCAGCGGGAGCCGAGGCAAGAAACGCCGGAGAATGTACAGCTGATGCATGAGATTGACAAGTTGTATACCAAACATCCGTTTTTTGGCTACAGGCGGATGAGCAGCAAATTGCAGGAACAGGGATGGCGCGTCAATCGCAAGCGCGTTCAGCGGCTTATGCGCGTGATGGGAATCGAAGTGATCTACCCGAGCCCGAACCTGAGCAAACGGTACCATGCCCAGTATATCCGTCCCTACCTGCTGCGCGGGTTGAAGATTGATCGTCCGAACCAGGTCTGGGGCATTGATATTACGTATCTACGGATGGGTAAAGGCTTCATGTATCTGTTTGTGATCATTGACTGGTACAGCCGCAAAATCATCGATTACGAGCTTTCCAGCACGTTGGAGAAGGCGTTCGTGCTGACGTGCCTGAAACGGGCACTGGGGCGCTGTCAGCCCGAGATTATGAACAGCGATCAGGGCAGTCATTTTACGAATCAGGATTACTTGGACTTGTTGATCAAGCACAACGTAAACGTATCGATGGACGGCAAAGGCCGGGCACGGGATAACAGCCGTACGGAACGCTTCTTTCGTTCGCTCAAATATGAGGAAATCTATCTGAATGAGTATGAGAACCCTCGGGCGCTTCGCAAGGCGATTACAGCTTATCTACGCTTTTACCATACCGAACGCCCCCATCAGGCGTTGGGTTACGCCAAGCCGGCAGATGTGTATGCGCGGACTGCTTAACGGCATCCGCTCCCCATTACAATTGAAGGAGGACTTAACTTATTTTTTCCGAAATTGTGTCTTGACAATGGGGGGCATTACAAACTATCGGAGTTTCAATCCCTCATAGTTAAGATAAAAACATATACGGATTTTAGTTTGTTCCCTCTTTTCAACAAGTTTCAATCCCTCATAGTTAAGATAAAAACAGTGTTACGTGGGGTGCGGTTGAGCAGGTAACTAGTCAGTTTCAATCCCTCATAGTTAAGATAAAAACAGGTGATATTGCAGAAGCAGAGGTTTATTGAGGAATGTTTCAATCCCTCATAGTTAAGATAAAAACAAAAGACACCGTTTTGACCGTTAGATATCATGCGAAGTTTCAATCCCTCATAGTTAAGATAAAAACATTCCAACCTTTCTGTCTTTTTTTCTCGTATTCAGCGTTTCAATCCCTCATAGTTAAGATAAAAACTAGCTCACAAAAACAAAACGGACAACTTGTGAAGGAAAGTTTCAATCCCTCATAGTTAAGATAAAAACATTGATGAATACTTTGAAATGTGTGATGAAAAAGGGTTTCAATCCCTCATAGTTAAGATAAAAACATTTTGAGCGAATTGGAATTTAGCTTGGTCAAGGGCGTTTCAATCCCTCATAGTTAAGATAAAAACTCCGGCACGAACTTTTCTTCTTTCATGTACTTAACCTGTTTCAATCCCTCATAGTTAAGATAAAAACCGGCCATCCCTTCGGCTCTATCTAGTAGTTTGGCATGTTTCAATCCCTCATAGTTAAGATAAAAACGCTGCTTCGCAAAAGCGATGCCATTCGGAATATTGGCGTTTCAATCCCTCATAGTTAAGATAAAAACGAAGAAGGTACGGAGTTTATTATGAAGCCATATGAAGGTTTCAATCCCTCATAGTTAAGATAAAAACATGAAAAAGAAAAACCAGTTACAATAGTAGCTGGTGTTTCAATCCCTCATAGTTAAGATAAAAACAGGTGAAAAATTGATGGATGAACAAACAGGAGAAGGTTTCAATCCCTCATAGTTAAGATAAAAACGCTGCATTCACAACTGTTTCAACATCTGATCTATTGTTTCAATCCCTCATAGTTAAGATAAAAACCCAAAAAGTGATGATAAAATCAACGTTTGGAAAATGGATACAATGTCATTATAAACTTATCTTAAAATTCAATCAATCGTTTCTTTTCCATATGGCTGTGGGATTTTTGGCGATTGGCCATGTGTCGTCGATCCCCCGGGGTTTGTGCGCTATTGGAGGTCGACGACAACTCTTTTTCAATAGATTTAGCAAGAAATCGATTGTCTCGCAGCGACGTTTTCCATTCGATCTTTCTGAAATATCAAAGTCGTAGACTGTTTTAAAAGCACGATAGCGGTAGATTCTTTTGCTACCCGATTCATTTGTATGCTTTCCCTATGGCCAATAGAAGCTTTTCGGATAAATGGAGGCAAACAAAGGCGTTCAACGGACAGAAAAAACGGAACAATAATGGAGGAGGGCAGAAAATCAACTTGCCTATAATCAAACAAAAGACAGAAGCCTTATTTCGCTTCTGTCTTTCGCGTGTAGACAAAAGATCAAATCCTATGACTCTTTGTCTACTTCCTTCATATTCTTCTCTATTATTGCGCTATTGATTTCAAAATATGATCAATAATTTGCTCATTCGCGATAATGCCTGTATAGAGCCAGCTTTCATCTGGAGAAAACTCATATACCTTTCCGGCTTTTACAGCAGGTATACTCTTCCATAGCTTGTTATTTAGGATAGGCGAGCCATTCGCTTTGTCGCTATTAACAAGAAATATGTAATCAGCATCTAGCTCCGCTAATTTTTCTAACGAAATTGGATTCCAGTTTGCTGTTCCACTTTCTGAAATTTCTTTTACTACTTTTGGAACTTTTAATCCTAAATCTTCATACATAACGGCACCGCTTGATAGTTTTTCACTTACGACAAAAAAGCTTCCATTGACTAGCCAAATAGCGGCTACAGAAGGATTGCCAGCATCAGCGATTTTCTCTTTTGCTTCTTTGACCTTCGCTTCATAATCATCTAGAAGTTTTTCCGCTTTCTCTTTTTTGCCAAAAATCTCTCCCACACGTAGCAATTCCTCACGCCAATCATTATTTTCTTCTTTACCAATGACATACGTTGGGGCGATTTGGTTATATTGCTCGTACTTTCCGCCTTCCACCATGCTCGCAGAGTCTATGATAATTAAATCCGGCGAAAATTTTTGGACGGCTTCAAATGGCAAATCATATGGAATCGTTGGAACATCTTTTAATTGGTCTTGCAAGTATCCTTGAACGCTTGCGCCGTTATTGACACTCCACTGGGCAACAGGCTTGATTCCCAAAGCGAGTAGCGGGTCTTCAAGATATGAAGCAAGCACACGCTTAGGATTGGCTGGAATCTTCACTTCATGGCCCATTGCATCCGTTAAAATGCGCTCTTTCGGTGTCTCTTCTTTCGCATTGTCTGCAGATTTCCCTGCTGTGTCTTCTTTGGCCGCTCCGCAAGCTGCAAGGGATAAGATCAACAATGCCATCCCAACCAGCTGTGGGAGTTTCCATTTTCTTAATGCACGAACCATTTAAATCCCCCTTAAAATATGATAGAATTCTCTTATTGATATTGATTATCAACATCAATTGAATCATATAATAGATAGATTGTCAATTGCCCGAAAAAAATTAGCATGAAAATAGCCCTTGCATCAGCTTCGCCTTTAAAGTAAGAATAATAGTGTGACCAAATGTTCCAACCCCCAGCATTCTTTTAAACATTTAAAAATTGTAGATAGACAACATTGATTGTCTGAAGACATCGAAGGAACAACACCATCCTTTGGAAAAGCAAACGATGTTTCGAATCAAAGCTGGGCGTTTTCTAAGCGTTCCGTTCATTGTCGTCGCCGAAGGGCGCTTGCTGTCCAATGAATTTGGTATGAATGAGCGACATAAAAGGTTGTCCCATGATGGTTATATATATCCCACTAAAATGATAATGGGACTCATGTTCATATTGATGGGGTTGGTCGATTTTTCGGCAGTCGGTTGGCCGAATCAAGCCGCCATAAGCCTGAAAGCAGCTCTGGCTGAACCTTCTCGTGATGTGCGAATGCGGGACGAAAAAATAAGGATCGTAGCAGAACCAGTTGGATGGTCAAAAATGATTTCTAGCTATCAAAAAAAGAATTCGTATTTTTATAGGAAAAGGAAGTTGTTGGATATGACGATAAAAAACTCGGCACAGTCAACTACAAAAGCTTTGCATAACCATCATCTGTCGGGCATCGCGATTTTGCTGTTCGGTTCCCTTCTATTGCTTTTTTTCATCATCGCTTCTATCCATGTTGGAGCGGCAGATCTCCGCTATTCTACCATATGGAAGGCGTTATTTCATTTTAATAGTGACCATTCTTCTCACGTGATTATTAGGGAGTTAAGACTTCCAAGGGCGATCGCTGCCGTTTTAGTTGGTGCAGCTCTCGCCACCTCTGGGGCGATTATGCAGGGAATGACGCGAAACCCTCTCGCCTCCCCTTCCATCATGGGAGTATCAGCGGGTTCCGCCTTTTTAGTAGCGATTGCGATCGCTTTCCTTCCCGGCATTTCCTATTACGGGCTAATCTTTTTTTCATTCGTTGGAGCCGGTGTGGGAGCGGGACTGGTATTCGGAATTGCTTCTCTGTCTAAGGGAGGAATGACACCGGTAAAACTTGCGTTAGCCGGTTCAGCCATAACAGGCCTGCTTAGTTCGCTATCTACAGCGATTGGAATCAAATATAATGTTTCAAAGGATCTTAGCTATTGGTACGCTGGGGGTGTGGCCGGCGTGCAAATGCAGCACCTGCATTATTTAACTCCTTTTGTATTGGGAGGGCTCATTTTAGCTGTTATCTTGTCCCGTTCGATCACAATTCTTAGTTTGGGAGAAGAAATTTCGAAAGGTTTAGGGCAAAATACACGGATGATAAAGCTTTTAGGGACCATCGTCGTTTTACTTTTAACAGGGGCAGCGGTATCCATCGCTGGAATGATTGGATTTGTGGGTCTTGTGATTCCGCACATCACCCGCTTCTTAACCGGTGCAGACTATCGCTGGATCATCCCGTGCTCTGCGATTCTCGGCGGCATTTTATTAATTGTTGCCGATATTGTCGGACGCATGATCAATCCGCCTTTCGAAACGCCTGTAGGTGCGATCACTGCATTGGTTGGTGTTCCTTTCTTCCTTTACTTAGCGCGTAAAGAAGGGAGAGAGCTATAATGGATCATCTTTTATCCAAAAATCAAAAGAAATTTAAGCTCTTATTATCCATTATGAGTATGTTAACCATTATGATGCTGATTCTTAGCATTAACGCAGGATTTATTAAAATTCCTTTCGATGCCGTATTGGCAACACTGATGGGGCAAGGCACGGAACAAAATGAACTGACCATTTTTCAATTTCGGCTGCCCAGAATCATTCTAGCGCTTTTAGTTGGAGCGGGCATTGCTGTATCAGGAGCCATTTTGCAGGGAGTCTCGCGAAATCCTCTTGCCGATCCTGGAATTATTGGTATCAATTCCGGTGCCGGGTTTACGACCGTTCTTTACATGTTTTTCTTCCAACAGACGGCATTTTTTAAAGGGGCGTTATCGGTATTTATCATGCCGCTTACCGCATTAATTGGGGCGTTCGGAGCGGCTATACTCATTTACATGCTTTCGTGGAAAAATGGCAAAGTCACTCCCGTTCGCTTATTGTTGGTTGGCATCGGCATCAACGCAGCGTTTGGAGCAGGACTCATTATTTTTCAAATGAAAATGGAACCGATCAATTTTATGAAGGCGATTATTTGGCTGTCAGGCACGATTTGGGGAACGAACTGGACATTTGTACTTGCGTTGCTTCCTTGGCTGATCCTATTGATTCCTTATGCGGTCTATAAAGCTCGATTTCTCGATGCATTATCGATGGGGGACGAAATAGCTACCGGCGTAGGCGTTCCTATTGAGAGAGAAAAAAGAAAGCTTCTGATCGTCTCTGTTGCATTAGCCGGGGCTTGCGTGGCGGTCGGCGGCGGCATTACTTTTTTAGGCTTAATCGCCCCGCATATTTCTAGGCTTCTCATCGGCTCGCGAAATGCCAAGCTGCTTCCGCTTACCGCTATCATCGGGGCATTATTGCTGCTATCAGCCGATACGTTAGGCAGAGTCATTATGGCACCTGTGGAACTGCCGGTCGGATTAGTGGTTTCTATTTTAAGTGTTCCTTATTTTATATACTTACTATTGAAAACTGTTTAAAAGTTGCGGTAAGAACGTTTAGATGCTGCTTCAGTAAAAGCGGTTCTATGATGTTCAAAGCATCGTAAATATAAAAAGCCTGCGAACGGTTCAAAACCTTCGCAGGCTTATTTGTTTTATGTTTGATCATTTGTTCGGCCAAATTTTGGCATGGGGATCAAGAAGCCATTTATGCTCTTCCTCTATGATCCGATCTGTCCAAGGATGATGGTCTAGGTGGCGAATCATCCAGCAGAAATACATGGCATAGCCTGGCGCGGTTGCCTGCGGGTGATCCATGCCTCCAGGAATCGTTATATAGCTGTTATGCTCGACACGATAGGCGTGGGGACCGACCATCGCACACCCAAAGCCTGCCGGCTGGTCGAAGCGATAGTAATACACCTCCGGCTGATCATGATGATGGGGCGGATAGCTTGACCAGCGGCCTGGATACGAAATCACTTCACCGATGACCAAATTAGAATAAGGGGCATGATTGTAATCAAAAATGGTGCGGATCACACGCTCGGCCGTTCCGTTCCATACTCCCTCCCCCGCCACTATACTTTCGCAGTCATCTGGGGTATGTAACTTTGGTTCAAAGCTATTGGGATTATCCGTCTTTTGCACAAGCACTTCGCTCTTCGTCCGCGCTGTCACCTTGACCTCTATCCCCTTAGGAACGTGAAGGCACCAAGGAGATTCAGTAAATACGCTGTCGCGCTTGACCTCGCGAGAAAAGCCATTCCATTCCAAACGGACATCCCCTTCCAAAAGAAGAATGGCCGCTTCTTTTTCCTCATCAAAAAGCCTCTCCACTTTGCCAGCAGATAGCACATAAATCCCGATATCCTGTAGCATATCAGGATGCTTGCTTTTCATATCCGTAATCATGGTATATCCTTCTTTTAACTCGCCAAGTTTTTCATACATAGCCCAACAGACCTCCTATACACGTCCAACACTTTGAAACATTCGCATATGGCGCTTCACACTTTCAGCTGCTGCTTCAATCACACGTTCATGATAAGAAAAATAATCGCTAAAAGGGCGACCAGTGTTTACAGCATTTACAACGTTATGAAAGGTTGCCGTTGCCACATTAATCTTTCGGATTCCAAGATTAATACTTTTGCGAAAATCATCCTCAGAAATTCCCGAACCTCCATGAAGCACAAGCGGAATCTCGACCGCTTGATCAATTTCCTCTAGACGATCAAAGCGTAAACACGGATCGCCTTTATACATTCCATGCACATTGCCAATCGCTATGGCAAGTGCATCAATTCCGGTTTCCGCAACAAAACACTTCGCTTCTTCTACAGAAGTAAGCAATATTTCAAGATCAACCGAACCGTCTTCACTTCCGCCTACTTGGCCGAGCTCCGCTTCTACAGTGGCCCCGTACCTTCGAGCAAGCGCCGTCATTTTCTTTGTCTCCGCGATATTTTTTTCGAGTTCATCATGAGAGCCATCATACATAATCGATGTAAAACCGATTTCCAGTGCTTCGCGGATCTTCTCTTCCGTTAAGCCATGATCAAAATGAACCGCTACCGGAATTTGGGCCGCTTTCGCCGCGGCTACCATCATCGGACCAATGATAGACAACGGAGAATGCTTCAGACGCACCTCGGCAATTTGCAAAATAAGTGGAGAACGAAGCTCTTCCGCTGCCCGAATGGCCCCAATGACCATTTCCATATTGGCAACACTAAAAGCCCCAACACCGTAATGATGTTCTTCGGCATGAGTTAAGATTTCTTTCATCCTGACTAATGTCATGATCCCTCTCCTTTTATAAACCGCATGTTTCTCGAATGTACTGCCGGGCTTTTAACGCATACTCCAACGGGTTGGCGACAGATGGATCCTGCTCCGCCTCCACCACCAGCCATCCTTCATATCCGGCGGCAGCTAGTGCCGCAAACACCGGCTGAAAGTCGATCGCGCCATCTCCCGGTACCGTAAACACTCCCGCTTTGACCGCCTGCAAAAAACTCATTTTCCCTTCGCGAACTTTATGGACTATCTCCATTCGTACATCCTTTAAGTGAACATGGTGGATACGATGGATATACTTATTTAAAACATGTAAAGGATCTTCTCCAGAAAACACAAGATGCCCCGTATCATAAAGAAGCGAAACCTTTTGGGGATCTGTTTCCTCCATTAGACGGTCTATCTCTTCCGTTGTTTGGACACCTGTTCCCATGTGATGGTGATAGACGATTTTCATATTTTTCTCCGCTGCCAAGTCGCCAAGACGATGTAAACCGTCCACTAAACAACTCCATTCTTCTTCTGTAAACACCGGTTTGTTTTCAAATAGCGGCGCTTCCATTTGGCCTTGGATACTGTTCCCTTGTTCTGAAACAACGATGACCTTTGCGCCCAGCGCATATAAAAAATCACGATGGGCTTTAAACGCTTCTGCGGTTTCCTGAAATGGTTTAGAGGTTAAAAACGCGCTAAACCAAGCGCTTGCGATCCTTAGTCCCCTTAAATCCAGCGCTTTTTTTAATACTTCTATCTCACGCGGGTACTTATGGCCAACCTCACAACCGATAAAACCGGCAAGCGCCATCTCACTAATGCACTGTTCGAATGGAATATCACCGCCAAGCTCGGGCATATCGTCATTCGTCCAGCCGATCGGCGCAATAGCAAGCTTCACTTTGTTTTCGGTAAACATGTTCTCCTCCTGTTTTCCTCGAATCATTCAAACGATATAACCACAATGTCGATTGTTCTATCTGAACATATGTTGTTTAATACTTACGAGCTAATTGAAGATGGGCTTCTTTCTTTTGGTAAGCCGCTTCGATGCCTTCTTTGCCCGATACTTCGGGCACACCGACATGCCACCAAGAGTCATATCCGTGCGTCATCGTCTTCGGCAACACTTTAATATCGATGAGCGTGCTGACCGTTTGCTTTTTCGCGTCCGCTATCGCTTCTTCCAGCTCCTCCATTGTGCGAACGGTGTAAGTTTTCAATCCGTATCCTTCTGCGACCTTTGCATAGTCGATCGTGATGATCGGGCCATCAAGTTGTCCTGTTTCGGCATTGCGTTTGCGAAATTCAGTAGCAAAACTGCCCATGCCATTTTCCATTTGGAGATTGTTAATACAACCGAACCCAGAATTATCAAATAAGACAATGTTTATTTTTTTTCCTTCTTGCAAACTCGTCACAAGCTCGGAATGAAGCATGAGGAAGCTGCCATCGCCCACCATTGCATACACTTCTTTATCCGGTTCAGCGAGCTTAACGCCAAATGCACCTGCAATTTCATAACCCATACAAGAATAACCGTATTCCATATGATACGTGTTGCGAGCTTTCGATACCCACATTCGCTGCAGGTCACCAGGCAAACTGCCTGAAGCGCCTACAATGATGGCATCATCATCAATCCGTTCGTTAATCCTTCCGATCACGCTCGTTTGCGTTAAGGCGGAGCCAAATGCTTCTTTATATTCAGGCAGTTTTTCATCGATATGCCCCGCAATTTCCGGTTTAAAATTCTCGCGATAAGCAACCGAATAAAGGCGGTTTAACTCATTCGCCCATTTTTGTTTCGCTTCAACGATTTCATTTTCATAGGCAGAAGCATAGTTTCCTAGTGCCGCGCTGATGGCCTCAAGTCCAGCCTTGGCATCGGCAATGACTTTCACTGCATCTAATTTTGCGGCATGAAATTCAGAAACATTGATCGTGATGATGTCTGCGTGGCTAAATAAATGTTTAGAAGCGGTTGTAAAGTCCGTAAAACGGGTACCGACTCCAATAATTAAATCCGCCTGCTTAGCAATGGTGTTGGCTGCTAAATTCCCTGTCACGCCTATGCCGCCAAGATTAAGCGGATGGCTACTCTCCACGCCGCTTTTTCCAGCTTGTGTTTCTGCAAATGGAATATGGAATTTTTCTGCAAACGCTACAAAAGCATCCGAGGCCTCTGAGTAGCGAACACCGCCACCTAATATGAGCAAAGGCCGTTTCTTGGAACGAATCAGCTTGACCGCGTCGTGAACGCTTTCCATCGACGGCTGGCGGCGCTCCACCCGATGCACACGTTTGGCGAAAAAGCTTTCAGGAAAATCCCATGCTTCTCCTTGAACATCTTGAGGAAGCGCAATCGTGACAGCACCCGTGTCTGCAGGATCGGTTAATACGCGCATGGCGTTCAGCATCGCAGACATCAGCTGCTCTGGGCGGCAGACACGATCCCAATACTTGCTTACTGCGCGGAACGCGTCATTTGTAGATATCGATAAATCATGCGTTTGTTCAATTTGCTGCAAAACAGGATCCGGTTGGCGGGTGGCAAATACATCGCCAGGAAGCAACAGAACTGGGATATGGTTGGCTGTTGCTGTAGCAGCAGAAGTAACCATATTCGCTGCTCCGGGTCCCACAGACGAAGTGACTGCCATCATTTGCTTCCGATGCTTTTGCTTGGCAAATGCGATCGCCGCGTTGGCCATCCCTTGTTCATTCCGTCCCTGGTATACCTTCAATTCGCCAGGATTCTCTTCAAGAGCCTGGCCAAGCCCAAGCACATTCCCGTGGCCAAAAATCGTAAAAATGCCTTTTACAAATCGTTGCTGCTTTCCATCAAATTCGATATATTGGTTATTCAAAAATTTAACAAGCGCTTGTGCCGTTGTTAAACGAACGGTTCCCACTGTTCTAATCCTCCTCTCTCTTCTATAAAATCCATCCCACGCTGATCACAAACAACGAAAAGAAAGAGGAGATGGCACAGACGAATTTCCACCCCATCTCTTCCTTTAATAGTTTCGTTATTTCATATAACGAGCTGTCACCATTTTCTTTCTCGTGTAGAACTCAACACCATCCGTACCGTTTGCATGTAAATCTCCATAGAAAGAGTCCTTATAGCCTGAAAACGGAAAGAAGGCCATTGGCGCAGGAATCCCGATATTAACGCCAAGCATTCCTGCATCAATAGTTTCACGAAACTGACGGACCGCGGCTGCGCTATCCGTGAAAATGCAAGCGCCATTGGCGAACGGTGATGCATTCGCATACTCAATCGCTTCTGTTAAATTTTTTACACGTACAACGGATAGAACAGGGGCAAAAATTTCATCTTGCCAAATTTTCATCTCTTGCGTAACGTTTTCAAAAATCGTCGGACCAATAAAGTAACCTTCTTTGTTTACAGCGGCGTCTTTGCGGCCATCACGCACCAGTGTGGCTCCTTCTTCAATTCCTTTTTCGATATAGCCAATGGTTCGCTCTTTATGGCTTTGGCGAATCACCGGACCTAAAAACACTCCTTTGTCAAGACCATTTCCGATTTGGATCGCATCGGCTTCCAGCTTCAATTTTGCTATGAATTTATCAGCAATAGACTCTTCCACCACGACAACCGAAGTCGCCATGCAGCGTTCGCCAGCAGAACCGAAAGCGGCGCTGATGATCTGTTTGGCCGCATGTTCCAAATTGGCATCGGCTAATACGATCGAATGGTTTTTCGCCCCGGAAAGAGCTTGCACGCGTTTCAAGTTGGCTGCCGCTGTTTTGTACACATATTCAGCCACCGGCTGAGAGCCGACAAACGAAATCGCCTTCACCAGCTTGTGCTCTAACAATCCATTGACGACATCGTGCGCACCATTCACAATGTTTAATACCCCTTTAGGAAAACCCGCTTCTTCAAACAGCTCGGCAAGACGTTGCGCTAAAAGCGGCGTGCGTTCCGATGGCTTTAATACAAAAGTGTTGCCGCAAGCAATCGCTAACGGGAACATCCAGCATGGAACCATCATTGGAAAATTAAACGGCGTAATACCGGCAACTACTCCAAGCGGATAACGGTACATGCCAGATTCAAGCCCTGTTGCGATATCAGGAAGCTGCTTGCCCATCATTAAAGTTGGGATTCCTGCCGCAAACTCCACGCATTCAATCCCGCGAAGCACCTCCCCATAGGCTTCATCGTAATTTTTGCCGTTTTCTATGGTCACAAGCCGCGCTAGCTCTTCCCAATGCTCCACGAGAAGCTGCTGATATTTAAAAAGAAGACGAGCACGCTTTGGAACGGGAACTTGAGACCATGTTTGAAACGCCTCGTGTGCTGCTTGAACGGCCTTGTCTACTTCTTCTTTTGTGGAAAGTGGAACAATCGCCAGCTCTTCACCTGTTGCTGGGTTGTATACAACCTCTGTTCGATTGGAAACAGATTCGACCCATTCCCCGCCGATGTAGTTTTTTAAGCTTTTTACAGTTATTTTCATGCGATACCATCTTCCTTTCATCCCTTAAAATTCCCGAATATTCAAAACAAAAATCCTATGATAGAGCAGGCTCATAAATAGCCGTCTCAATATGATGCTGAAGCTCTTGAAGAGTGGGCATCGCATCAGAGCAGCTGTGACGCGAAATCACAATCGAAGCCGACGCGCTCCCCAGCTTCATCGCTTCGGCAACGTCCCTTCCATTCATTAAGCCATAGATAAAGGCAGAGGCATAGGAATCGCCAGCGCCAAATGTTTTCAATACATTGGTGCGAAAAATACCGCTGCGGTAAGATTTTCCGTCTTTAGTATAGGCAATCGAGCCTGCTCCTCCATGTTTAATGACGACCATTTTAGCGCGGAACGAAAACCAGCGAGAAGCTGTATCATGATCATTGGCCTCTTTTCCATTCAACAATTTTTCCATTATATTAAACTCTTCGCGAGTGCCGATCACGACATCACATTTTTCAGCAGCCAAATTATAATAAACCGCCGTTTCTGCCTCATCCGTCCAAGTATATGGACGATAATCAAGGTCAAAGAAAACCGTCACACCATGCTTTACGGCATATTCCAATGCAAGAAACACGGCTTCACGTGATGGACTTTGCGCAAGGGCGGTACCGGAAATGAGTAGCGCCTTTGATTGTTTAATATAATCTTCATCAATATCCAATGGACGAAGCTTCAAATCTGCGACATTATCACGATACATTAGAATGCTGCAATCCTCCGGGCTCTTAATCTCGGTAAACGCTAACCCCGTTACAGCCCCCGTACGGTCGATTACGATCCCTTTTGTGTCGATGCCGTTTTTCTGCAAATAATCCAAAATGTAGCGTCCCATTTGATCGTTCGCGACTTTTCCGATAAATCCGGTTTTTTGGCCTAGCCGTGCAAAGCCAATCGCAATATTGGCAGGAGAACCGCCAACGTATTTCGTAAATGTTCGTGTTTCTTCCATTGGGCGATTGATTTCATTCGCATTGAGGTCAATGCACAACCGGCCGACCGCGATGAGATCAAGTGGACGATCTTGATGAAAGGTTAGTAGATTCATGTCGTTTTCCTCCTTTCTTCGCATATTCCCTAAAAACGATTAGACAGAGGCAGCGGAATTTACCGCTTCCAGCTTCACAGGGATACCGGCTTCCAACGATTTTTTTGCCGCTTCGGCAATCCGCTGGGCTTGTAAGCCATCAAAGCCGCTGCAAATAACAGGCTGGTTGGCAAGAATTGCTCTTACAAATTCTGATACTTCATTCATATAGGCTTGGGTATAGCGCTCAAGGAAAAAATACAGCGGTTTATCCTTGGACACATGCTCAGAAGTAGAGACTTCAACGGTCGTAGGGCGATGGTTATCAGCCAATGCCGATCCTTTACTTCCAAAAATCTCAAGGCGCTGATCGTATCCATAGACAGCTTGGCGGCTGTTATCAATCACACCAAGAGCGCCGTTGGCAAATTTTAAAGTGACGACAGCTGTATCAATATCTCCCGCTTCTTCGATGGCCGGATCGACCAGCACAGCCCCGTAAGCAGACACCTCCACCACTTCACTTTCCATAATGTAGCGCGCCATATCAAAATCATGAATCATCATATCCATAAAAAGCCCACCTGACGACTTGATGTAGTCCATGCTGGGCGGCTTAGGATCCCTTGATGTAATACGTAAAATGTGCGGAACGCCAATCGTTCCATTTTGCACAAGATCCCTGACTTTCCGAAAATTCGGATCAAATCGGCGGTTAAACCCAACTTGAAACTTCACTTGAGCTTTTTCAACAGCTTCCAGTGCCTCTTCTGTTTCTCTTAATGTAAAACTGATCGGTTTTTCACAAAAAATATGCTTTCCTGCTAAAGACGCTTCTTTAATCATCGTGGCATGTGTATTCGTTGGAGAGCAAATCAACACCGCATCAATGTCTGGATCCATTAATATTTGGCGATAATCCGCTGTTAGCACCTCGATTTGTCTCTCTTTCGCCCACGATTCCAGATGATGAATTGCAACATCTGAAACACTCTTGACTCGAACTTGTGAAATGAAGCGCAAATGATCTACGTGCAATCTGCCGATTCTCCCTGCGCCAATGATTCCTACCGTCAATCCCATCGCCTGAATCTTCCTTTCTCTTAGTAAAGATACGGACATCTAACCCGAAATAAAGTTAAGCGCTTTACTTTCTATTATTATACGACTTTTTTGCCTAATCTCAAGTTAATTTTAAATTTTTTTAACATTAAATCTCTAGATTTTTCACTTTTTTAGTTAAGCGCTTTACTTTCTGCGCGAAACTATGAAGCAGTCTGAAAGCAAGGTTGTGCGCCTACCATTTAGGCACTCGCCTAAAAAACATCAGAAACCGCCTTGCTTGGACTGTCCTTCCTAAGAATATCTCTTCTTCCTTTCAAGCTGGTTCTTCATCCCTAATCCATTGTAGAAAGCATCGATAAGAGAGTTCGTTTGGGTGGGAGCTTTTCTGTTTGTCTATCGAACAAGAAGACCATGTCTATCGCACCAAACGAACTCCACAAGTTGGCTTTACAAAATGGGTCTGAACCAAAAAGCAGCTTTCCTATTCATTGTTGCTCCTTGCTCTTCTAACATTCACGATTTGAGAAGCAAAAGAGTTCACGAATATTGATCCTTTAGGTCTTTTACCGATTGCCTTTCTACTAAAGCAGGGGCCAGCATAATCCGATGTCCAGGCATTTCTGGTTTTTCAATCGACTCAAGCAGCTTATAGACCGCATAGCGGGCCAGATCATCGATTGGCTGTGCAATGGTTGTTAGACCAGGATCAGCAATTTCGGCATGTATCGTATTATCAAAGCCAATAACAGAAATATCTCCCGGAACCTGCACATGAAGCTTTCGAGCTTCGTTCATAAAAACCACTGCGATTAAATCGGTAGTCGCAAAAACACCAGTTGGCTTTTCTGGTAAATGAAGCAGCTTTTGCGATGCCAGCTTGGCATCCTCAACTTTAGAAATGGCATCAACAATGAATGGGCTTTCTAATTCAATTCCCTGATCGGAAAGAGCTTGTTTAAAGCCTTCCAATCTCAACCGTCCGCTCGGACGGCTTAATTCGGCAATGATCGCCAAACGGCGATGTCCTTTATCCAGCAGATAACGCCCGGCAAGGTATCCTCCTCTAATATCGTCCGTCGTGACAACATGCGAAGATAAAGCAAGATGGTCGATCGAAAACATTAAAAACGGGATATGTCTGGACTGAAGCTTTCGAAAAGCGCTCAGATCTTTTGGCTCTGTCGCAATAATAATGCCGTCTACTTGCTTTTTCATAAGCAGTTCAAGATAATCCTGCTCTCGTTTTCTTTGGTAATCGGTACTGCATAAAATCATCGCATATCCCGTTTCCCGAGCATAATTTTCTAAAGCTCTCGCCACCTCGGCAAAGAACGGGTTGGCAATATCCGGGACAAGGACACCAATAGTAAATGTCCTTTTGCCTGTTAATGCCGCCGCTAAGCTGCTCGGCTGGTATTCAAGCTCTTGCATGACCTTCATGACTTTTTTTCTCGTTCGGTCACTAATATTTCCTGTGTTATTCACGACTTTCGATACTGTCGCTATCGAGACACCTGCTTTTTTCGCTACATCATAAATCGTCGGCTTCATTTAGTTCAAACTCCTTAGATAGTCCTTTTTCTTCATTTTACCATGAAGGAATACCGCCGGTTAAATCATTCGTATGGACTACTCTACTATCTTTTTAAGAAATTCTAGCTTTTCTTGTGCATTTTCTTTTGTAATCACCTCAACAGGGCTCTTCATGCGTTTTTCAACTTTTTTGCCTTTGATGGCGGCTAATGCGTTTTTCACTCCTTCGTAGCCCATGTCATATGGACTTTGCGCAATCGTACCGGCAAGCTTTCCGGCTAAAATCGACTCCACCGCTTCTAGCGTTCCGTCAGTACCGATCACTTTAACATCTAACCCTTTTGCCTCAACAGCGCGCAACACGCCAAGCGCCATATCATCATTGGCTGCAAATACACCTTTGATATCATTATTTTTCTGCAGGATATTTTCCATAACGGACATCGCTTTTGTTTTATCGCTATCGGCAGGCTGTTCAGCAACAACCTCGATCCCTGCTTCTTTAAGAGCGGCTTTGGCTCCTTTCACGCGTTCATCTGTCGCCGTATTTCCAAGCGCACCTGAAACGATCGCGGCTTTGTCCCCTTTTTGCAGCATGGAGGCAAGCAATTTTCCTCCTTCATATCCAGCCTCATAATTTTCCGTACCTATAAAGCTTGTTTTATTTTTAAGATCGGCATCTGTGTCAATAAGAAGAACGGGAATATTGGCTCCCTCTAACACCGGGACGACTGTATCAGGCTGAGTCGGTGAAACGACAAGCGCACCAGGCGATTGGCTTAACTGATCCTCAATCATATTCACTTGCTGCATCACTTCAGACTCTGAATTGGGTCCAACAACGGTCACATCGACCCCGAGCTCTTTGCCAGCCGCTTTCGCTCCAGCCTCAACATACTTCCAGTAAGGGCTTGATAACGTTTTCAAAACAACAGCGACTCGCTCTGTATTTTCACCCCCACTCGCTTCTTGATCACTATTGCATCCAGCTAAAAGAACCATACCCATGAACGCAGCGGCTACGCTGAATAACCGAATTTTCTTTTTCATCCAACATTCCCCCATTTCCCTTTACTTGTTATCTTGTGAAAGCATGATCCTTTATCGGCATCCCAATTAGCAAACAATTAAGCTTTTTGGCTTTTGCGCTGGCGAAGCACATCAACAAATACAGCGGCAATAATGACCGCTCCAATCACCGTCATTTGGAAATCAGCGGAAACATTCAAGAGATTCAGTCCATTCCTTAAAACAGCGATAATCAGTGCCCCGATTAATGTTCCCCATACAGTACCAACTCCCCCCAGAAAGCTGGCACCACCAATAATGACCGCCGCAATCGCATCAAGCTCATAAGAAAGTCCAGCAAGAGGAAAAGCTGAATTCACGCGGCCGACCATAACAAGACCGGCAAGCCCCGCCATGAAACCGCTGATCGTATAAACAATAATCAACACTCGGTCGACATTAATTCCCGATAAGCGCGCAGCTTCAGGATTGCCGCCAATCGCATAAATATAACGCCCTGTCTGTGTTCGTGTTAGGAAAATATGGAAGAAGACATACACCACAATGACAAGCAAAAAACTTACCGGGATCGGCCCCATAAATTCACGCCCCAAAAATTGAATCATGTAAGGAAAACCGGCAATCGGAGCCGCACCTGTAACGATTAAAGCGATGCCGCGGGCGATGTTCATCGTGCCGAGAGTGGAGATAAATGGATGCGGCAAACGCAGCTTCGTTAATAAAATCCCGTTTAACCAACCGAATCCCGCGCCTACTGCAAGACATACGAAAATTCCCAAAAGCGGATGCATTCCCATATTGACCGTCACAATTCCCATCATCATAATTGAAAGCGCCAACAATGAACCGACAGACAAATCGATTCCTGCCGTTAGAATCGGCAAAAGCATACCGATTGCCAGCAAGGCGTTGATCGAAGATTGCCGAGCGATATTCATGACATTATTGATCGTTAAAAACTTAGGCGACAGAATCGTCAGGACTGCTGTTAATAGAATAAGACCGATCAGAGGCCCGAACTTGCTGATAATCCTTTTAAATGCACGGTTCTTTTCCACTGTCTCGTTTTTCGTTTGCACTGCTACTTGACTCATATTGATTTTCACCCTCCTGTAGCCGCTTTCATAATTCGTTCTTGTGTCGCTTCCTTAATTGGCAAATCCGCTGTTATTCTTCCTTCTCTCATCACAAGAACTCTGTCACACATCCCGAGAATTTCCGGAAGCTCTGAAGAGATCATAATGACAATGGCGCCATTTTCAACTAATTGATTCATCAAGCGATAAACCTCTACTTTCGCTCCGACATCAATTCCTCTTGTCGGTTCGTCAAAAATAAACACCTTTGCCTTTGTGCATAACCACTTGGCGATCACTACTTTTTGCTGATTCCCACCGCTCAAATTGCGAGCTTTAAGCTCGATATGATCAGGACGAATCTTTAATTCTCGAATAAATCGCTTGGCTTCTTCCCGGATCTCATTTAAATTAATAAGCCGTGATTTCTTCGTAAATTTTTTCATATTGGCCATCGTAATATTAAAATCTAGCTTTTGATCAAGCAAAAGCCCCTCGCCTTTTCGGTCCTCGGTGATGAAAGCAATTCCAGCATCAATGGCATCTCGCGGAGACTTGATCTTTACTTCCTTGCCATCAATAAAAATTTTTCCATTTCGGCGCGGATCGGCTCCAAATATAGCCCTAGCAAGCTCGGTGCGCCCAGCGCCAACCAGCCCGGAAATACCAACGATCTCCCCATATCTCACACGAAAGCTAACCGGCTCTGAGGCGCCTGCAACTTCTAAATTTTCTACTCTAAAACCTTCTCGGCCAAGTGTAAAGGTTTGCTTTGGAAACTTCTCATCCAAAGATCGTCCAACCATTAATTCAATCCAATCATCGGTGTCTGTCGTTTTAACAGGCAAGGTTTCAATTTTGAACCCATCCCGTAGAATCGTAATCCGATCTCCTAATCTCTTAATCTCTTCAAGCTTATGAGAAATAAATAAAATGGCTATTCCCTTCTCTTTTAATTGCTCGACACACTTATAGAGCTGATGGACTTCCTGTACACTCAGGCTGGAGGTAGGTTCATCCATAATAATCAACTTCGCATCAAGGGTAAGCGCTTTCGTTATTTCGACGAGTTGCTGCTGTCCTATGCCGAGCTTCCCAAGCTGCATATCAGCAAGATCTGGGCTTTGACCAAGCATTTCTAAACATCTCTTTGCCTCTTCGCGCATGGTTTTATGGTCAAGCATCGACATCTTGCCACCTCGCTTTAATTCCCTGCCCAAGAAAATATTTTCATAAACTTTGAGCTGGGGAATTACATTTAATTCTTGATAAATGGTGGCAATCCCTAATCTCATAGCATCAGCTGGCGTTTGGAGATGAACAGCCCTCCCTTCCCAATAGATTTCACCGGCATCCTTTTGATAAGCACCTGTTAAAATTTTGATAAGTGTCGACTTCCCCGCTCCATTTTCACCAAGCAACACATGAACCTCACCAGCTTTAATATCAAGATCAATTCCTTTAAGCACATGGTTTTGATTAAAGCTTTTTTTAATACCTTTCATTTCCAAAAGATTTTCAGCATGCCCTATCATCTAAGGACCCCTTTCTAATTGGTTATTAAGCACACCGCACTTTAACTTTTTAACATTCTTCAGTCGAGAAGTCTCCCACTTCTAAATCTTGCGAAGCTTGATGAAAGTGGGAGATGAATCGACTTCGGACAAGGACAGGCTTTTGCCTGTTCAATTGTCTGACCCTTTGGTAAAATAAACCTATGTCGTTCTTTCATAACTGGATATAGGAGGTTGCATGGAGAAAATAAAATGCGAAAACCAAGCGGATCCTTCCATGCGTAAAATATCCAAGGTACAAAAGAACTCCGAATTGTCGGACATCTAGGGTTGGAACGACCCGAAGTCACGCTCAGGGAGACGAAAGGCGGCTTTCGTCGTGGAACTGAGAAGCTCCCACTTCAAGCTTTAGCTAAATGGTGAGTAGTTCACAATTAGATCTATATAGACCTTATCACCATTTATGATGGTGGAGATAATATTGGAATCAAGTTTCTATAGATAAAGGGGCACTATGTGATTGAACTCCTAATCAATCAGATATTCATGCAGGATGATGACTCCTTAACATCCGCCATTACCTTTTTATGGATTCTATAGATGATCGAACAGGCTCGTTGGCCAGTTGGGCAGTTCGTATTCTGATCTCCGCCATTTGCAAGCCGCCGTGCTTTCATAATGGATGGGCGATTCCATTTTCAAACTGGCTTTTATATCGGTGAGGCCGGCGTTTGAATAGGCGACTGCACCGTAACAAGCTTTCCTGTTTCAAACGATTCTTTGCACGCATAGCCAAGAGCCGTTGAAATCACCCCATCTTCGACAGTAACGGCTGGCTGTCTATTTTCTCTTATACACGCAATGAATTCTTCCGCTTCACTTAAGTAGGCTTGTTCAAACCTTTCTAAAAATCCATCTGAACATTCTTTAATGGCCCCTTTTTCATCAAAGACCGTCACCCTATTCTTTTCAGGAATGGTGCCAATTCTTAATGTCCCCTTCGTCCCGATAATTTCTGTTTCAATATGATATCCGTGTGCACAATTTCGTCCGGCAACAAAAATTCCGATTTTGTTATTCTCAAACTTGACTAACGCCGCCCCTGTTTCCGCATCATTCATTTCGCTAAATTCCGGATAAGCATAGGCTCCTCCGATCGCCCATACTTGTTTCGCCTCGACTCCCAAATACCAGCGTGCCAAATCAAAATCATGGATCGCCATGTCCAAGAACAATCCTCCGCTGTAATTGCTTTTGGCAAATTGTATAAATTCGTCCATCGCTTTCGTAGGATCAAGACCATAGCAGCGGATGAAAATCGGCTCGCCTATTTTTCCTTCCTCGATTTTCTTTTTGGCATATTGGTAAGACTTGTCATATCTTCTCATAAAACCGAGCATAAAAATCTTATCCTTCTGTTGAGTCACGGCCTCTTGAACACGCAAAGCTTCTTCTAAATATAGCCCAAGCGGTTTTTCGCAAAACACATGGAACCCTGCATTTAATGCTTTTATGATTTGTTCGCAATGGAAATTGGAAGGCGACGAAATGAAAATAGCCTCCAGCTCTTGATTCTGTAACATCTCGTCAAATTGGGTATAACCGTATTGGATGCCCCAATCCTTCTGAGCCTGCTCGACTTCCTCTGCTGCTACACTGCAAACAGCCAATAACTCGCAGCCCGAAATGCGAAAGGCTAAATTTTCCGCATGCTGCCTACCTAACCTTCCAAGCCCGACAATCCCTACTTTTACTTTCTCCATCCGTTTCCATTCACACCTGCCCTTTCAATATCACACGTGTAGTTAAGCGCTTTCCTTTAGATGCATAAAAAAATAAAAATGTCCAAGAAATAAAACTTGATCATTTTTAAAGGTAAACGCTTTCCTTAGTTGCTATTATACTTGTCGGAATATTCAGAAGTCAATAGATTTAACACAAAAAATTTTTTGTTTGTTTAAATCCATAAAGATCCATATAATATGTTTTTTACAAAAAATGATAAGAAGCTGACGCATGTTGAAAATGGTCCGGCAAACGCGTAATCCATTCCCTTTGGCGATGTCTAGCGCTTTTGATGAGCAAAAAAGAACCGCTCCCGACCATATTTCGGCAGATAGGAAATTTCCCCCTCAATAAGGACGTCCGGTCTTATTTTCTTTATTTGTTTTAAAAATAACGATTTGTCTTTAGGAGAAATTAAGATGAACTTCGACTTTCCATATGTGATTTGCAAGCGGTCAAGTGATAAAGCCGGTGCTGACAGGGGATTTTTAGACTCGGTGATCGCTTCAATTTCTTCAAGAGGAATCGTCCAGCTGAAAAGGCCTCCCCGAATTTTTAACGCTTTGTCCGTTACAATATAAAGGGTGTGAAACCATCCTGAAAGCAAAAATAACGTAAACAAACTGCAAATGACGGTTAATAAAATTTTGTCAGTAACAGCTAGATCCTCCGCTATAGTACCTAACTCTAAGTGGACAGCTGTTGGCAACGCAATACTTCCAACGATTAATAGCCATATGTCACGATGGAACTAATGGGTCCTTTTTTCGAGTAAAAGACCAACTTAACCCTCCTTTCATTTTTATCTTTATATGTTATATTTTACAATACAGAGCAAGATGACTCCATATTTCTCCTCCTGAATCAGTCAGATGCGTCATCTCGGCAAATCGGTGACAATGATCGAAGCATCGGCTTTCAGAATCTGAATGGCAGGACATTCCCATTAAAAAATCCGATTTAATTAAAAACGCGAACAGCGTGATCACTGTTCGCGTTTGTTGGCATTAGCTCGCTTTTAAATTTGAAGTGTTTTTATTTTTTTCTTTCAGTTTCCAATAGATCGGCAAACCAATTAACGTAATACCAATCGAGAAAAGCGTGTCGGCAGGAGCATTCATCAGCGTACTGATAATAATGTATGCCGTACCCCCAATCGCCACAAGCGGCGTAATCGGATAGAACGGAACTTTATATAAATGCGATTCATTTTTATCTTTTTTGCGAAGCAAGAAAACCGCATTAAAAGACAATCCATAAAATAGCAAGACAGCGAAAATCGCCATATCCGTCAGCCTGTCAGGATTCCAAAAGATCATCATCACGATCGCGATCACAGCTTGTGCAACAGTGGACCCTACCGGCGTATTAAATTTAGGGTGAATGCCGGAAAGGAATTTCGATCCTGGAAGAAGCCCTCTTACTGCCATAGCGTAAGGAATTCGCGGGAATGTGAGAATTTTTCCATTTAAGCATCCAAAAATCGAGATTAAAATACCGATCGCTAAAATTTTTCCGCCGATTTCGCCAAACAATAATGTTGCTGCTGTTGATGCCGCATTTGGTCCTAACTCAACAATCTGATCAGCAGGAAGCACATGCAGCATAGCAATATTAACCGATAAATAAGCAATAATAACAACTAAAAGTCCAGAAATGATGGCTCTTGGAAGATCTTTTGCAGGGTTTTTCATTTCTCCCGCCATAAATCCAACATTCATCCAACCATCGTAGGCCCAGAGCGTGGCTAAAATAGCAGCCCCCATACTTAAATTTTGAATATTTCCACTTTCTACATTAAAAACAGCGGCATCGCCTTTAAACATTCCAAATACGGCAATCAAGATAATCGGAATCAGCTTTCCGATTGTGGAAGCCGTTTGAATAAATCCGCCAAACTTTGTTCCCAATAAATTCAAACCTGCAAGTAAAATCGTCGTTACAATTCCGATGATCAGGCTGCTTCCTTTTGGAAAATGAAAAAAGTCAGCCATTAATGTACCGAAATATAGAGCAAGAGCACCAATAACAGCCGGTCCATAGACAATTGTTTGCACCCAGCCACACAAAAACCCCCATGTTTTCCCATAAACTTCTTCAATATAAGCGTATAATCCGCCGGTTTTAGGAATCTTCACACTGACTTCAGCAATGGTTAGGCCGCTTGCCAATGTAATAATGCCGCCGATAATCCACGCCAAAAGCGCCATATTGGAATTACCGGTCGCAGACAGGACGACCCCCGGCTTCATAAAGATTCCGGAACCTATTACAGTTCCAATCACTAAAGACGTAGAAACAAAAAAACCGATGTTGCGCTTTAATTTCATTTCCTTTTCCATTTCTCCTGTCCCCCTCAGAAGTACAAATGTATAATTATATAGTTGCAAGGATTATATCATACCAAACAGCGCAAAATAATTTTTCCGAATTATTTTATTATTATTTTTTCAATACTTCTCATTCGTATCTTATCTAAAATCCTTTGTATAATAAGCTTTTATCAAACAGACAAAAAAATAATACTATATAAAATTTTATTTTTTATTATATTCTAAAAATTAATGATATTTCGTTTGTCTTTTGTTCTACGCAAAACCAAAAAGCCTTTTAAGAGCTTCGAAGTTGGAGGTAAAGCTCATGCTCAACCATCTGAAGCATGAAAGACCGAAAACGCTGGACAGACAAGTGAAGATGTGATGTACAGAGGAGCGGGTGAGGATCGTGACGCGGGATGAAAGCTTTTTAGGATTTTTATGCACAATTTATTAGCGGCTGGCTGAGACTCGTTTTTATTCCTATACTGAATGCTGGGGATAGAACACAAAATGATTATCGGTATCATCGCTTACGTCAGCCCATAAGCAATCTAAAACTCCTCCTCTGCAAATTTTCTTCACAAATCATGACGTCTACTGTAAAATATCATAAATATAATTAAACATATAAGAAATACTGGAATTAGGAGACCAAAAACCCCTTCCTCCGTTCCTCGTCCATTCGTACGTGTAAATCAATGGTTTATCGTTTTTTCGGTTCTCTTCACTTCGATGACCTATCAAGAATGGTCGCTGCTATTTCCATTGATCTCCAGCCTTTTAGGATTATTCTTTCATTTCCATCTCGTGATGAGAGCAGCAAAGTTCTTTTTACGAAAGGAACCAAGCGAATACATTCCTGAGGATGATGCACAGCAGTCATTCAATCAAATCATTGCGGTCATTTGCTTATCGATCGGTTATGTGTCATTTTTAGCAGGATGGACAAAGATCGCTTACGTATTTACGCTCCTAGTGGCTCTGGCAGCCTTTGCGGCCATTCTTGGTTTTTGCATTGGCTGCTTTATCGTAAAAAAGATCCAAGCAAAGCTAGATTGTCTAAATAAAGGGGAATCATACATCAATATCCATGTAAAAGAGGTTTTGGCTTATATCATCAGAAACGTTCATCATACTTGGGAGCTTTTAGTATTTGAACGTCAAAATATTCCTGCGGCAGGGATTCAAATACTTGGAGGAACATTTGAATCTTGTGACCGTGATTGATCTAGTGCTGTATTACGAGAAATGAAAGAGGAAGCGGGTATAGATAAAGCAACCTGAATTACAGAGATTTTATGCGAGATATATTACCATAAGAGTGAACTACTCACCACTTAGCTAAAGCTTGAAGTGGGAGCTTCTCAGTTCCACGACGAAAGCCGCCTTTCGTCTCCCTGAGCGTGACTTCGGGTCGTTCCAACCCTAGATGTCCGACAATTCGGAGTTCTTTTGTACCTTGGATATTTTACGCATGGAAGGATCAGCTTGGTTTTCGCATTTTATTTTCTCCATGCAACCTCCTATATCCAGTTATGAAAGAACGACATAGGTTTATTTTACCACAGGGTCACATACTGTCCAGTCATCAGGAGAAGACAAAGGGTTACAGTTCAATTATTATTTGGAAAGAACTTAATTCGGTATCATACTTAGCAGGTGATCAGCACATAGCTATTAGACATGTTATAGATTTCTTAGAAAACAGCCATCCTTTATGAAAGTACGCCGGCTGTAAAATTAATTGTAACCCGCTTTTAGCGAATTGGTCTGGAGATGGTGAAACCTATCGAGATTTAAAGCGGAATCCGCCAAATACGGTAAGCACTCGTTGTCGCCACTCTCCTTTATGAAAGCCGATCGCGGACAAAAGTTTGTTTTGTGCTCGCTCAACAGTGCGTCAGGCATGTGAACGGTTGGAAGCAGCTTGCCGACACCAATGCCATTGGCGGTAAAAAGAGAATGGGCAGCCGGTGGCAATCCGTCTGCTTAACACACCTTTCATTTTTCATAAATCACCATTCCATCGCGTTCGATTTGCCGCTCGATTTCTTGGTTCAATGAATCACAAGACAGCACGTCGCACGAATATATGCCAACAATGTCGTCAATATCACTGATCACTTTCCACTTTTGCTTTCCCGTATAATCAATGCACAGATCGATATCGGAATGATGCCGCGCCGTATTTTTTGCGCGCGAGCCAAATAAAATATCTCTTTCTCGCTTTGAACATACGCGATCAGACGCTCATTCCATGCGTCACGATCGATCACTTCTTCTTTAATGTTTTGCAACAATGCTTCGATTTGCTGAACGTACTCATCAACAATTTTTTGTTTGATCTGTTCATCATCCTCTTCATTATATACATGAGCCGTTACATTGCGCGAACTTAATATATCGTTCCATATATCGATATTTCAATCCAGCCTTCCTTGAAAGCTTGCCGATAGCACGCTCTTGGGCTGTGTAACTCCAAACCGGACGCCTTGAAAATTTTCGACAGCAGCTTCCAAAGCTGATCTTCGAGAATTTCATATTTTTTACGATTGAATCTCGATATACTTCTTTCATTCATTCATCTTCCACTGCCACTTGTTGGGAAGCGGAAATGACGTTCTTTAAATGCAGCAATAAGCGAAACGCATATTGATATGATAGAACGATCCTTGTCAAATAAGTCGCTCATCAAGGACCTCCTTTTATAGCATTATATTTCACCCGTGGTGCTAGTTGAGTTTTAACACTCAACTAGCATCACGAGTACTCGATCATCATTTAACAGACTTTACCGAGTTCACAAAAACCATTGTTTTGAGCAAATAGGGGGGCTAACACGCATTGTCTGTATTCCCTTATTCCATCTATTTCCTTAAAAACAAAATGATAGCATATTACAAATTTTTGAGACATGTACGATGTTTTTCGAGAGCAAAGGGGCGCACAGGCGACGAGAGAGAGCTCTTTATGATTATGATTTTTGCAAGCATGTTACTTCAACAGAACGAGCTTCCAATAACTCGGTGATGTCTTGCCTTTCTTGGCCATTCACGATCGTAACACGATGCATCAATTTTTTCCCTTCCCTATCGTACAGCCACATCGCATAAGTGGTTTCATTCGTCTCTAACAAACCATAATAACGATGAAAAATATCGATAGGTTCAAATGAAACTTGTTTAATTACATCCCAACGGTACAGCTTATCTCCACAAATTCCATTCTCACAAATCTCAAAAGAATCAAATAAGTTCAAATAAATAAAAGGCATCAATGCCCAATATAAAAATGGGAAAACGGAGGAAACATTTCCCGTATGAAAGATGAGCATCATCACGACCAAAGGAAGAACGATTCCTAACATAAAAAATAGGCCCTTCATATTTTTTTGAGCAAAACTTAAAGTTCTGATGCGATACCGATTTCTTGAAGCGGTATCTTCCATCGTAGGCAAGAGAACCTTTCCTTTTTTTCGCTCGGTTTCTACAAAGCGAATCAAAAGGTTTAAAAAAATCACAATATATAGCGTACAAAACAACGCAACGATGATCTCCGGAACCACATTCTCCCCTCCTTATTTTGTTTTAATTCCGTATAGTTAAGATAAAAACGTGGAACAGGACATCAATACGTTCCGTTCGTTCACACCAGCGTTTCAATTCCTTATAGTTAAGATAAAAACTGCATCAAATCTTCGGTTCCTTTAACTTTAACTTTGTTTCAATTCCTTATAGTTAAGATAAAAACGCGGTTGGTCATGAACAAGTAGAAAAACGTTATCATAGTTTCAATTCCTTATAGTTAAGATAAAAACAGGTCGGAGGGTATCGCATAGGAGATGTTGTCCGACAGTTTCAATTCCTTATAGTTAAGATAAAAACAAATTGACATCAATAAGCAACATGAGCGTATCTGGTTTCAATTCCTTATAGTTAAGATAAAAACAAATTGTGATGAGTGTGAAGAGGAATTAGAGTTTTGTTTCAATTCCTTATAGTTAAGATAAAAACGCGTGCGGGACAGTATTCCACACAACAAAGAAAAAGTTTCAATTCCTTATAGTTAAGATAAAAACAATCTACGTGAGATTGACTGTTTGGTTGCTGAACATGGTTTCAATTCCTTATAGTTAAGATAAAAACGTTCGATAGCGAAGGGTATTGCGCAAGGAATTTCTAGGTTTCAATTCCTTATAGTTAAGATAAAAACACAAGAGAATACGACTTACCCGATGACTTTTACGCGAGTTTCAATTCCTTATAGTTAAGATAAAAACGTATTTGAGGGGAGGGATTTGACCGTCAATCAATCGGTGTTTCAATTCCTTATAGTTAAGATAAAAACTGAAAGAGCAGCCGAGGGCTTGAAAGGAGGATACGGTTTCAATTCCTTATAGTTAAGATAAAAACATAATTCCCTACTTTAAAGAGATTCTACTCAAAGATGGTTTCAATTCCTTATAGTTAAGATAAAAACAAAAGAAGGATTGAATTAAGAAAAGGGGATGATCAAGTTTCAATTCCTCATAGTTAAGATAAAAACTTCCTGTATACACTGCCATCTTTCATTCCTCCTACGTTTCAATTCCTTATAGTTAAGATAAAAACGAAGAAAGTACGAAAAAGAGGACAAACTCAAAAAACGTTTCAATTCCTTATAGTTAAGATAAAAACTCCGAAACGGTGTTGAACGGTACTGACTCAAACCTTGGTTTCAATTCCTTATAGTTAAGATAAAAACAATGATTTCTAAAGATAAGTATGTTCTGACAAGAGTGTTTCAATTCCTTATAGTTAAGATAAAAACGCAAGTCGAAGTTATAGTAACGGATACCACCCCGTAGTTTCAATTCCTTATAGTTAAGATAAAAACTATTCGTCTAGCTGAAGATCATCTCCAGCAAATCTGTTTCAATTCCTTATAGTTAAGATAAAAACAAAGAGAGAGAATATGTTTTGATCTTTCCATTGAAGTTTCAATTCCTTATAGTTAAGATAAAAACACACCTAGATACGTAGTTTGGAATTGGTTTGATCAAGTTTCAATTCCTTATAGTTAAGATAAAAACGCGTTACGTCAACTTTGAAGAAGCGATGAAGGCGTGTTTCAATTCCTTATAGTTAAGATAAAAACGGTAGAGAAGCTACTAAAAAAGCTACACATGACTTAATGTTTCAATTCCTTATAGTTAAGATAAAAACGAAAAGGTGAAGGTTGGGCGCGGGGTGACGTCGCTAGGTTTCAATTCCTTATAGTTAAGATAAAAACCTTTCGTCATTGGACATGTTCATATATGTACAAAAGTTTCAATTCCTCATAGTTAAGATAAAAACAAGACGTGACTGTAACGGATGAAATAGGTCAAGAAAGTTTCAATTCCTCATAGTTAAGATAAAAACAGAGCAAGCCGCGTTGGATTTAGGTGCGTCTACATCGTTTCAATTCCTCATAGTTAAGATAAAAACCCCAAAAGTGATGATGAAATCAGCATTTGGAAAATGGATACAATGTCATTATAAACTTATCTTAAAATTCGAGCAACATCTTCTTTTCCTTATCACAGTGGGAATTTTAGCTGTTAGAAATTTGTCGTCGATCCCCCGGGATTTTTACACGATTGGAGGTCGACGACAAATTTTATCCAGTACGATCTTCAATAATTAGCAATTCTCAGGAAACACAGCATATAAAAAATGAAGATAATAGCCTATTCTCTCATAACTCATTCAGTAAAACAGCGTTCTCAACTACGAGTCGATTAAAAGAAAAAGATATGTGAATGGTTAGTTATAGCCCATTTTTATTTTCCCGAGAACGTGACTTCCCCTGCTCTCTTTAATACATAAACTCTCCTTCTGTTTGTAAACAATACTTATAATAGATGTCTGAGCCCAACATCTTACTGAACCGGATGGTTATGTTTTGAATTTTAAATCGTTGTTTGCATCAATTATACAAAAAAAGCAGCATATAGAGCAGATATGTGAGAGCTTATTGATCCTGCCTTTGTTATGATGAAGATCCCCTATGTAACTATTTTCTTTCAACATTTCTCATTTACTAAAAATAGTTCAATATCTCACGAGGCGCAAAGTTGTCTATTCTCTTCAACTCTTCCTTGCTCCACCACCTTAACTCTATAAATGTATCTTTCTCATTTTTAGTCATATTTTCGATAGACAATATGGTGTCAGATTGAATAGCAATTTTATAATAAATCTCACGACTTATAAACGAATCTTTTTTCCCTTCAATTAATACATCCATTTCAAATATTGGTTTGTCATGAATATCAACAACAATGCCAAGCTCTTCGCTTAATTCTCTTTTTAATGCCTCTACTGGAGTTTCATTCTCCTTAATGCCACCGCCAGGAGTTACCCATAACACTTTGTTTCCTGTAACATCTTTAAATTCAAATTTCTGAAGAAGAACTCTATTAAATTCATTTATTATCACTGCTCTAGAACATTTACGAATTCTCATTGAATTTCTCCTCTTGTCTTTATGATCTTCATCCAATTATACACCCCGGTTCATCAGCGCTGTCACGAATATAGAATCCCTTAAAAAATCTTTCATACTCCTAAAAGTTTTTGTTGAAAGTAAGGGATGTGAATTCTTTATGTTAGCGAATTTGTTCATCTACAATAAAATAGTTCATGTTACGTCCGAAAATATTTTACATATTTATCTATTTCATCAAACGTCCATTCTAAATACCATTATTTTAATTGATTATGACCAGATACATAAAACTTCTCAAGTGTATCGTCTTTTGGTACAAAGGTGATGAATACTATATTCCTTTTTTCAAATCTTTCTTTAATTTTACTAGGTTAATAATAAAATCCCCACGTTTATCTCTACATAAGTCACAGTCGGTATTCTTTTTCCATAATCCATAAAATTGATGAAAGAATGACGTGGCTTCAATTGGCATGATTGGCTCATGTCAGTGCACCGGGCCGCGGTCCAGCATCGCTTGCAATACAACCATTTTATAGCTTTTTGTCATCGTCGTCCGCTCAATCTTGGCAAGACACGGTTCGTATTGCCAAAAAAGCTCTCTTATTCCGTCCTCACCCCCCTGCCCCATAAAAGAAGCTGACATATGCTTTAAACTCCAATTTATATTCAGCGGCTTCACTTCTACCGTGCAAGTGAAGCTCCTAATTTTCTATGATCTCCCGCCCCCATATTTTACAAAATAGACAGCCGTTTTGGCACGAAAAAATGCTCTTGGTTTTTCTGTGGAAGCGCTGGCCGTTTTGAGTGATGAAGGTGGCGGTTTAATCAGCCTCCCCTTCCCGGCTACGATGCTATCCTGTCTAACGCCCTTTCCATTTTTCATCCCCGGCAGCTTGCCTCCTTCCGTTTGCATGCTCTTCGCCGGGGATGGCCCCGCAAGAAACGTGAAGATACTGGGCTTACAAACTAGCCACTTCGTTCCAGTATTTGTTTGTAAATTCAATATGACAGCACCTAAATATTTCTATATCCATTCATTGGGAGGGGTTGGCATGAAAAGCATCAAACCCGGCCGGGGACCTTCGCTGCAAGGGTTCGTCGGGAGCATCGCCGCTGTTGTATTCGGGATTTTTTGGATGGGGATGGCGTTTTGTGACCGCTAAATAAAACTGAACAGAATTCGACTGATTAAATTGAACAGTTTTTTACCAGTTAGAAGCGTGCACTTTACATGGAGTGGCGTACATGACAGCCTCGTTTCATGCGGCTGATTCTTGTTGTTGCTCGCTTTTTCGGAAATATCTTGTACGCAGAGGCTCCATGTCAAGTGATAGGGATTACGCTGGAATTTCCAGAAAAGTGTTCACTCTTATTTAGGGAAAACTGTTCAATTTTTCTCGTCGGTTACACGTTTTCCATCACGCGTGATTCACCGTTTGGAGCCACCCGGTTTTTTCCGTTTTTGGCCTGATTTTTATCGGGCTTGGCATTTTTCAAGCGGTTTATCATTACAAAAATGCTACAGGAAAAAACCGCATGTCCGTGCTGGATATTGTCGACAGCCGCGAAGAACCCGATCCGCTGAACGTTCGATTTGGCCATGAACCAGCGGCCGGAGCGGCAAGAGAGCCGCTATTGCCCCGATTGCGGAAAACAAGTGCATCGCGACTTTCAATTTTGTCCGAGATGCGGGAAAGCTTTATCCCCTTGACGTGAGTCCTGGGGAGTATTTCATAATCTGCGGGCTGCTACGGCGGCGAGGAGGGCTTTACTCGCTTCCTAAACTGTATAGCGATAAAGCGCTTCTAGGTAGGCTGGGACATACCGCCGGCTTGCCCTTCAGCCGCGAGCTTGGGCCGATCTCGTTTCATTTATCGCATGTACCATTGAATCAGCCGCAAGAGCGCCTGATGGCCACACTAAAAAATATCGGTAGCCCCGCCGGAAATCCTCCCTCTTTCGCCGCCAAAATTCGTCGTTCTTTCACGATTCAACGCTATGACAATAACTCACTATTCTGCCAACATCTTTATCAACCGCTGGGCCGCTTTTGATAAATAGCGGTCTTTCAGCCACACCAATGCCGTCTCCGAGCATAATGCTGTATCGGTGATCTCAAGGACTCGCAGTTCCTTGCGAATGAAAGGCGGAATCGCCGTCCGCGGCATGATGCTGGCTCCCATGCCGAAAGCGACGAGCGAGAGCACAATGTGAACATCTTGGCATTCGCATACAACATTGGGGCGAATACCGAAACGCCCCCATTCCGCCATCAGCTGCTCATATAGTCCTTCTCCCTTTTCGCGTCGGACGAGAAGAAGGGGAACGTCCGCCAATTCCGTTATCGACACCGCGGTTTGATTATTCAACATTTCCCAAGACGTTGGAGCCACCAACATAAACGGCTCCGTACCAAGCCGAACCATTGAAAGCCCGCTGTCATCAATCGGAAGGCTGACAATCGCCAATTCGATGTCGCGCCGCTCTAAACGCTCGCGAATGCTGAACGGGTCCCCTCCCCACAAGCGAAATGAGACGTGCGGATATTGCTCGCGAAATCGCTGAAGCTTCTCCGGCAAATAGGATGCACACAATAAAGCGACACCGAGCGACAGTTCTCCCCGCACTCCATCCCCTGTTTCTTTGACTTCCCGCATTGATTCTTCCAACACATGTAAAACGTGCCGGGCTTTTTCATACAACACTTTCCCGGCTTCCGTCAATTCCACGCTCTTTTTATTTCGCTGTCTCTCAAGCAGCGTTACGCCAAGCTCTTCTTCCATTAGGCGCAGCTGCTGGCTTAGCGGCGGCTGGGCCATGTTTAGCTTTTTAGCCGCCCGCGAGATTTGTCCTTCTTCTACAATCGCAAGAAAATAACGCAATTGCCGAATGTCCATGGCGATCCTCCTATATAGGCAAAACGTATATATCAACTATTTAATAGATATTTAACATATAATTATAGACATGATATGCTAGAGAAGGCAATACCGCAAAGATCCAACAGGAAGGAGAGACAGATGCACCAACAGCCACTATGGACAAAAAATTTTATTCTCGTCGCTTTTGTGAACTTTTTTACATTTTTTATTTTTTATTATTTGCTTGTCACACTGCCGGTGTATGCCGTCCAAGAACTGCATAGCAGCCCGTCATCCATCGGCTTAATTACGACGATATTTCTCATCGCAGCCATTATGGTACGGCCAATTTCCGGAAAGTGGATGGGAAAGTCCGGGAAGTACGTCATCTTTTTAAGTGCGATGATCATCATGGGCGCCGCTTCGCTTTTGTATTTTTTCGCGCATTCGCTTGTCGGTTTGCTTGCGCTTCGCTTTTTTCACGGTCTCGGTTTCGGCATGGCGACGACCGCTAACGGCGCGATGGTGGCCGACCTAATTCCCGATTCGCGAAAAGGCGAAGGGATGGGCTATTTCGGTTTAACGGTCAATCTCGCGATGGTCATCGGCCCGTTTCTCGGCTTAACGGTCATGCGGCACGGGGCGGCCGCTATGTTTAGTATAAACGCTTTATGCGCACTCGTAGCGATTGCCATCGGGCTATTCATCCGCTTGCCAAAGCAAAACGCGGCCAGCCGCTCCGCCCAAGCGCAGAAAACAGCCGGAAAGCTTTGGGAACGCTCCGCCATTCCTGTTTCCCTTTTGGCGGCTTTTTTTGGGCTGGCGTATTCCGGAATCATTTCCTTTGTTTCGATTTACGCGAAGGAAGCAGGGTTTTCAAGAGCAGCCAGCTACTTTTTTATCATCTATGCAGCCGTTCTCCTTATTTCACGGCCGTTCACCGGAAAATGGTTCGACCGCTACGGAGCGAAGGTGATCATCTATCCGGCCATCGTTTGCTTTGCGCTTGGCACTTATTTGCTTAGCACGGCGACAACCTCGCTTGTTTTTCTTGTTTCGGCCGGGCTCATTGGGCTTGGCTGGGGCACGACGTTTCCGAGCTTGCAAACGATCGCGATTCAAGTCGCTCCGCCGCCCAACAGAGGTTTGGCAACGGCAACGTTTCTATCGATTTTCGACTTCGGATTTGGCATGGGTTCCTTTTTCGTGGGGCTTGTCGCTGCCAAAACAGGCTACAGCGTTTTATATCTTGGCAGCACGTTTCTTATCCTTGCCGGTATCGGGCTGTATTACTGGTTCGACCAACGAAGCGGTGGCAAATCCGGCATAACCGTCCGCCAAACAGGCTGATGGCACCAACCATAAGAAAAGCGCCCCCGAAGAGCGCGCGAACCAAGCTTGACCCTGCGCAGACCGCTCAGCGGCGATGGGACTCAGCGTGTCGCCGCCGCAGTGTGGGACGGAGCCTCTCAAGGCGATGGCGCCCTTCTCTCTGGATCAATTTCCATTTAATAAAAAAATCTCTTCCCCACCCGCCAGAGCATTTTCTATGATGAGAGGGCCTTGTTTATGCTGGATTCCTTTACATACTAGCACTAGGGTGAATAGTTACCAAAAAAGCAGCCAATACTCTCTTTCTATCGGAGTTTTAGCTGCTTTTGGCCGATCCAATCCATCGATCGAGAAACCGGCCTGTCAAATGCTTTTGGCCGGTTCCCTGCGATCCACTTTATCCAAACACAAGGCCGATTGTTCGTTTCCTTTCAATCTAGCAAAGCATCTGACTGATCCCGATTTTCCCCATAAAATCTATCGGAATTTTTGTCCAAAAAGCAATGACGGCAACGGAAAGCCCATCACGAGGCAATCCGCTGGCCGCCATTATCTTGTTCCGCATGCGATGGGAGGTGCATGCAGCGATGAGCAGCGATCGTACCTGATTATTCCACGCTTTCTTCTTGCGTGCGGATGAATTCTTCGTAAAAGGCAGCAAGTGAAGCATAAACATAAGGAATAAGCCATAATAGTCCGATGCCAAGGGTGAAAATACTTAAAATTCCCCAACCGATAAAGCTCAAATATAATAAAAACAGCTTCCCTTTATACCCTTTCATCCGCTTGCGGCTTTCTGTAATCGCTTGAAGAGCGCCGTATTCCGGGTGATCTTTCAATAAAAAGAAGGTTTGTGAATATGCCAATGATTTAATGATTCCAGGGATAATAAGCAATAGGCTCCAAAGCAAGACGAAAACGCCAAACAAAATCGAGGTGCCGATCAGTTTAAGCGAACGCTTCCCTTCTCCATAAATGGTGAAGATGTTGGCGATGTTAAAATCGCTTCCTCTATATACCTCTAAAAATAACCAATATACTACGATACTGAATGGAATCGCGGCAAGGGAGTACAGGATGTTAAATACATCGGCCGAAGCGGGCGTGTTCTCCTGCTCAAGCCATACGTCCCATCCCCCGCTTATGATGATCTCTATGACCGTCGGAATGAGCACACTCACCAAAAAATAGATCATCATCAATAAAACAGCTGTGCCCCATTTTCCTTTAAGAGACTGCCTTGCTTGACGCTTCAATGCTGATAAACTCATGATGCTTCCTCCTTGTTCATAAAATAACACCTACAGTCCCAATATACGCTGCTCGTTTCCAATTTATCATAGATTTCATAAAATCTCCACCTTTCATAACAAATAATGGTAAAAAATTACCTTTTTTTAAGCTTGTCGTCATGAAGCAAAACAAAAATCGTTCCAACATTGATCGAATCCCCTCACTCCTTCACCATCTTGCGTTTGGCAGGCTTCTATATACAAAAGAAAGAAGCGTTGTTCTTCTTTCGCACAACGCTTCCTTCTTTCTCACTAGTGTGGATTACCTATCATTTCATTTAATGGATAAACCTGATTCTTTTCTATCAAAAGCAAAAAACAGCTCTTTCGCTTCACAATGCTTTCCCGTATTCGAACAGTTCCTTTAGCTCCCACACATATTCTTCCGAGCCCGTAACAATCAGCCGGTCGCCCATGCGCAATTCTGTATCTCCATGAGGAATGAGCGACTCGTTGCCGCGGAAAATGCGGACAATAATACAATCTCCTAAGAATGGAAATTGACGAAGCAAGACCCCATGGTACGCGGAATGATTCATTTCGATTTCATGGAGCGCCGCGTTGCTATCTGTCAGCATATCGACAATATGAGGCGAAACAATGAAGGACTTTAAGACCGCAGCCGCCGAAAGAGCAATGGAAGCTGTTTCAATTCCCTTTGCCTGCAATTCTTGAACGGTATTTGGCGAGTCAACAAAGGCGATGACACGTGAAACTCCCTGCTCCTTCGCCCAAGCAGCCACTTGCGCATTAATTGCTTCATTGCCCGTCAGAACGACTACAACATCCGCAGCAAATGCCCCGTTTTCCTCTAATACCGCAAATGAATAATCTTCAATATCAATAATCGGGAACACATGATCCAATGCCAAAAGCTCCAGCTTTTCTTCTTTAATATGGTATAGGGTCGTCTCGTACTGCTGAGCGTTTAAATCCCGGGCGGCCGCCAATGTAAACTGATTCGTGCCAATCAGCTTCACTGCCATTTTCGGTGTTTCCTCCACCTGCTTCTTATATAGCTTCTTAAACATGATCGGCGAAACGACGCTCGTTAATACGGCCACTAAAATAAGCGCGCCTTTCATATTTTCATCAATCATCCCGAGACGTTCGGCAATGGTCGCGGCGGCAATGACAAGCGACAGTGTGGAAACGAGCAAAAACCCCGAAGCAAGCGTGGTTCTGGAATCATACCAAATACGCAGCAAATAGACAGGCACCACCTTCGAGATGACAAGAGCGAGAAAGAGAAGCGGGATGAGCAATAAAATTTTCGGTTCGGCAAAGAGCGGCCGCAAATCCAAGTTCACTCCAACCATCACAAAAAAGATCGGAATGAAAAAACCATAGCCGAAGGAATCGAGCTTATGGACAAAATCTGGATTGGGCGATAACAACGAAACAAGAACGCCAGCTAAAAACGCGCCTAAAATATTTTCAGCTCCAAGCGACTCCGAGAGAGCCACCAGCACAATAATAAGCGTAAAGACGGCGCGAGTGCCGATTTGAATCGTTCCCTTTGCCATCGTTTCAACAAACGAACGGCGTTTAAAATGTTTCCCGGCGAAATAAAACAGAACGCCAGCAACAAACAAGCCAAGAAGCAGCCACGTATTTCCGCTATTGGATTCATTTGCGGAAACAAAAACAGCCAACAACACCATCGTTACTAAGTCAGCAATGACCGCAATCAGCAAAATCGTCTGGCCAACGGATGTTTTCATCAGCTGGGCATCCTTCAACGTCGGCACAACCACCCCAAGCGAGATCGTCGAGATGATCAGCGTCATTAAAAAGGCATTATCCACGTAGCCGGCCCAGACAAATAAATAAGACAGACCAAGTGATACGAGAAAAATTCCGACAAACACTGTAGAGGCCAGAACAAATGTGTTCGGTTCGTCCTCCTTCTTCTTTTTCGTTTTACGCGCAAATGCCGAAAAATCAATTTCCAATCCGCTTAAAAACATCAGAAAGAGAAAACCAAGTGTCGACAATGTTTCAAGCCACATATCGTACTTAACGATATTCAATCCCGTTTTACCGATCATAATTCCAACAACCGTTTCAGCAACAACAACCGGAATAACTTGGAGGCGAAAACGATGCAGGAAAAGCGGAGTAAAAAATGCGGCAACAATGACAATGAGCAAAGATGTAATCGATGAATGCTGCCCCATCATCGTTCCTCCTTTCATTTGTTTTCACCATTATATAAAATCGCGAAGAAGTTTACAATTTTCCCGTCCCTATCCAACCATTGGACGATCTCTTTTTTGAGCTAAAAGCTCGCTCTTTATCATTCGCTTCCTTTCCGCTTGACTCTTTGCGAAAAAATGCTCAAACCCTAGACTTGGTCAGACGCCGGAGTTCATTTTATGGATAAAAATTGCAAATGTTTGGTTACACTAGTGTGTGGCGGCATTTGCCTTGATCCCGGATTTGTGTTGTGCTTCACAACCGATCAGCCGTTTCACAGCACGATTTCATGAAGTACGGGGCGGCGGCGTGCCTTCCCGCGGTGCAATGGTTCAACCATTTTCAAGTTTGTATGGATGCCACAAAAGAAATTATGAATTTAAAGGAGAAGAGTATGTCAGAAGCAACCTTTTTTGTCACAGAAGCAGTTTCCCAGCAGCCAATTCAGCAAATCGAACAGCTTTTAAACTCACTTGAAGGCGTTGAAAGAGTATTAATCGATACGGCTGATGGGGAAATCAAAGTCGAATTCGACGACAAAAAAATTTCAAAAGAACAAATGATGATTACGTTACAGCAGCATCATTTTCATATCCAGTAAAAAATGGTGATCGACAATGTCCGTTTTGGCTTTGTCGACCACCATTTCAAGTTTTAAAAGCTTCAACCGTCAATTCCAGCATGTCTACCCCATTTGCTACTCTCATAGATGAACCTCCTAATTGTTCTTTTATGATGAAAAGTACTTACACTATAATATAATGATTTATCATATTTAAATCAATTTTAAGCAAATTAAAAATTTATGATATCAAAAAATATTTTTCGTCAATATTTTAATTCGTTCCTCCATTTCCAATGAACCTTCCTTAACCCACACTCGGTTAAGAGGAGGGAGATTTCGTATATGGATCGTATCATACGAAGGCTGTAGCGGCCATCGTTTATAAATATTCATGAATTCTTCAAACTCGGGCATACTAAACAAAGACAAAACGATTTTAGGAGAGAAGCATGCCATGGACAAACTGATTTTATGGGCATTGCTGTTTTTTGGCATCGCCTTATTGCTCTTTAGTTTCATCAGAAAACCGTTGCTCATCAAAAACTCTTTGCTCGCCTTTTTAATTCAAGCATACTTTTCTACCTTTTTTGGTGTCATTGTCGTCGAAACCCATACGCTTGACTACCCTGTCCGATTTTTACCCGAGTATTTCGATACGAGCATTTTATTTGAATATGTATTATTTCCTGTTGTTTGTGTTTACTTTTATCAAACATCGCTTCGTTCATCATTTTTAGGGATCGTTGGCCAAAGCCTATTGTATACAGCAGCTATGACCGTGATTGAAGTATTATGTGAGAAACATACGGATTTAATTGAATATTACACATGGAAATGGTGGTATTCATTTGTGACGATGTTTTTATTAACGATGTTTGTCCGAAGCATTATGCTATGGGTCGACCATAACAAACTATCGAGGGAATAAAGGAAAAAGATGAGAGAATACCATCCATCGTTCTGTATGGGGGATTGTGAGCGAAATCAATAAATGCTCCAGTCATTTCGCTTCTAATCCCTCCGCTGTCTGGAAAGCCCTTGGCGGACAAGGCACGCGGACGAGCGAAGGCAGTAAGGCAGAGTGAAAGCGTCTATCAACCATTTTTCATGTATTAAAGAGGAGGCATAGAAAAGAAAAAAGGTATTTCACCTGTCATATCATCGCTGATTCTCTGCCTCCCCCTGATAAAATGGGCTGAGCTCCAAACATTTGTCTGGTCTGCAGCCCATTTTATCGCGGTTTCAAAACAGCAGCGAATCACTCAAAATTCTAAATACTCCACTATTAATCTCTATTAATTGCACACTTTCACCATTTTCAGGATATTTTTGCATCTTTTTTATCCTGCTTTACTTCGATTGACAAGTGTTTGCAAATATTCTTCACCGTTTTTCATTCGTCGAACTTATGAGGAAGCGCAGCACGGCTAAAATTAGCATGCTTCAGCGGCACAAGAAACTAAGCACAATCATCGCCTTCCCTCAATTCCAATCAGCCTTGTTCCTTTACAAACTGCGTTTTCACCCTTCTCGTCCAGATCAGGGCAATGATAGCGAATATAAACGCGACACCTTCAACAAGCCAAATGCTCGTAACAGCTTTCACTTGATACAGCGCCGGAGCGACATCCATCAGTGCGTGAAGCAAAATCGCATAAATCACATAGCGAAACTGACGTCTGCGCACCCCGAACAGCACAAGAAGCGACATCGCAATATGAAAGGAAAGAGCAAAAAGCCGTTCAAAACCGCCAAGCATATACATGGCAAATGTCGTCTCTTGTACTTGCTGCTTCAGCAGCGCTGCCTGATCTGCTGATAAAGAAGCAGCGATCACTTGCTCGAAGGCCCCTGATTGAATTAAGTTGGTCAAAATCCAAGCATTGACTGCACCTATTCCGCCAATAAGAATCGCTTCAATGCCGCCATGTCCGATACCAAACGATAGTCCATCCTGATAATCGTGATGTCTCTTCAACAGCCAGCGAAAGCCGAGATAGCGCCCCATCTCTTCAAATATTCCGGCAGCCAACGTTGCATATACTACAAATAAAAACGGATTGTCCGTCCATTTGAGCGATGGGCCAGTAGGGTCAATCACCGCAACATGAAGCAATTTTTCTAGAATTTGCGAAAACAAAATGAAGATGAGAATCCCTACACCTAAAGGCTTCCAGGACAGCCAGCCTTTTCTTATTCCATAAATTACCATACTGATTGGAATAAACACCGAAATAATAAATTGAACAATAATCCCTGCCATACTTCCTGCCACGATCATACTCCTCTCTCTTCCCTGCTGTTATTTTTCCACCATTAATGGCCGCTTTGTTCTTTTCGAAAATACAAATACGACTGAATGACCAAATAGAGGACGCCAGCCATCACCGCGATGATAAACGTGAAAAAGCGCCACGCTCCTTCGATAAACACCGTCATCGTCAGAATCATGCCGAGCAGCACAAATACTTTCCCGCCTAAACGATGGGTTTTATTCCATACAGTTTCATTTGCTAACGTCCAAGGTGTCCGAATGCCAATAAAATAGTTAGGCTTCATTTTCGGCATATAATTTCCTAGCACAATAAACAGCAGGCCGATTCCAAGCGGCACAAACAAATTGACATCGACAGGGAAGCCGAGATTGTAGGCAAGCGTTACAACATGAAGAGCGAAAAAGAAAAGAACAAGCACAACAAGAATCACTTGGTAGCTTCCTTTAAAACTCTCATAATTTTTACGTTTTGGATCCATCTTTGGCATTACGTTCATTAAGATGACAACGGCAGTGATCAATACCGGCGACAGAAAGGCGCCAAACCATTTGCTGCTGTAGCCATCCACTTCTCCCTCTGCGTTCCAATGGGTAGCGACTTGGTCAGGCAAATAAAAAATAGCGGCAATGCTCAATACATAACTTAAAACGGTTAAGATGACCGCAATCCGGTTCGTCCTCATAAACCCTTCCCTCCTTTATCAAAAAAATCGTAAAACCAGCTCATCAAATCTTGAAACACAGTGGTGTTCAAAGAATAATAAATATGCTGCCCAACCCGTCTATCTTGAACGAGATCGGCCTGCTTCAAAATTTTTAAATGATGTGATACGCTGGGCTTTTGCATTTCGAAATGAGAAGCAATCTCCCCAGCTGTTAAGTCCCCCTTTCTTAACAAAGTAAGAATTTGTCTTCGCGTCGGATCAGCGACTGCTTTAAATGCTTCGTTAAAAGACAATGGTTACATCACCTTTCGATATGATGTAGTTCAATATTTAGAAAATCATCTAAATATAAAACAAAAAAATATTTAGATATTCTTCTAATTTTAATTATATTCTATTTTGTATATATTTGTAAAGAACTATTTTTAGCTGGAGCCTCCTGTCTCTAAACGGAGGGGAAAATCAAAAGTGTTCTCCCATGTTTTTCCCTTGTTTTCAGTTGATAAGATCCTCTATTTATGAGAAAATACTACGAAGAAGCAGAACGTTTGCACGGATAGAAGGTGAAAGTTTTGAAAGGGCTTAAAAAGAAAACGGGTTCATGCCACTCATCAAACCTTTGCCCTAAGTTTGAAGCCGCGATGACGTTACTAAGCAAACGGTGGATTGGCTTAATTATCAGCCAATTATTAGAAGGGAAAACAAGATTTTCGGAAATCGAAGCCGCCATGCCGATTAGCGGCAAGCTGCTATCGGAACGGCTTAAAGAATTAGAAGAGGCCGGTATTGTCGAGCGCAACGTCTATCCCGAGACTCCGGTGCGCATTGAATATGTATTGACAGCAAAAGGACAAGCGTTACAGCCCGTCATTGAGGCTATCGAGCAATGGGCGCAAGCTTGGGAGAAAGACTAAAGATGGATTGTCATACAAACTTGCGATCTGATGTTAAAGTGAAGAGGAGGATTTGGTTATGGAACATTTGGAACAATCTCTTGATAAATATGCGGCACTTGCTGTTCATATTGGCGTCAATATTCAAAAAGGACAAACGCTCGTTGTCAATGCTCCGCTCGATGCCGCCGCGCTTGTTCGCAAAATCGCCAAAAAAGCCTATGAAGCCGGAGCCAAGGACGTATATGTCGAATGGAGCGACGAAGAATTGCAATATATTAAATATAAGCATGCACCAGATGAAGCGTTTTCCGAATATCCGATGTGGCGGGCGCAAGGCATGGAAAAGATGGCGAGAGAAGGAGCAGCCTTTCTTTCCATTTATTCTCCTAATCCCGATCTATTAAAGGATGTCGATCCGCAGCGCATCGCGACATTTGCGAGAACATCTTCTCAAGCACTGCAAAATTACCGCAGCGCTTTGATGTCCGACCAGAACTGCTGGTCCATTATCTCCGTCCCAACGGCAGCCTGGGCGAAAAAAATATTTCCTGATTTATCGGAGCAAGCGGCGATCGACAAGCTGTGGGAGGTTATTTTTCAAGTAACACGCGTGCACGAAAAAGATCCAATCCAAGCTTGGGAAAAGCATAATCAAAAGCTGGCCAAAATGGTGGATTATTTAAATCAGAAGCAATACAAACAGCTGATCTACACAGCTCCAGGCACGGATTTAACGATTGAGCTTGTCGAAAACCACATCTGGCACGGCGGAGCGTCAACCAGTGAAAGCGGCATTCGCTTTAATCCAAACATCCCAACTGAAGAAGTATTTACAATGCCGCACAGAGACGGCGTAAACGGAACGGTCCGAAACACAAAACCGTTGAACTACGGCGGTAACGTCATTGACGGATTCACCCTTACATTTAAAGATGGAAAAGTCGTCGATTTTTCAGCAGAAACGGGCTATGAAACATTAAAGCATTTGCTCGAGACGGACGACGGAGCACGACATCTCGGAGAAGTGGCTCTCGTTCCACACCGTTCGCCGATTTCAGATTCTCATCTCATTTTTTATAACACACTATTTGATGAAAACGCGGCCTGCCACCTCGCTCTTGGGAAAGCCTATCCGACTAATATTCAAGGCGGAACATCCATGGCGAGAGAAGAACTGACCGTGCACGGCATCAACGACAGCCTCATCCATGAAGATTTCATGATCGGCTCCGCCGAATTGAACATCGACGGCGTCACCAAAGATGGCAAGCGCGAACCGATTTTCCGCAACGGCAATTGGGCGTTTAATCCAGAATAAAAAATCCATACAAAATAGGATGACGCTTTTATTTCTGTCTTCCTCTAAAAAATATAAGCCGCGGTCCTTTCCAAAAGGTCGCGGCTGTCTATATGTTATACGGCGAATGATTCTTTCCTCGTTTTAACAGATGCAAAATAAAAAGGGAGCTTCTTTCCCCAAGCAGTCCCTGTCATGATTCAGCCACTTTTTATTTGCCGTTTTGTTTCTCTTCTTTGTAAGTTTTATGATAAAGCTTTAGCCTCTCCAGTTCTTCCCGATAATGCAATAGACGCTTTCGCAGCTCCTTCGTCTGGCTCGGCGTGACCACTTTTCCTTCTAGGCTTTTTCCCGTTCTTAGCGCTTGCTTCACTTCTTCCCTCATGGTCACAAGCTTTTGTCCTGTCTCTCTTACTGTTTTTGTTTTATAAGCCCGCATCATCTTAATCAACATACTTTTCGCATCGTCCGCTTTGTTATTCAACTCTCCACCTCCAAAATTGGCCCTTCTTCGCTATGGTCCCATTCCATCATTTCTAATGGAAATCCGTATCCAACAGACTATACCAATATCCGTCATGGCTGTTTCCGATTTTGGTCAATGCTGGCTGAACGCGCTTGTTCTTCATCAGATCCGAAAGGCGGTTCCTATCAAACAAATACGTAAAACTTAAGAAAATAAAAAAGGAGGGCTGTAAAAAAAGAAAAAGCAGCCCACCCTTTCGCATCTCAATTAGCTTTTTCTTACGTTCGTCGCTTGAGGGCCACGGTTACCTTGCTCCACTTCAAAAGTAACTTCTTGGCCTTCCTCTAAAGATTTAAAGCCTTCGCCTTGGATCGCTGAGAAATGGACAAATACGTCCGAACCGCCTTCAACCTCGATGAATCCAAAACCTTTGTCAGCGTTAAACCATTTTACTTTACCATTTTGCATGAAAAAAATCCTCCTAAAATGTACCTTAATGCACATATCCATTTTTTAACCATTTCACAAGTAATAAAAAGACATTAAAAACTGCAACCTCTGAGGAGATTTAACCTTGCCATCCCCTTTGAAGCTACAGCATGTTTAAATCCCTATTGTATTAAAAGTAAAATGGCTTAAAACTAATATAACACACTTTTTATATAAAAGCAAAACATTTTACCAACTTTTTCACTTGATGACTGCTGTTTCCTTCAAGCAGTGAGCATCCCCCTCTCCTTTATCACTTAAAGACCGAATAAATGGCGTCTATAAAGCCCGCGTTTTTCACACATGAAACAACGCCGCTTTCAGCTCCATTCATGTTTCGGTGAAGCGGTGTTGTTCAACCATCCGACGTCTAAAAACATCCCAAACTTCCCTTTGCTGCCCATGTTAACATAGCAAGAATATGTCATTCCATGCAGGTAAGCTCTCTTTCCTTGTATACTTTTTAAATGAATCGCTTCTGCACCCAAACAGCAAAACCATGCGCTCTCCAGCAACTGAAGACTCACGGAACGCCGTCTGAAAATACGAGTTACTCGCGCGATCCCTAGGCAAAGATGAGCATAAGCATGTGCATTTTTTTATCATATATGTACTTTCCTTCCGAATACGATAAGTAATAAAGCTTTTCTTCATGAACAGCGCGAGAATTTCCCATAAAAAAGGGGGGAAAGTATGTATAGTTATGTGTTTCCAAAGCTATCCACAGAAAAAATGATTTCCATTATTAGGAACGGATTAAAAAAAACGGACGATCCTAAAAAAGTCATTGTGATCGGCGCGGGCATGGCGGGGCTTGTTTCTGCTTCTTTGCTGAAGCAGGCTGGACATCAGGTCACCATTCTTGAAGCCTCGGAACGAGTCGGCGGAAGAATATACACGATCCGCTCTAATTTTCGCGGAGAGGATCAATATCTCGAAGCAGGCGCCATGCGCATTCCGCACACTCATTATTTAACGCTTGAATATATTAAAAAATTTAAGCTCCCTGTCAATCCGTTCATCAATAGCACACCTAACGATTGGCTTTACTTGCGGGGAACGCAGGCTCGTTTAAAAGCATACGAAAAAGATCCAAGCATCTTCGGATTTCCTGTTTGGCCACAAGAGCGAGGAAAAACTGCTACTGAACTGCTGCAAATGGCTATTAAACCCGTCATCGATTTTATTCAGAAAAATCCAATCAAAAATTGGCCGATTGCCATTCGTGAATTGGATAAATATTCACTGGATACTTACTTGCGATACAATCCTTTTGGAATGAGGCTGTCCCGCGGCGCTATTGATATGATTAAATCCATTCAGACAGTAGAAGGATTTCCAGAGCTTTCTTTTTTGGAAATGCTGCGCGAATTAATGGTGCTATTTACCCCAAACATTAAATTTTATGAGATTACTGGCGGAAACGATCAGCTTCCTAAAGCGTTTGTCCCACAATTGCAAAATGATATTTTATATGGACAAAAGGTTCGAAAAATTGAACAAAATCAAAATCAGGTTACCGTCCATTCCGTGCATACCAAAATTTTAGAGCCATTTCAAATTACAGGCGATCTCGTCATTGTGACCATTCCATTTTCGATTTTACAATTTGTAGAGATCGAGCCAAGAAACTCTTTTTCCCAAAACAAATGGAAAGCGATTCGCGAGCTTCACTATGTCGGTTCCACGAAAACTGGTATTCAATTTAAACATCGTTTTTGGGAAAAAGAAGGAATGTTTGGCGGTCGAACCATCTCTGATCTTCCAATTACTTATACTCAATATCCAAGCCACGGACTGGGAAGCTCTGGTCCAGGAGTTGTACTGGCCAGCTACACATGGGAAGATGATACAATACCATGGGATAGTTTAAGTGATGAAAATCGGCTAGAGTATACACTTAAAAATTTAGCTGTTATTCATGGACAGCAAGTTTATCGTGAGTTCGAAACAGGAATTAGCCATAGTTGGGTTCGTTATCCGTATTCTGGAGGGGCGTTTACGATGTTTAAGCCCGAGCAAGTCACTGAGCTTTCACCATATATCGGTTCTCCCGAAGGAAGAGTCTATTTTGCAGGAGAACACGCTTCAACGGTTCACGGGTGGATCCAAGGGGCGATTGAGTCGGGAATTTGTACAGCATACGAAGTCCATAAAGTGCCAAAATCCTACCTTGAAGCGCAAACCACGCTAAAATAATCAAGGGGCCATATAGAAGCAATCAATGATCCAACGCGCAAACTGCAGCTTCAATAAAAATACGGCTTCCCTTCAAATCGCTCAACATGTTACGATTTCAGAACTCAGACCTATCTAAAGGAACAACTACAAAAGACCAATCGATACTAACCTGAAGCAAAAGAGCTGCTTTTGCTCATTAAAAAAGGTGTTTCCTAATAAAAGGAAACACCTTTTTTTCAGCGTCCCAGGAGAGACTCGAACTCCCGACCGACGGCTTAGAAGGCCGCTGCTCTATCCAGCTGAGCTACTGGGACATCATCCTAAGCTCCTGTCACAAGCAATTTGCTATGCCTCTTTCATTTGTTCGAAAAACAGAGCAATGAGACGGTTCGTCGATCCATTGGACCGCCACAAGCGGGTGACGGGACTCGAACCAACGACATCAGCAACTCGTCACATATTCAATGACGTATCGCTCGTGGCTGAAGTTTTGCCACTAAACTGCACTCGCAACAAAGGCGGCACCCGGATTCGAACCGGGGGTAAAGGTTTTGCAGACCTCTGCCTTACCACTTGGCTATGCCGCCATCAAAGCGGAAGACGGGACTCGAACCCGCGACCCCCACCTTGGCAAGGTGGTGTTCTACCACTGAACTACTTCCGCATTTGGCTGGGGTAGCTGGATTCGAACCAACGCATCACGGAGTCAAAGTCCGTTGCCTTACCGCTTGGCTATACCCCAATCCTCTTCATATTCAAAAGGGGCGACTAGTGGGAATCGAACCCACGAATGCCAGAGCCACAATCTGGTGCGTTAACCACTTCGCCATAGCCGCCATGCTGGAAAATGGCAGGGGCAGTAGGAATCGAACCCACACCGGAGGTTTTGGAGACCTCTGTTCTACCATTAAACTATGCCCCTAACTGGTGGAGGGGGACGGATTCGAACCGCCGAACCCACAGGGAGCGGATTTACAGTCCGCCGCGTTTGGCCACTTCGCTACCCCTCCAGCTATAAAAAATGGCTCGAGACGGAATCGAACCGCCGACACAAGGATTTTCAGTCCTTTGCTCTACCGACTGAGCTATCGAGCCATGATACGATGTATATTGGTCCTATGTTTATATCGCCTTTCTCTTTCCATTCGCATCCGTACATTAAAACATGGTGCAGAACAGCTATTTTGTCAATATGACATAGGCGACGGGTCATTGATCAAACATTCCAGATAAGTTGACCATAAATCCCCTTTACTTTCCTATACAACAAAACGAATTCACCGAAAACAATTAAACATATGTATGTCTTTAAAATTATTGCAATAAAACTTCTATGATTCCGCTATCACTTATATGTATGACATCTAATCATGCGATATGTATAGGACGGAGGAGGAGGGATTCGAACCCCCGCGGGCTGTGACACCCCTATCGGTTTTCGAAACCGACCCCTTCAGCCAGACTTGGGTACTCCTCCATTCGATGGAGCCTATCGGGATCGAACCGATGACCTCCTGCGTGCAAAGCAGGCGCTCTCCCAGCTGAGCTAAGGCCCCAAAAATGAAACTGATCGGGAAGACAGGATTTGAACCTGCGACCTCATGGACCCGAACCATGTGCTCTACCAAGCTGAGCTACTTCCCGCTCTAAAGCAACCATTCACACTTGAGCACCGATTACAAAGATCCTTTTGAAGCGGAAGACGGGACTCGAACCCGCGACCCCCACCTTGGCAAGGTGGTGTTCTACCACTGAACTACTTCCGCATGCTTAAAAACGTAAGCAAGTATTATTATAATAAAACAAGTGAGATTGTCAACATGATTTTTTTCAAGCCGTCACTATCTATATTTAAATAGCGACGATTTTTATTCTATATCGATACAAATAATTTGTCAATATATTTTTTAAGGAAAAACGGCCAAAAACAACCGTCATCTAGCCTTTGCCTAAATTAACGCCTTAGAGCCATTCACATTCGGAATAATCTGTTTTTATGATTTTATCATACAATCGTTGTATAATGAATTTTGTACTTTTGCGCAACAAAGGGGGATCTCTATGGCTGCATTTATGCATTTGTTTGAAGCTTATCGATCACTTTGGTCCAATCGCTCGCTCAACAAAGAGGAAGAGCTGACAGAGGAAAGATGTAAGGCGCTCATTCATGAAGCGATTGAAAAAGAGCTGAGAGATGAAATGACTCATCCACGCGTTCGTCAAGCTCCAGAGGTGAAATTTCATTATGCTGTTAAACGCATTATGGCTTCGCCGTTAGCCAATGAAACAAAATTGGCGCTTATTGAACTCCATTTAGACGTGATGGAATACGTTCAGCGATAGCCTTGGACACCCTATCGCCTCCCTCTTTCCTTTGTTTGGGGAGGCTATTTTAAATACACTTTTTCAAATTCTTCCTTTGCTAACGGTTTTCCCAGAACATATCCTTGAATTTCATCACAATGAAGAGAACGAAGAATTTGCAGCTGTTGAAATGTTTCCACGCCTTCAGCAATCACGCGCAGCTTCAAATTTTTCGCTAAACCGATAACGGAAGCGACAATCGCTTGATCTTCCTCCGTTTGCGCAATTCCATCAATAAATACTTTGGCGATCTTTAAACGATGAATCGGAAATTTACGCAAATAGCTAAGAGAGCTATAACCTGTTCCAAAATCATCAATGGAAATATGAACTCCTAACGCTTTCAGCTGTTTAAGCTTTTGAATCGTGTGTTGCTCATTAAAAATGGCCACTCCTTCTGTGATTTCCAGATCCACGCTGTCTGCTGTCAAATTTGTTTTCTTCAAAATGGCCGTAATCTGTTCAACCAGCTTTTCCTGTAAAAACTGCTTAGGCGAGATATTGACACTGATTCTGAGCGCTCGTCCTGTCTGCTCATTCCATTGCTTCACTTGCCGGCACGCTTCTTCCATCACCCACTCGCCAATGGCGATAATCTGCCCTGTTTCTTCTGCAACAGGAATAAACATATGCGGAGGAATCAAGCCCGTTTGCGGATGATGCCAACGAATCAGCGCCTCCATGCCTATCATTTGACCTGTAGCGATATCAAATTGCGGTTGATAAAAAAGAGTAAATTCCCTCTGTTCAATTGCCTGATAGATCGCTGTTTCAATTATTGTTTTTTGCATGATTCCTTGATCCATCTTGCCATTAAAAAATTGATATTGGTTCTTTCCTTGTTCTTTAGCGCGAGATAACGCAATATCTGCCTTTTTCATCAGAGATTCTCCTGTTTCTCCATCATATGGAAAAACAGCGATTCCCATGCTCATAGAAACACGCATTTCCAGATCGTTAACCGGCAAAGGCTGTTTAGAAACAGATAAAATCGATTCAACGATCGAACGAAGGTGTTGGAGCTTATACACCGGCGAAACAATTAAGGCGAATTCATCGCCTCCCTGTCGCCCGATGACATCTGTTGGTCGAAGTGACTGCTTTAACCATTCTGTCATTTTCACCATAAGAGCATCCCCCGCTCGATGGCCAAAATAATGATTTACCTGCTTAAAACGATCTAAATCAATGAGTATAACAGCGAGCAAATGATGCTGTTGCTTCGCTTCCTGAAGCGCCTGCTCAAGCGCCGCAATAAACGCACTTCGATTGAGCAGACGTGTTAAACAATCATACCTCGCCAAATAAAGCAATTCCTCGGTCTTTCTTTCTGATTCCGTTGTCTGATTGACCAGCTTTTGCTCCAATCCTCTATTTAAAAGCTGCATGCTCCTAAATAATCGCGTACTCTCATACAAAGCAACAGCTTGCCGCATTATAACAAAGACGCCAATAGCCATAAAAATCACAGCGATCTCTCTAGCCTCACGCGCTTCTTCATGCAAAATGAAGAAAAAAATCGAAGGAATGAACGCCATATATAAGAACAGAACTTTAAATGACAAGAGACTTTTCTGATTTTTTAAGTACAGAGAGATCTCCCTATCAGCAAATACAGCTGACAGCCCCATCATCAATAAACCGGCAAAAATAAGAAAATCCAAAGAATGGCTTGGAGAGGAATAATCGAATAACAGCGTCCTTGCTCGATCCGTCCCATCCGCTGCTATCAAAAGGATAGCCCCTGCTATATGCCAGGCCAAAACAGGTTTTGCCGCTGAACTAGAAGAAAAAAATAAAATGCCTAATACATATGCAGTCGCTAATTCTAACAGAAAAATACTAGAGAAAATAAAAAGGTCGGAAACGGATAAATACGAAAGAGAGAACAGCCGATTCAAACCAATCGAGCCTCCTAACGCCCCAACGGAAACGATAATCAACACATCCAGCAGTTGCTGAAATAAATGGACTCTAGTTTCTTTCGCCGCTGCCAAATATAGAAGCGCGATAAAATACAAAATCATAGAAATTTCATCCAATCCATTAGTTTGCCATAAAAACCATTCCGTCTGTTTAACGGCCGTTTCATACAACAAGATGCTTTCACGAATCCAATAAGTCGACAGACTGATCAACAGCAGCAACCAAAACAGCCGCTGTTTCGGCCGCAAACGCCGGTAAGCTAGCCATATCCATACCAAAATAACAGATGTGCCACATATAGCAACCAAGATATGAACAATGGGATGGCGAATGAAAAGAAGACAGCAATAGTAAAGAGCAAGATAGATCAAGCTAAAGGTTACACATTTCCATTTATTCCCCATATACTTCATCCTCCTTTCTTTTCTATCATATGTCGCTTCTAGAAAAGCAGCTGGATGAATGATCACATCGTATAAAAAATAAGCAGAGAAAAATACTATAATCGACATGAAGAAAGAAAGGAGGAATGGCCAATGCCATTAGTGCCTTATGATCCATTTCGGCATTTAGAAACGATGCGGCGCGATTTCAATCGTTTATTTACTCATGATTTTTCACCATTATTTCATGATAGCGAAGCGATGATGCCGCGCGTTGATGTGCATGAAACCGATAAGGAATATATGATTTCCTGCGATCTTCCGGGGCTTAAACGCAAGGAAGATGTTCATATCGATGTTCATCAGCAAACTCTTCACATCAGCGGAACCATTCAACGAGACGAATCCGTCAAGGAAGAACAAATGCATCGGCGCGAGCGTTTTTTCGGCCGCTTTCATCGTTCTATTCCGCTTCCTTCTGACGCAGATGCTGAACAAATTCGGGCAACCTATAAAAACGGCGTCCTCAATATCCATGTTCCGAAAACAAATAATCCGCAACGAAAATCGATCGATATTCAATTTCATTGAACCGTTTGTCTATAAAAACAGGGTGTCCTGCATCAAGAACACCCTGTTTTTCCATATACATAAAATCAATCCTTTTTTATACAAACACCGCTGCTTTCACGGACAACTAAGGCAGTCGGGATGACGACTTTTTTTGACAAATGCCGCTTATTGGAAAGCCTTTCAACCAACAGTTCAACGGCGGTTTCCCCCATAAACTCCGTATACACTTTAACGGTTGTCAGCGGCGGCTGAACAAACGCTGATGTGGGAATGTCATTAAAGCCGACTATTGACATCTCTTCTGGAACACGAACACCCGCCTCATGCAGTGCTCGCAAGGCGCCGATCGCCATCGAGTCGCTAGCAATGAAAAAAGCAGTCGGACGATCATTTCTCGTTAGCGCTTGTTTCATCAGCATATATCCATCTTCCGCCGTAAAGCGTCCAGTGAATACATAATCCGGACGATAGATTCCTTTTACATATAAATATTCATAAAACGTCGCTTCCCGTTCATCGTTAATCGGTGTCTTTCCATCGATATACTCCCGGCCGCCGATGTAGCCAATACGTTTATGGCCAAGAGAGAGAAGGTAATCGAGCAAGCCAATCATCGATTGGCGAAAATCGGCGACAACGGAATCAAACCGCTTTTCATCAGGCGCAAAATCGACAAACACCATTTGTTCCGCGCTTGATGAAAACACCTCAATATCTTTTGGGCCGAATTTTCCGATCGCGATGATGCCATCGAGCCCTGAGAGCCATTCGGACTCATAGGAACCGTCCTGCTTAAACAATTTCACAAGTTCAATTTGGCGATGAAAACATTCTTTTTCCACCCCTAAGCGAATCGCCATATAATAAGGATCACCTAATTCCTGAGCTTCAGAGTACCAATGGACAAGGCCGAATCGCAACCGTTCTTTCGCCGTTTGTTGGCTGCGCTCACGCATCGTTTTATAATTTAGCTCTTGTGCGATTTCAAAAATTCGCTTTCTCGTTTCTTCTGACACAGAGAGCGTTGGATCATAATTTAATACGCGTGACACAGTCGCTACCGACACTCCCGCTTTTTCTGCGATTTCTTTTAATGTCGCCATGGATGAAACATGTCACTTCCTTTCCACATGCGCCTGTTCTGCTACCCTCCGCAAAAACATCCGGAACGCCCGCTTTCCTTCTTCCGTCCGTTTAAACACGCCCGCATGTTCAAGCACGACAATAAAGCGTTGTCCGACTTCATAGCGCAACATCTCTTCCACATTTTCCTCGCTGAAACGGTTGTATCGACCGCGCATCCGTTCGACCCAATCGGCGTGCTTCCGCAGCGGCGCAGCCCAATGTTCCGTTGGAGTATCGCGCACAAGGCACTGCTTGAGCGCATCCAATTCGGCCGCGAGCCGTCCCGGAAGAACCGCAAGCCCCATTACTTCAATCAGTCCAATATTTTCCTTTTTAATATGATGCAACTCTTCGTGCGGGTGGAAAATGCCGTACGGATGCTCTTCAGATGTCCGATTGTTGCGCAAGACGATATCCATCTCAAATAAATCGCCACGCCGACGCGCAATCGGCGTCACGGTGTTGTGCGGTGTGCCGCCGGTTTCATGGAGAATCCCGACGCTTTCATCGCTATAGGTTCGCCATGTTTGGTAAATCAGATCGGCCGCATTGAGCACCTCGGATTTTTGGCCGCGCAAACGGATGACTGACATCGGCCAGCGAACCATGCCGACGGTTAATGACGGATAAGATGGCAGCTGGATCGATTCCTCGATGGCCGCTTTCTCCATGGCGAATCCATAACGCCCACCTTGAAAATGGTCATGCGCTAAAATGGAGCCGCCGACAATTGGCAAATCAGCATTCGATCCGATGAAGTAATGCGGAAATTGTTCGATAAAATCGAGCAAGCGGGCAAATGTCTTCCGTTCCATTTTCATCGGTACATGTTTATCGCTAAGAACGATGCAATGCTCGTTGTAGTATACATAAGGAGAATATTGAAAATACCACTGTTCATCTAATAGCGAAAGCGGAATCATTCGATGATTGGCGCGTGCCGGATGATGCCAAGTTCCCGCATATCCTTCATTTTCCGCACAGAGCACACATTTCGGGTACGACGAAGGCGGCTTCGCTTTTAATTGAGCAATATCCTTTGGATCTTTTTCCGGTTTTGATAAATTAATGGTAATATCAATATCCCCGTACTCCGTTTTCACCTTCCACTGACGATTTTTTGCAATCCGATCCATTTGAATATAGTTAGAAGCGCAGCCCAATGAATAAAACCAGCCGGTCGCCTCCATCGGGCTGTTTCGATATTTGGCCAAAAACTCGCGAATGACTTCTGACGGTCGCGGCATGAGACAATTCATCAGCTTCGCTTCCCATATCTCCCGCTCCGTTACCGTGTTGGTTTGCAATCGCCCTTGCTCGTATGCCCAATCGAGAATCGCTGCTAAAATCGGGGAGGGGGAAGACGGAAGCGGCGGAAGCTCTTCAGAGGGGTGCCACTCTTCTAGCCCAAGCGTGGCAAGCAGCCGATTGCGCACATAAATGACATCTTCCCGCTGAATCAGCCCTTTGGCAACCCCGTACTGAACAAGCTGCTCAATCGCTTCATAAATGTTCACATTCACACACCTCGGTACCCGTTCGGTTTTGCATGATGCCACTCCCAAGCAGAGGCCACGATGTCATCGATGTTCGTATACGTTGGCTTCCAACCAAGCTCCCGCTTCGCTTTTTCCGCAGAAGCGACCAATCTCGCTGGATCGCCGGCACGCCTTGGCGCTACAAGCGCTGGAATGTCGCGACCCGTCACGCGACGAGCGGCTTCAATCACTTCCTTCACAGAAAATCCGCTTCCATTTCCGAGGTTGAACACGTCGCTTGTGCCACCGTTTCTCAATTTTTCTACTGCTAATAGGTGAGCATCGACTAAGTCAAGAACATGGATGTAGTCACGGATGCATGTTCCATCATGCGTGTCGTAGTCTTCGCCAAAAATTTGTATCTCGCTTCGCTGTCCTAACGCCACTTTTAATATAAGCGGAATTAAATGCGTTTCTGGATGATGATCCTCTCCTAAATAAGCGCCATATGCCCCAGCCACATTAAAATACCGCAGCGAAATATAACGGATACCGTAAGCCTTGTCGGCCCATTTCATCATTTTTTCCATCGCTAGCTTCGTTTCGCCATATGCGCTTTCCGGCACTGTTGGGTTGGTTTCAGAGATCGGTATTTGCGTCGGTTCCCCATATACGGCAGCCGTCGACGAAAAGACGATGCGTTTGACATCAAACTCATTCATCGTCTCTAGCAGCACTTGCGTCCCATACACATTGTTATCATAATACTTTAGCGGCTCCTGCATGCTTTCGCCCACAAGAGAATGAGCCGCGAAATGGATCACCGTATCGATGTCATAGCTGCTAAACACATACCGCAAGAAACGGCGGTCACGAATGTCTCCATGACAAAAGATCGCTTCTGGATGGACCGCTTCACGATGTCCCGTTTGCAAATTGTCCACGACTACGACTTTTTCGCCTTTTTCAATGAACCGATACACCGCATGGCTCCCAATATAGCCAGCTCCTCCGCAAACAAGAATCATTATACCATCTCCTTTTCTTCTTTTATTTCTCTCGCTCCGCCGCCGATTTTGGCCACATAAAAGCTCGCTTCATAGCCGATTTTTTGCTTATATTCACATCCGACCCGTTCAATGAATGAAGCGATATATTTGTCTTTCACAATATTCACTGTACAGCCGCCAAAACCGGCTCCCGTCATGCGAGCGCCAATGGTTCCTTCGTGCTTCCACGCTGTTTCTACAAGAGTATCAAGTTCTATACATGTCACTTCATAATCGTCACGCAATGAGACATGCGATTGCCGCATCAGTTCGCCAAAGCGCGCTAGATCGCCTCGTTCTAACGCCTCCGCCGCCTCCATCGTTCGCTCGTTTTCGGTAACGGCATGACGAACTCGTTTTTGTTCGCTAGGAGAAAGAAGATGCTCATACCTCTCAAGCTGCTCGCTTGTCATCTCTCCAAGGGAATGAACGTCGATCTCCTTCTGCAGCTTTGCAAGCGCGGCTTCACACGCCGCTCGCCGCTTATTATACGCTGAATCGGCCAATCCCCGTTGTTTGTTGGTGTTGGCGATCACAATCGAACAATCCTGAAAGCTTAATGGCAAATAGCGATACGCTAGTGTTTGGCAGTTTAATAGAAGCGCATGGTTAAATTTCGCCATTCCAATAGCGAACGGATCCATGATGCCACAATTCACGCCGATATATTGATTTTCTACCTGTTGGCTCCATTTGACAAGCTCAAGCATATCGATGTTTCCAGCAAATAGCGTATTGATCAGGACAGCTGTGGCCAGTTCAATCGAAGCGGAAGAGGATAAGCCAGCTCCATTTGGAATATTTCCATAATAAAGAACGTCAAATCCGGTGTCTATTGAGCATGCTAACTGCATGGTAGCGATCATTCCTTTTGGATAATTCGCCCATCCATGTTCTCGATGATAAGCTAAATCATCAAGCGAAACAGTCACTACTCCATGTTCGGAAAAATTTTTCGAAAACAGGCGAATCCATGAACTGCCGTTTTTTCGGGTAAGCGCATATGTCCCGATATGTAGCGCACACGGCAGGACATGTCCGCCGTTATAATCCGTATGCTCACCGATCAAATTGACGCGTCCCGGCGCAAAAAACACGCGAATATCTCCTTTGCCCTTACCAAATAAAGAAACAAAATCATCCATTAACTCTTTCATCATTTACATGCCTCCTGCCGGTTAGCTTTATTCCCATCTTTATTGCTAGAACGAATCGAATCTTTAGCCCCACAGTTGAGCGAAATCGGATCATCATCTGCTCGCTTTAGAACAAATGTTGATGTATCAATTGTATCTATCAAATAGAACCTTCAGTAAAATATATATTAATGTTTACTAAAAATTTTACCATTGTTTTTACTTAATCACAATGATAAATTTTGCGCTTTGAAACATTTTTTCGCTTTGAACGTATAACAAATCATAAACATATCCACCTTATGAATAAAGGGGGCTCGTTCATGGAAAATAAATTTGATCTTGAAAGAGAACTACATAAAATCGAACAATGGGAAAAAGACCAAAAAGATTTATGGTTTTGGGAAAAGCTAGGCCGCCTGCCGTTCAAGCTGTTGGACAAGATCACGCCAGCCATCATCCATAAAAAGCTGGGCCAGCTCTTAGATGAGCTTGGAAGCTATATCCAAACAGGCGGGCAATACCTTGTGCAAAATGAAAAAGTTCTTGAAAGATTTCCCGCGTCATCGATTGAGGAAGTATCTCATCTGCCGCTTGAAAAAATGGATCGCGTTTGCGATGAGTTCATTGAATCACGAATCGCTTTTGCACAATATCAAGGAGCAACAACCGGGATCGGTGGCGTTTTTACACTGGCTATTGATATCCCTGTCCTTCTTGGGCTCGCTTTAAAAACCTTACAGGAAATCGCGCTTACGTATGGATATGATCCAAAAGAAAAAAAGGAACGCATTTTCATTGTCAAGTGCCTGCAATTCACTTCGGCCGATATCGTTGGCAAAAAAGCGATTATTGACCAGCTGTCCTCATTTTCCAACGACCATCAGCAAGTCTTTTCACAGCTGCAAGGATGGCGCGAGGTATTAATGACCTTCCGTGATCAATATGGATGGAAAAAACTATTTCAGATCGTTCCGATCGTTGGAATTATTTTTGGATCCATGTTTAACAAAATGTTTATCGAAGATATTGCAGAAACAGGAAAAATGCTGTATCGAAAACGAAGAATTTTGGAAAAGATTCATCAAATAGAATCCGCTGTCTAACCTGACTAGACAGTGGATTCTATTTGATTTGCTTTTAACAGCCATATGACACTTACAAAATCTCCCGATCGTTCCGGCACATTCAGTCCAGCATACATTAACTCATCCCCTCCGTATGTTTCGCCGCTATCCATGATGCGGTAATTTTTATTTGGATCAAGCCCTTTCAGACGAATAAAAGCGAGCGGCGGATTGGCTTCTGCTAGCACCCTGAAGTAAGTAACGAACGCTTCCGTTTGATCTTCAGATACGAACATCCAAGCGGTTTCATTTCCCGAAAATGGGCTCAATATGCGGTAAAAGGTGCCGAACTGGACAAGACGGCGAATTTGTTTGTAAAAAGCGACTTGTTCCTTTATCTTTGCCCGCTCTTTGCCGCTCAATTTTGTGACATCGAGCTCATAGCCAAAATTTCCTGACATCGCTACATGGCCGCGCATATCCAAAGAGGTGATTCGATGGACTTGGCGATTCGGAACGGCCGATACGTGCGCTCCCATCGATATAACCGGATACACAAAGCTCGTTCCGTATTGAATGGCTAAGCGGGAAACCGCATCTGTATTGTCACTGGTCCATGCTTGCGGCATGTAATAAAGCATCCCCGGATCAAAGCGCCCCCCTCCTCCTGAACAGCTTTCAAACAAAATCTGTGGAAATCGCGATATGATTTCTTCCATTACTCGATATAGACCGAGCATATATCGGTGCGCTGTTTCCCGCTGTCGCTCCGGAGGCAAGGAAGGAGATCCAATTTCTGTCATATGTCGGTTCATATCCCACTTTACATACGAAATAGGAGCGTTGGCAAGCACATTTGTGATCGCTTCAATCATATAATCACATACTTCCTTGCGGGCATAATCGAGAACAAGCTGATTTCTTCCTTCCGAACGAGGCCGATTCGGAACATGCAGACACCAGTCAGGATGCTTCCGATACAGGTCGCTATCAGCGGAAACCATTTCCGGTTCTATCCATATTCCAAATCTCAGCCCCATTCCATGGATTTGCTTCGCCAGTCCCTCTAATCCATTTGGAAGCTTGCGTTTATCAACGATCCAATCCCCTAATGAGCTTTTATCATTATCGCGATGTCCAAACCAGCCATCATCGAGCACAAACAACTCAATGCCAAGCTCCGCAGCCGTTTTTGCAATGTGCATGATCCTTTCTTCATTAAAATCAAAGTGCGTAGCTTCCCAGCTATTGATCAAAATCGGACGTTCGCGGTCTCGGAACGCGCCGCGAGCAAGCCGGGCACGATATAATTCGTGGAACGTTTGCGACATCCCGTTCAGTCCTTGATCAGAGTAGACCATGACGACTTCCGGCGTTTGAAACGATTCGCCCGGCTCCAATAGCCAGGCAAAATCGAACGGATTGATGCCCATCGCGACACGGGCGGTACGAAACTGGTCAACCTCTATTTGGGCAAGAAAATTTCCGCTATATACAAAGCTCAGCCCATACACTTCTCCCCAATCTTCAGTCGCAGCTTCCCGCAATAAAGCGATAAACGGATGATGCTGATGGCTGCTTGCTCCACGACGGCTCTCAACCGATTGGATCCCCTCCCTCAGTTTGCTTCGAACCACTGACCGTTCCCTCGCCCAAGCTCCTGACAACTGGATCCACTCATAATCCGCGTCGTGAAAGTCGACATTCATGCTTAATGCCCGTAATAGTTTAATCCGCTCTGTCCCTTGATTTTCCAAACGAACCGAACGAGTGATAGCGCTGAATTCCTCGTATGCGGTGTATAATAAAATCGCTCGCAATCCCGTTTGCCGATCCTCCAAGACGATTTCAAGCGTCTCTGCTTCCTCCTCGCTCTCTACATATGTTGCTGGTAATCCTTTGATCGTTGGTTTTCCTTTATAAATTCGATGCATGTGATAGCGCAAATCAGAAATCGTCGATCCGTTTTCAAGCTGCACTTGATAGGCTGGAGTGCGGAAATCGGTATTGCCGTATGCCGGATATTCTTGCGGCAGCGTGTCTAAAGAAAACGACCGATCGTTCGGCAAAGGATTAGGAGAAAAGGCGCGTCCCCGAAACCGCAGCTTTCTTGAGAGAGAAGCTTTGCGAATCCGCTTTCCCCAATATAAATGAGCTAGGTAGCCTGATTTAACAATTTGCATGACATAGCTTGCCTTGCTTGTTTGCAAATGAAACTGGCTTGTCGCAGGATCAAATGAAATGGCCATCCGCTTTCCTCCTCCGTATGATATATTCGAAAAAATGTGCAAACCAAAATGAACGCACCCGTTGTGCTATAGGGATGGTACGCCATGCTATACATATAAATAAACCGAATGCGTCAACATCTGTCCCCTTGTGAGCAGGAGATCTTTCGTTGATTACTCATTACATCATATTTCGCTCCTCTCTTCTTTTTCACATCTTTATCGCGTTGGATACTCGAACACAGGCGCTACATCCCCTTTCCTTGTGTAAAAAACAAAAGAGACCACACCAAACACGACAAGCGTTCTGCTTATCATGCATGCGCGGTCTCTCCTAATCTCCTGGCGCCTTATTCACGTTATTTTTAAACAAACCCGATCTGCCTATTGGATTTCGTTATATTTTTTATAATATTCCAACAGTTCTTGATTGGAAGTTGTAATCGCTGATGCCCCTGCATTCAATGCACGTTCGACATCCTCTATCGTGCGTACCAGCCCCCCGGCAAAAATCGGAATGCCTGTCCGCTCTTTCACCTCGCGAATGACATGAGGCATGGCCCCAGGCATCACCTCGATAAAATCCGGCTTCGTTTTTTCAATGAGCTGATAGCTTTTTTCCAAAGCGTGAGAATCAAGCAGAAAAATGCGTTGGATAGCCAGCACCTTTTTTTGTCTTGCCTTCATAATCACGCTTCCCCTTGTTGAAATCAATCCGTACGGCTTAAATTCTTGGCACAAATATTCAGCCGCATACTCGTCATGGCTTAGCCCTTGAATTAAATCAGCATGAATGATTAAGCTTTTTTTATGCTGGCACGCATAACGAAACACGCTTTTCAACTGCGAAATATGCAATTCCAGCAACACCCCATACCGATATGGGCTGCTTAAAAAGCGATCAAAATCTTTCATTGTTTTCATGGCAGGAATGATCTTTTGCTGTTCGATATTCAAAATCATCCCTCTCTTCTGCTTTCTTTATGATTCGTGGCTTTTTGCCGGCTCCATGATCGTTAGGCAGGATAGCGAAAGCATCGTTCTTGGTTTGCAGGCACTTATTTTAATGCCTCGCTTTTGAAACTTTTCAATCACATGTTGAATGGCTTTCTTTTGGTGATTGATTCCTCCATGCAAGTGGTCTTCCATTCTCTTCTCACCTTTCTTCCTCGCTCTGTCATTTTTCATAAAACAGCTTTAGGAATAAACAATTCCACTGTTGTTCCTGCGCCCACCTCGCTTTGAATCGAAATCTGTCCGCTATATTTATCCACAATTTCCTTTGCGATCGCAAGGCCAAGCCCTGCTCCGCCTTTCTCGCGGCTTCTTACCTTATCGACACGATAGAAACGCAAAAACACCTTTTCTAATTCGTCACGGGGAATTCCAATTCCTTTATCTACAACCGAAATTGATACATATTTTCCTTCTTCTTTTAAACAAACCATAATTTTCTTGTTTTGTTGTGAATATTTTACGGCGTTATCCATTAAAATGAGCAACAGTTGTTCTAAATGATGCTTGGCCATTCGAACATGAACCGTTTCCTCAAGCTCGTTATCAATGATAAAATGAAAACTTGGATGAAGAACACGAAAGTTTTTCACAACTTGCTCCGCCGCCTCGCTCGGCGAAATCGGCTGAAGATCAAGAGGAACAGCAATCGCTTCCGCCTTTGATAAATCTAATAGCTCAAGCACAAGCTTTTTCAAACGCACGACTTCTTGGGATGCTGCTTGCAGCGATTCCTCTAAAATGTCGCGATTATTTTTCCCCCAGCGATTTAATAAGGAAAGATGTCCTTCCAAAATGGCGATAGGGGTGCGCAATTCATGGGAAGCATCTTCAACAAATTGCTTTTGCTGTTCAAACGAATCCTGAATCTCATCCATCATTTTATTAAACATGATCATTAATTGGGTCATCTCGTCGTTTGAAGCAGGGACATCCATCCGCTGCTCAAATCCCTTATTTTTGATGTCCATCATCGTTTTCGTTACCGATTGCAGACGTCCGACAAAATGCTGGGCAATGAACATTCCAATCAATGCGCTCATGACCATGGCAATAATGCCGATGCATGTCATCATGATGAACAGCATGTTCGTCATATGCTGGACTTTGACCAGATGACGAATAATTTCAATGGTCCCGCTCGCCGTTCCGAAATGAAACGGCTTGCGCAGCACGATGGAGCGTTCATCATTTACCAAATGATATTCAATCTCTAATCGTTTCGGTTGCGCTGCAGGAAGCAACGAAACAGATGCATGATTAGAAACGGACACCATCACATTTCCTTTGTCATCAAGAATGCGAATCACCTGATATTTTTCGTTCAACTTTTCAAGCAACGGCTGACCTTCACGAATGCTCTCTCGAGATATATTACGTTTTTCCTCGTAATAAGTTTCAATTTCTTCAATGGTTTTTTTCATTGTTTTTTCTTCTTCATTCAGGAGCCACTGCTTCACAACTTCATATTGCAGGCATGTAAATAAAAAGTACATAACAAAAATCACGGACCCTGAAAGAAAAGTGAGCTTCCATTTTAATGAGACGTTTCCAAGACGAAAAGGTTTCATGACCGCATCACATATCCAGAACCTCGTACTGTTTGAATATAGCGCTCCTTATCTTTTTCATCCAGTTTATGACGCAAATAACGAACATACACATCGACCACGTTCGTTTCGACCTCCGTATCAAATCCCCACACTTTGTCAAGAAGCATATCCCGTGTCAAGACAATATCAATATTTTGTAAAAAGGTAACAAGTAAATCATATTCCCGTTTTGTCAAGTCGATGATTTGCCCTTCTTTTTTCACGATGCGCGCTTTGACATCAACAAGCAGATCCTTAAATGCTAAGCACTCCTGCTCAGAAGCAGGCTGAATGCGGCGGAACAGCGCCCGAATACGGGCAAGCAATTCCTCGATCGCAAATGGCTTGACAATATAATCATCAGCACCGTTATCTAACCCCATCACGCGATCGAATACACTGTCTCTTGCGGTAATCATAATCACTGGGGTTTGCTTAACCGCTCTTAAACGCCGGCATACTTCCATCCCATTGAGGCTCGGCAGCATCAAATCGAGCAAAATAAGCCCCCACTCTTCCGATAAAGCAAGATCAAGGCCTTTCCTTCCATCATTACATACACATACTTCATATCCTTCATGGAGCAAGTCTAGTTCAATAAAACGAGCCAGGTTGGTTTCATCTTCAATAATTAAAATCCGCTTGTTCATTTTTTGCTCCCTCCTACTATCAACGCATTCTATTTGATCAAGGCCTCAGTCAAGAGCCTAGAAGCGGCGGTGGCTGGATCTTTGCTAAGCCTAACTAAAAATCTACAACTTGTCTCCGGCCGCCGCATGGATTTTCCAGCGGTGATTCACTCCATTAAAAAATGGCATTGATATCCGTGATGCTAGCTGAGCATCGCATGCAACGATTATAGATGATTGAACTTGCTCCCTCCATATTTCTCCGCTATGTGAGCAGGCGATGAGCCGCTTTCAATGGCCGCCTGAACATGAATGTGGACAGATGCCGTTCATTCGCCATCACGATGACAGCCCAAAGACAGCCAGTGAGTCGATTGGACTTGACACCACGAGTTACTTCATATATATCATATCAAAAAGAAATGCCAACCGCTTCAAACGGTCAGCAACGATGATGTAGCTGAGCTTAGTTTTGCACAACCTGCGGATCTTTATATAAAGCTTTTTACATTCGTGTAACGAAGGCACCTCTCCCTTATCCAAAACCGGCCGTTCAATTTTCCAGTGATATTCTGTCGTCTTTTTATCAAGAGTGGTGATCAAATAAATCCATAAACGCTTGAACGATTTCAACAAGCTGATACATAAGCAACGATAAAGCCGTTCCTGAGAAAAAAAGCGTAATCAGCATTCTCACATGCTCTCCTCCTTCGTGATGCCGGGTTCGTTGTGTTAAAAGGATGAGCATTCAATTCATGTGTGGATTCATTTCAAGAAATGCTGCTCTTATTCCGGCTTTATTAGCATTTTTCATCATCCATTTCCATCATAAAGGATCAATCTTAAAAACAAATGAAATTTCATTAAAAAAATGGGGAGTGACCTTTTTGGCGAAACGAGAATACATTTAAAGAAGAGAATTTTAACGCGAAAGGAGAGCTACATGATGAACGAGCATTTTCAACCACCTATGCGAAAAAAACGAGACGACGAACCGTTCCAACGCCTCCGTGAAATGGTGGATCAATTTTTTGATGAAAAGCCGATCAGAAAAATGTTTGAAACACTAGATGAATACTTCCATGAAACCTTCTCCCGCTCTTATATTCCAATCGACATCCATGAAACAGCTGCGGAATATGTGATTACGGCCTATCTCCCAAATGTCAACCGCCAGCAAATTCAATTAGAATTCCATGAAAAGGTATTGCAGCTTACCGTCTATAGTGATGAAACACTGGAGACAACAGACGAACAAAAGCAGATTTACAAAAAACGACGCATGCAACACCGTACTACCCGTTCTATCCCGCTTCCTTATCCTGTGACCGAAAAAGAGATTCAAGCCTCCTTTGAAAACGGAGAGTTGGTCATTCGTCTGCCACAAAAGAAAAAATATATTGATATCAACTAAAAGGTGCAGAAAAAGCACCTTCTTAAACACATCGACCGAGAAGTCTCCCACCCCTATGTGAAGTGGAGGTGGGAGAAGCTCATGTAAAATAAGGAATCATCAACACTTGTGTGCGCCCATACATACTTTTTAACGTTCTGACGGACGCTATGAATGAAAGAACTTTCTATGAAAAAAGGAGAGAAGCGCCGTTCTTGATCATATCCCATTGCTGTCAACAGCGGAATCCCCAAAATTTTTACGATAAGGAGATGAAGAAGATGGAAACCACCTTAGCTTATCTGCGGGAAGCGCTATCCAATTATCTGGACTACCATAACGATATTCCAAGTCACATTTATCATAAACTGCTGGAAAAGCCTTACGCGAACGAAGAAGAGTTTGTCCGTCATTTATCGCAAAAAGAAGCCGCTTTTTTAAACCATGTTTTGCCGTATGAAATTCATTATGCGATGAACGAACAAGACATGAAGCGCGCTCACCAGCTCAATGAAGTATACGAGCAGCTACTTTAGCCGAAAGAAGCATGCGATCCAAAATAAGCCTTTATGCGGCGCCGTTTCCTTATGGTGATAAGGAAACACCGCATCCTATCAGGAGTCTTGTCTCTCCATTGGAGAAAGGTTAAGAAAATGGCGTTCTTCATCATAAAGGGACTCCGCCAAAAGCTTTCATGAGACGATTCTTGCTCATATTATCTTCATAGTAAAAACAAACGATGAATCGCTAAACATCGGCCATCCTCACACAGATAGGAGGATGGCGTTTATTATGCTTTAAATGCCCCGACCAATCCTTTCAGCACTCCACCGATTTGATTGACGGTCTGAATCATTTGTCCCATTGTATTCATCATTTTATTGATATCGTATGTGCCATCGGAATTTTTAAATTGGGACATAATCGACGGAAGGCCTGAAGCAGGCGGCTTTAGCACCGGACCAGATGGTGCGTATGGCACAGGATACGGAGCTCCCGCGTTTTTTCCTACTGGATAAGGCGGATTCGTGCCGTGCATAAAATAAGGCTGCTGATTCATAGAATTTCCCACTGGGTATCCTTGATGGATTGGCCAATGCGAAAACGCTTGAGAATAGGGCATATGCCATCCCCCTGTTGGATAAGGCCACTGCGGAGATGACGGCGGAAGCGGAACACGATACGGATATTGATACATAACATCCTCCCCACTTTTCGATATACGTGCAACTTGAAAATCAACGGTCGAAGGCAAGACGACAAAAATTCATGGATCGATGACGCAGTCCGTTATTCGATTCATCCGCCGCCGAAAAGCCACACGCACTTCATCTAAAGTTCCACCTGTAAAAAAGCTAAGTACATTTCTATAGGCTGACACCATTATATGTATAGAATGGGCGAAAAGTGAAAGTGGCGCCGTACATCATCCATCCTGAAAATCCTTCATTTATCCATGTGCGCGAACGGAAAAGTTCAGCAACGGGCTATTTTCATCCTTACGAGTTGTCATATGTTGTCGGAAGTTTCAATTTTTCGAATTTACATCAACCATTATTTTTTATGATAAGATGAACAAAAAGAGGAGATGGATAAAGGGGGCATCGATCATGAATACGACAGAATTAAAGGGGAAATTTATAGCGAAAAGAAACTATGAACCGGCCAGCATCAACGAGCTGCTTGATTTTGCCCGTCAAGTATACCTGCGCGGAGAGCTTACGATTTCTGAATATCGCGATATCACTCGACAGCTGGAGCTAGCAGGCGCTCATAAGCCTGAATAACCGATGGATCATTCATGAAGACAGGACGGGCTCGCTGCTTTTTCATGATTTCATCCGACCCGGTCGAAACATCCACTGTTCGCGGTTATCGGTTAAGCTATATAACTTGAACATAAGCCAAGTGAGCTAATTCCGCTTTCTGTAGATGTTCTACTTAGAAAACTGAATGATGGGTTCCATGGATAAGCATGTTGAAGCGCCCGCTTTTCTTTCCGGCTTTGCAAAGGAAGGCCAGAAAAAAGCAGGCCTATTTTTTTGAAAAAAAAGTGAACACTCAACATCTAATCTATGCTGATCAGCCTCCCTCCTTTCAAGCAAACAGCGGATATATACGAAAAAATGCCCTCAAATACAAAGGAGGTCAGGCTTTTCCTTTCATCTCAAACATAAATAAGGCTATCCCTTAACAGATGGATAGCCTTTTACTGATTTGATCTCATTTCCAATCGTTCGCTGACAAGAGTAAGAGTATAGTCAATGGATTGATGAAATTGCTTCAAGCGTCGAAGCTTAACCGCGGGATAAAACGCCTCGACTACAATTTTTTCGATATTTTCGCTTGTTGCTTCGATTTGCTGCGAATGAACATGCTGCGGCCGCTCTGTGCGGATCCAAGCGAGCGCCTCCTGCCTCCATTTCTCTACCGTTTGACTGACAGCATCAGCAAACGGCTTTACCTGCTGGAAAAAATCAGGCTGTTCATGGCTATTAACGGCTTTTTCAGCTATTTGTAAAATTTCATCATTATATTTGAGCAACTCGTTTGTCAAACGTCTAAGCTGTTCATACATGTCGCATTTCTCTCCTTTTGAAAACCATTATACAAAATGAAGCTTCGATGCGACAAACACTTTCTTCTCAGCCTCGTGATCCAGCTGCTTCTCTACATGGTCAAGCTGCGCAGCTAACTCGTTGATTTGCGACTGCTGATTTCGCTGCTGTTCTTTCACGAGATCATCCATCATTTCATCCATTTTTTGATCAATTTGCTGCATCAACTCCAAAATTTCTTCCAGTTGTTTTTCCACTTCCTCTTTTCTCACCCACCGCATATGCGAATCCTCCCCCTTACCCGTTTGCTTTTAAACATTCGCCGTTTTCCGCGTGCTCCCTTCACACTTGACAAAACTAGAAGCGTTTCGGCAAAGAAAGTCGTCTTTTTTATTTCTTCGTGCAATTTCGACATTTTCTTTATTCCCCCTATTCCAGCTCTCCTATGGTATAATAAAAAACATTCAAAGGAGATGAGGAGAAGATGTTCAAATATCCCGGTGGCAGACAATATAAAGTGAAGGAAACAGAAGAAGCCGTTCAACCCCTTCATCAAAATTATGGAAACCGCGGGATGACGTTAGAAGAGGATTTAAATTCCACCAATGAGTATTACCGCGAGCATGGCATTGCCATCATTCATAAAAAGCCGACACCGATTCAAATTGTCCGTGTTGACTATCCAAAGCGCAGCGCTGCTGTCATTAAAGAGGCCTATTTTAAACAAGCATCAACAACGGACTATAACGGTGTTTATCGCGGTAAATATATTGATTTTGAGGCAAAGGAAACGAGAAATACAACCTCTTTCCCTTTAAAAAATTTTCACGAGCATCAAATTCAGCACATGAGGCAGGTGCTTCAGCATGGAGCCATTTGCTTCGTTATTTTGCGTTTCGCTTCCTTGGGTGAAGTGTACCTGCTGGATGCTTCGCATTTGCTTTCCTTTTGGGAAAGACAGCAATCTGGCGGTAGAAAATCGCTAACCAAACAAGAAATTGAACAGTATGGCCATCACATTTCACTTGGCTATCAACCTCGAATTGATTATATTAGAGTAGTAGAAAACATCTACTTTTAAGTAAGAAATCAAATCAATTTCTTACAATGATTAGAAAGGTAGGATTTGCTTATGTCTGGTGAATATCGTTCTCGTGCAGAACGGAAGCAAGCAGCAAAACAACCAAAGCAAAAAAAGAAAAAAAAGCGAAAAGCCAACTCGTTATTGAAAACAATCGCACTCTCGCTTATGTTGTTAATCATAATCGGATTAGTCGGAGGGATTGCGACATTTGCCTATTTCGTCAAGGGCACACCGCCGCTTGATGAAGCCAAAATTAAAGACCCTTTATCATCGACTGTCTACGATATGAATGGTCATAAAATCGCTGAGCTCAGCGCGAATGGCCAAAAACGAACGTACGTTTCCTATTCTGACATTCCGAAAGTCTTGGAAAACGCGGTGCTGGCAACAGAGGATGCCCGGTTCTATCAGCATCACGGCGTCGATTTTATCCGGCTTGGCGGCGCGGTGCTGGCGAATGTGAAAGAAGGGTTTGGAGCGGAGGGAGGAAGCACCATCACTCAACAAGTGGTTAAACTCTCCTTCCTTTCATCCGAAAAAACGCTCAAACGCAAATCACAAGAGCTGTGGCTGGCCCTTCGTCTTGAGCAAAAATATTCTAAACACGAAATTTTAGAGATGTATTTAAACAAAATTTATTATTCGAACAGTATTTATGGGGTGGCTAAAGCGGCAGAGTTTTATTTTGGCAAAACCAATTTGAAAGACTTAACGCTCCCTGAAGCGGCCCTGCTCGCAGGCTTGCCGCAAAGCCCAAACAACTATAATCCGTACGAACATCCAGAAGCGGCGAAAAAGCGGCGCGACGTCGTGTTATCGCTTATGGCCAAGCATGGATTTATTACAAAAGAAGAAGCGGAAAAAGCGAAGAAAGTGCCGATTTCCTCCATGCTCGTCGATCGGAAAAAGAACAGCGGCACGGCCTCGCTTCCATATGATTCGTTTATCGACGAAGTGATTAGAGAAGTAACAGATCAAGCGAACGTGAACGTATATGAAGATGGATTAAAAATTTACACGACGCTCGATCCAAATGCCCAAGATTATGTAGAAGACTTGCTTAATTCTAATGAGTTATTTACAAAGAAAAAGGATTTACAATCATCCATTGCTTTAATTGATACAAAAACTGGCGAAATCCGTGCACTTGGCGGCGGACGCGATCCAGAGAACGTTACATTCGGCTTCAACTACGCGATTCAGCCAGTTGGGCAGCCTGGTTCAACCATTAAACCAATTTTAGATTACGGTCCAGCCATTGAATATTTAAAATGGTCGACAGCCCATCAGCTTGTTGATGAACCATATCAATATTCAGATGGCACGCCGATTAAAAACTGGAATGGCAGTTATGAAGGCGCGATGACGATGCGGACGGCTCTTGCCAAATCACGCAACATTCCTGCTTTGAAGGCATTTCAAGCTGTTGGTCGAGAACGTGCGAAACAGTTTGCCAATAAGCTTGGCATGGGATTTGACACCGTTTATGAATCATATTCTATCGGCGGTCTTGAAAAAGGCGTATCGCCGCTGCAAATGGCTGGGGCTTACAGCGCTTTTGGCAATAATGGGGTCTATATCAAGCCGCATGCGGTCACTAAAATTGTCTTTCCTGATAATACAGAGATGAATTTGACGCCAAAACCGAAAACAGCGATGAAGGATTATACCGCTTATATGATTACCGACATGCTCAAATCAGTCGTGCAATCCGGAACAGGTACGCTTGCGAACGTGCCGGGTCTTCATATCGCTGGGAAGACGGGAACCACCAACTATGATAAAGATACGGCCCGTAAATACGGCTTGTCTAGCAGCGCGGTTCCAGATAGCTGGTTTGTCGGCTATACGCCAAATTATACGGCGGCTGTATGGACCGGCTTTAGCAAACGAAGCAGCACAGCGGATTTATCGACATATGAACAAAAGCTGCCGCGCTTGTTATTCAAAAAGGTCATCGCCCATGTAGATAAAGGCGGCAAAGATTTCCCAATGCCAAATAGCGTAGAGAAGCTGCCAATTAAAAAAGGCTCCAATCCGCCGAAGCTGGCAAGCAAATATACGCCAGCCAGCGAAATTACGTATGAATGCTTTATAAAAGGAACAGAGCCGACGGAAACAGCAAAAGATGAGCCGCCAGCAGCACCAGCGAATTTGCAAGCCGTCTATGATGCTGCCACAGATGCCATTTCCCTTTCTTGGAAATATGACAACGGTTCAAATGGAGACATGGCATTTGAAGTGCGTATCAAAAATGATAAAGGCGAGTCAAGTGTGATTCCAACGTCCGACTCTTCTTTAACCATTAATCATCCGACTCCAGGAGCCGTTTATACGTTTGAAGTATATGCGGTAAGCAAGGACGGACAAATCAGAAGCAATCCAGCCGTGGCGACTGTCAATGTTCCGGGCAACGAACAGGAGGAACCAAACGGCAACAATAATAACAACGGAAACAATGGGAATGGAAACAACAACGGAATTCCTGGCAATAACGGGAACAACGGAAATGGAAACAACAACGGAATTCCTGGCAATAACGGGAACAATGGGAATGGAAACAATAATAATTCTGGGAATGACGGCAGCGGCAATTCCGGCAACAATAATAACGGAACTGGCGGCAATACAGAAAATGGTGGAAGCGGCGGACAAAATAACAACGGCGGTAGCTCTGGCGGAAGCACACCGCCAACAACCCAAAATACCAGCCCTAATAACTCAACTCAAACCCATTAACGGCCTAATGCCGCTAGAAAAAAGGATGCCTCAACATGGAGGCATCCCTTTTTTTACAATCGCCCGCTTCTTATAAAAAAGCTTCGCCGCTTCCTCAAACAATTCATTTAATTGAACAAATGAAGGATACGTATCACATCGCTGAAAAATGAATTGCAAGCGCTCCATACAGTTCATCGGTTTAAGCGGCAGCGATTCCACTGCTTTTTGCCACATACGAAGCTGGGTGACTTTGCTTTGATTCATCCAAAATAAAAGCATTATAAAATAAGATAACCCGCGAATCATCGGCTTCTGGACAAGCGTTCGGTTTCTCTCCGCAAAAAGTGCCTGAAGCTGCGCTTTTTCCTCATTCCACAGCTTCAGTAAAGCAGGGATCGATTGTTCTGCTTTTTCCCAAGGCACATAAGCGCTATCTACGATATCATAATAAAAATACACTGTTTTAAGTGCATAAGGGAACGGAGCCTCTTCTTGTTTCTCAATCATCTCTTCTTCTTGGAAAAACAACGGATGAACAAAGTCAATCGGCACTTGCAATTTTCTCCCTGCCCTTCATTCTTTTCTTTCCTTCTCGACATAGTTCAAGCAGGGGACAGATTTCGCATTTTGGTGATTGGGCTTTGCAATGATAACGCCCGAAAAAAATCATCCGGTGATGGGTAATCGACCACTCTTCTTTTGGTACCTTTCTCATCAGGGTTTCTTCTACTTCAAGCACAGAGTCCTTCCAACGGCAAAAACCAAGCCGTTTGCTAACTCTCTCCACATGTGTATCCACTGCGATCGCTGGGACGCCAAAAGCGACCGAAACCACCACATTCGCTGTCTTGCGCCCAACCCCCGGCAGCTTCATCAATTCGTCGCGATCACAAGGCACTTCTCCTCCATATTGTTCGAGCAGCATGGTGCACAGCTTTTGAATATTTTTCGCTTTGTTCCGATACAGTCCAATCGATCGGATATCTTGCTGAAGCTCTTCCAACGGAACCGATATATAATCTTCAGGCGTTTGATATTTTGCAAATAAATGTTTTGTTACTTTATTTACGAGCGCATCCGTGCATTGCGCCGACAAAACTACCGCAATTAGCAATTCAAAAGGGTTGCGGTGTATCAATTCGCAGTGAGCGTCCGGAAACATCTCTCCCATTCGATCCAAACAAATGCGAATTTGTTGCCGATTCAGCATAAGAATTCTCCTTTCGTTTTACAGCCGCTAACAATAGCGGCGATTCTATTCTTTCTCATATCAAAGCTTGTCCTATTACGTTTCGTCACATAGGCCTATATGAACCTTCCCCATCTCCATTCCATTAAGAGGTGGGAGACTTCTCGGCGGATGATGTTAAAAAAGTGGCTGCCTCAATCATAGAAAAACGAGAGACGGGGGCCTCTCGCTTACGATTCTAGCCAATTATAAAATGTAACGGTTTGTCGATGCTCTTCCTGTGATACAGGCTTGGCTTTCGATTGATGCTTGCGGAATTTTTGGCCATAATCTTTCGCCTGTTCAATCGTACGCACTCCATTCTTTTTCCACTCAAACAAAATTCGATCAATATAACGGAAATTTAATTTCCCGGACAATACCGCTTCGCGAAGCGCGGCTTTTATGATAGCTGGATCATGCCCGTCTTGATCCATCCACATCGTCAGCGTCTCGCATTCAAACGGCGAAAGCGGTCGGCCAAACTCTTGTTCAAACATCGTATACAAGCTTTGTTCCTCTTCCTGGCGCTCTTTCTTGTGTTCGTTCATCGACTCGGAAATTAAATGATGCACTAACTTTTCCCATAGCGGCTTAAGCGAGTATTTTTCGCTCAGAATGGCTCCATCTACCTGTTCTTCAATAGAAACAAATCCTTTTTGCAAAAGCTTCCGTAATGCTTCCATACATTGTGCCGGCGTTAACGTCATCCTTTCTGCCAGCTCATCTGGAGTTGGAAACCATACCCCTTCTTCCATAAATGCATGCAAATGCAAAAGCAGCATAAATTCTACTTCCGTTAAACCTAAACGTTTATAATGCTGCAAAAGCAGCTTTGGAATTGCAATGCTGCCTTGGGCCAGCCATTCCGCCATTTTTTCTTTGTCCATTGGAATACACCTCAACTATAAGTATAACATGGATGCTAAGTATTAGATAATCTATATCGATATAACTTGACACCTTAACAGTTGCGTCGATATAAAGTCGACGGTCGTGTGACTGAACAATACGGCTTACAGACCCATCAATCGGTCTGTAAGCCGCCTGTTGTTCGGTGCTGTGCCACGCTAAGGCATAAGCAGGAAAGTTATTGACTTTTCTTGGACCGTCGAAAAATAGAAGTTTGCTTTTGAATAAATAATCAGTTCAATCTTCTCGTTGTATCTATGCATATAAATACAACTGAAAACGGGTGTCTGTCAAAACCTACATTCGAAAGAATCTCACGACTTGTCTAAATCATGTAATAAGCACGATCATCAAGCCATTGCGTATTAGGAAGATAAGAAAGCCCCCTAAAAGCTTGGGGGCTAATTCAACACGATAAACAAAACATGGATTCAATAAAAATACTGGTGCGATTATGGATATAATCGGTTTAATAGCCGTGGGAACGGAATCGTTTCACGCACATGTTCGACTCCGCAAATCCAAGCCACTGTACGCTCTAACCCTAAACCGAAACCTGAATGAGGTACAGAGCCGTATTGACGCAATTCTAAATACCATTGATACGCTTCAATTGGCAAATGATGCTCTTCTAAGCGCTGTTTAAGCAGATGGTAGTCGTGAATCCGTTCAGACCCACCAATAATTTCGCCGTACCCTTCCGGTGCAATTAAATCCGCACAAAGCACCACATCTGGACGGTTCGGATCAGGCTGCATGTAAAACGGCTTTAACGCAGTTGGGTAGTGGGTAATGAACACTGGCTTGTCAAAGCTCTCCGCAATCGCTGTTTCATGCGGCGCTCCAAAATCATCTCCCCATTGAATATCATCAAATCCTTTGTCATGGAGAAGTTTAATCGCCTCATCATATGTAATGCGCGGAAATGGAGCTTGAATCTGCTCAAGCTTTGATGTGTCACGTCCCAAAGTTTTTAATTCAAGCTGGCAATTTTTCAACACCGCTTGAACGATATACGATACATATCCTTCTTGCATCTTTAAGTTATCTTCAAATTCGTAGAAGGCCATCTCCGGCTCGATCATCCAAAACTCAATGAGATGGCGGCGTGTTTTCGATTTTTCCGCACGGAACGTCGGACCAAATGAGAACACTTTTCCAAGCGCCATTGCGGCTGCTTCCATATAAAGCTGACCGCTTTGAGAAAGATAGGCATCTTCATCAAAATATTTTGTATGGAATAACTCCGTTGTTCCCTCTGGTGCACTTCCTGTTAAAATCGGCGGATCTACCTTGACAAATCCGTTGTTATTAAAAAATTCATAGGTTGCCCGGATGATTTCATTGCGAATTTTCATAATCGCATGCTGGCGTTTTGAACGCAGCCATAAATGGCGATGATCCATTAAAAACTCAACACCATGCTCTTTTGGCGTAATCGGATAATCAACCGCTTCATGAATGGTTTGTATGTTTGTCACCGATAATTCATAGCCAAATGGCGAGCGCTCATCCACGCGAACAATCCCTGTCACATATAAAGATGTTTCTTGCGTAATGGATTTTGCCGCCTTAAAGACGTCTTCCGCTACTTGCGATTTTTCAACTACTCCTTGAATAAAACCAGTGCCATCGCGCAGCTGCAAAAAAGCGATTTTTCCGCTTGAACGCTTATTTGCCAGCCATGCGCCGATCGTCACCTCTTGTCCTACATATTTGCTTACTTCTGCAATTGTTGCTTTCACCGAAAATTCCCTCCAACATTTGTTCAAAAAACTATGTATGCATAACTTATATTATACCTTTCAGCCAAAATGTAAGCAATACACGAAGCGGCTCTGTCATCGACAAAGCCGCTTTTGAAGCTTATACACGATTTGCGCGTTGCTCCATAAATTGCTGAATGCGCTCCATCGCCGTTTCTAGCACATCAAGCGATGTCGCATAAGACAAGCGAACATTATCGGGAGCACCAAAGCCAGAACCCGGAACAAGCGCCACCTTTGCTTCTTCTAAGAGAGCTGTGACAAATTCGTCTACATGGTGATATCCAGCCATTGCGGCCGCCTGCCGCGCATTCGGGAACAAATAAAATGCGCCTTGCGGTTTAACGCACGTAAATCCTGGAATTTGAATGAGTTTTTGGTAAATAATATTTAACCGTTGTTCAAAGGCTTGCCGCATTTGTTCCACTGGCTCTTGTGGCCCACTGTATGCAGCAATAGCGGCATATTGAGCGATGGAAGTCGGATTTGAAGTGCTGTGGCTTGCAAGATCCGTCATCGCCCGAATGATCTCTTTATTTCCTGCAGCATATCCAATCCGCCAGCCAGTCATCGAATGCGATTTAGACAAGCCATTAATGATTACCGTTTGCGCCTTTAACTCTGGTGACAATTGAGCAATGGACACATGGCGATGTCCATCATAGACCAGCTTTTCGTAAATTTCGTCCGAGACAATGAATACATCATGCTCCAAGCAAATTTCACCAAGCGCTCTTAGTTCTTCTTCCGTATAAATCATTCCTGTCGGGTTACTTGGTGAATTAATAATAACCGCCTTTGTGCGATCAGTAATAACCGATTTTAATTGCTCAGGCGTAATTTTAAATTCGTTTTCCTCAAGCCCCTCGACATAAACAGGCACTCCTCCAGCAAGCTTTACTTGTTCCGGATAGCTGACCCAATATGGCGTTGGAATAACGACCTCATCACCTTCGTCTAAAATGACTTGAAATAAGGTATAGAGCGCATGTTTGGCTCCCACGCAAACGATTATTTCAGATGGCTCGTAGCGAAGCCCTTGGTCTCGTTCAAACTTTTTCACAATTTCCGTTTTTAAGCCCGCTAGTCCACCGGAAGGCGTATATTTTGTATGTCCCTCATTCATCGCCTGAACGGCCGCATCCATAATGTGCTGCGGTGTATTAAAATCCGGCTCTCCTGCTCCTAAACCGATGACATCATATCCAGCTGCTTTCAGCTCTTTCGCTTTAGCCGTAATTGCCAATGTCGCAGAAGGCGTGAGCGATGCCACTCGTTTTGCTAATTTCATGATCCATGTCCCCCTTCATGATTGTTGAAAGCTATATCTTTTCAAAAAAGCACCGTCTTTAAAGCTGAGGTAGTAAAAAGAATAACGATTGTTTTGATCAATATATGTCAGCTCCCAAAGAGGCACTCCTTTTTCCATGCCAAGCTTTGCGGAAACAATCTTTTTTGGATTTCGTTCCGCTGTTAACTTTTTGATGGCTTCTTCCTGTGTAATTCCGCTCTTGGCGTCTTTCACCACGATGCTTCCACTTTTCTCCGGAACCCAAACAATTTTGCGAGCTCCTTTACGATCATCACCCATAAATACAATATAGGTCTTTTCACCGTAATATGTATAAACTTGATCGATACGCGCAAAGGCCACTCTCTCAATCGCTCGCTTTCTTGCTGTTTCCATCAGCGATTGCTTCTGTCCGATCGCTGTGTGATAAACGCTTGCAGCTTGCCAAAAGAAAATACATAGCACAACAAAGCATAAAATACCCCACTTTTTCATAACAAACCACTTCTCTATGTACGGTAAATCGTAAAAACCGCTTTATTTTGATCTTTTTCATCAAGCGCCAATCCAAACATTAAGTTCTGCCTTTTCAGCGTTCGATTCAAGCAGTCGACAACTTTATATAAATCGGGTGAGTGCTGAATTTTGACAGTGGCTAACACCTCGATTTTACTTTCCATTTCACATTTTCCTCCTCCATGCCACAAATTTTGTTACTCATAGGAACAGAGCGGCGTGGCTACACTATACATACAACAAATTTGTGTTGTACCTTTCCATAATTATAACAGGTTCGTTGGACAATTTCATAAAAAAATTCCCCCACCTACATCTTATGGATCCCGCATCGTGTATATATACGATGCGGGATTTAAATAACAATTAGGCTTCCTCTCATTAAAGCTACCCGATCTTTTTTGGCAAAGGAAATGCTCTTTCATCCATGTTCGTTATCTGATGATCGAAAAGCAAACGATCAAAAAACTTTCAATGGTTCCTCACCATATCTTTATAAAAGCCCTCTTCATCTTACATGCGACAAGATCCAGCGACGCTGCTCTATTCCGCTATCCTACCTATAGATTGCTCATTTGCTCTCTATTTACACGATCAACACTCATCCATTATCTGTATACTATTTTAACGGCCATCACCATTCAAATTTTTTCGTGATGTATCCATGTAACGCAGGCCTAAACAACCTTGTTTAACCATTTGACGAACGAAAATAAACTGAACCCCATATCTAGCATTGTCATTTTTTCAAGCTTTGCAAAAGCTGCTCTAGCGGTGCTTCATAAATAGATACGGGGGGAAGCGAACCTACAAAATATTTTCCATAAGAAGCAGTGGTTAAACGGCGATCCAATACAAATAGCACTCCGGAATCAGTTGCTGTACGAATGAGGCGGCCAAAGCCTTGCTTAAAACGAATGATCGCCTGAGGCAGCGACAGATCATAAAACGGCCGTCCGCCTTTGGCGCGAATGCGCTCACTTTTCGCTTCTATCACAGGGTCATCTGGCGGAGCAAATGGCAAGCGGACCATGACAATAAAAGATAGCTGCTCCCTAGGTAAATCAATCCCTTCCCAAAAGCTGCTCGTTCCAAATAAAATGGCACGGTCAAATTGTAAAAAGGCCTTTGTGAGCTTTGCCGCATTTCCTCCTTGAATTCCTTGAGCAAGCAACACCAGTGTTTCGTCCTCATTTTTTTCTTTCACAATGGCAGCCGTCATTCGCAGAAGCTCATATGATGTGAACAATACCAGTATTTTCTCTTTGACCTGCTTTTCAATTTCTAGCAATTGTTCAGCTACAGCATGGGCATACTCTGGAAGCGACACATCTACAATAGACGGTAAGTCGCTTGGAATCATAATTTTTGCTTGGCGCTTATAATCAAATGGAGATGGAATCATGCGACAAATGGGATAAAAATCCTCTAACCCAAGCTGTGAGATTGCATAAGCAAATGAATGGTCCGTTGTTAAGGTTGCCGATGTCAAAATAACACTTTTCTTTCTTGTAAACAACCGCTCAGCAAAAAATTCTTCAAGCTCAATCGGCTGTGCATAAATAGCAGTAGCATTAGCGGCCCCTTTCACATCCGCCTCCATCCAGCGAACCACCTTCGAATCCGTATCTTCAAGCAAAAAGCGCAGACCATGAATCATGTCGTTCAGTACCGTCACATCTGTAAAGAACGAAAGGGAGGAAAGCGAAGGGTCGAGCATTTTCAGCTGTTCCGCCTTCTCTGCCAGCTCGGAGGTGTGATGACAGAGCCGCCAAAGCAACTCACGAATAGCGTTCCAATGTCTCCCTTTCTCTTCACTTGGATGAAAGCGATAGCGCAGCCGCACGGCATTGGAATTCGTTTGTTTTCGCAGCACGTATTGCCGGATCATGCGAAACCATTCATCACATTCCAATTCAATGTCGCTTAACACAGACTGAAAATACATAAAATAGTCTTGTTGTTCAAGCCGTTTTCGAAGCTGAAAGAAGGATCCTTCATCATGACCATTTCCGATGCGAGTTAATAATAATCGAACAGCTACATAATCAACGCTCTGGCCAAAGTATTGAGAAGCAACATCCTCAAGATGGTGTGCTTCATCAACAATGAGCTGCTCATATGGCGGAAACAGCGGCTTATCAGAATTCAGATCCTGCAATAAAAACGCATGATTGGTAATAATCAGGTCGGCCTTACTGGCTCGCTGGCGCGCCCTCTGGAAAAAATCATACTCCGCTTCTTCTTTTTCCTCACCCATATGCAGCATGGTCCAAAGCAGCTGGCCGCCCGAAGATAGCTGAAGCTCATCAACATCGCCTGTCTCCGTTTCTGTTAACCAAACGAGCAACTGGCATTTGGTTAGCACTTCATCGTAGTTTTTGTTTGGTTTATGCAAAAAGTGAACAAATTTTTCGAGTGAAAGATAATTTCGTTTCCCTTTTAATTGCGCGACATGAAATGGAAACGACGCAATACTTTGGAGCAATGGAATATCGCGCTCCATCAGCTGCTGGCCTAGCTGGAGCGTATATGTACTAATCACAACAGGCTTTTGATATTGCCGAGCAAAGTAAAGACTCGGAATAAGATAGGCCAACGATTTCCCAATTCCAGTTCCTGCTTCAATTAAAGCATGTTGTGATGTATCGAGGGCCTCATAAACCATTTCCATCATGTCCCATTGTCCTTGTCGATGTTCGTAATCACGGAAAGGAAGCGTCTCCGTATAGGTGAACCATTCTCGAAAGGAAACGGGACACTCTCCAATTTTTTGAGGAAGAGGAGACGGTTTTCGCAATGCGATTCCTTGATAGTAACTATATTGGTCATCGTGCAAGGATGTTATTTTTTGGGCCAGCATCGCATCCATAATCGAATGGACATCGCTTTTCATATCGCGCGATAAACGGCACAATTGCCGCAATGTCGCGACCGGCAGCGCCTCCAATTTATCAAGTAAAGCGAGCCATAATTGGGCTGTAACCTCCGCATCGCTATCCGCCTGATGAGGATGCTGATGGGGAATATGCAATGCCTTCGCCATATCACTTAATTTATAGCTTTCCATGCTCGGGTATAAAATTCGAGAAAGTTCAACCGTATCAATCATCGGCGGCTCCGGCAAAAAAACTCCCGCTCTGTTCAATTCCTCCTGCAAAAACGGCCAATCAAATGCAACATTATGGGCAACAAAATACGATTGCTTCAATAGTGCAGCAACTGTCGGGGCAAGTTCAGAAAAAAGCGGTGCATGGCGCACCATTTGCTCACCAATTTGCGTCAATTGCTGGATAAAAGGTGGAATGCTGCATTCCGGATTAACAAAACTGGAGAACCGCTTGACTATTTGTCTATTTTCAATAACGACGAGCCCGATTTGAATAATTCGATCCCCTTTTTTCACTGAATTCCCTGTTGTTTCTAGGTCTATGACTACAAACCGTTCATCCATCGTTTCACCTCAATCGCGCAATAATAGGGGCGTTCTCTACTGAGAAACAGCCCCCTTTTTTATGACAGGAAAAGCGGTAGCATCACCGCCTTCCTGCTTTTATATCCATACAAACGGATCGAATCTCTATCCTGGCCAAACATTTATAATAAGCCGGAACCATTACTTTTCTCCCTAAACATGAGAGGTTCTGTCTTTAGAAAGCTTGAGCTTCAGCTTACATCACTGTATGAGCTGGTTCGGCTACCATTAATTGCTGAATTCGATTATGCTCGTCCATAATCGCGATTTTCGGACGATGCGCTGCAATTTTCTCCTCTGGAATAAGGGCATAGGAAATGACGATGATGACATCATCCTTTTGCACAAGACGAGCAGCCGCTCCATTTAAGCAAAACACACCGCTTCCCCGTTCTCCTGGAATAATATATGTTTCAAAACGTGCGCCGTTATTGTTATTAACAATTTGTACTTTCTCATTTGCTACCATGCCAACCGCGTCCAAAATATCTTCATCAATCGTGATACTTCCAACATAATTTAAATTCGCTTCCGTCACACGCGCACGGTGGATTTTTGCATTCATTAATGTACGAAACATGATTGTCCCCCCAACATTACGATTCCACATCAAGAGTTATATTATCAATGAGTCGCGCATTTGTAAACCTGACAGCAAGCGCAATGATGATTTTTCCAGATATTTTCTGAAGCGGTTGCAAATCTGGATAAGAATATACTTCAACATAATCAATGATACCATGTGTATAAGTTTGAATATAATCTTCAACAAGAGCACAAATAGCCGATGGATTGCGCTCGCCATTTTCAATCGCCCGCTTCGCTTTTTGCAATGCCGCGTACAGGGCAGGAGCTTCTTTTCGCTCTTCCGGAGATAAATACACATTGCGCGAGCTTTTCGCTAGCCCGTCCGCTTCGCGAACAGTCGGAACTGGAACAAGCTCGATCGGAAAATGGAAATCGCGAATAAGTCCATCAACCACTGCTACCTGCTGCGCATCTTTCATCCCGAAGTAAGCACGGGTCGGCATGACAATATGAAATAGTTTCGCTAATACCGTAGCCACGCCATCAAAATGCCCCGGTCTTGATTTTCCGCATAATACATCAACGCGCTCCTTGACGGCCACCTGCACGCTTAATGGCCGCGGATACATTTCTGTCACGGATGGATAAAACAATAGATCCACCCCTGACGCTTTGGCGATCTTTTCATCTCTCTCCATATCGCGCGGATATCGGTCGAAATCTTCATTTGGTCCAAACTGCAATGGATTAACAAACACGCTTAATACAACAATATCATTTTCCTCTCGCGCTTTTTTCAGCAAGGCAGCATGGCCTTCATGCAAATACCCCATTGTCGGTACAAAGCCAATGGACTTTCCTTGCTGACGGTATTGGGCTGTTTTTTGCTGCATTTCTTGGATCGTTTGAATGATCATCATTACTGCTTTCCTCCATATAGTGCAATCCATTCTTCTTCTTTCATCGTAAACATATGCTCACGTTCAGGAAACTGCCGAAGCTTTACCTCCATCACATAGCTTGTCAAGGCATGCTGCATCGTTTCTTCAATATTGGCATATTTTTTAACAAACTTAGGTACCCGTTCTACTCCATATCCGAGCACATCATGATAGACAAGCACCTGTCCATCTACTTCATTACCTGCTCCTATTCCAATAGTGGGAATGGTTAATTGCTTAGTAATTTCGGCGGCAATCTGCTTTGGCACGCATTCGAGAACTAAAGCGACCGCTCCGGCCTCCTCGCACCATTTTGCATCTTGTAAAAGTTTGCGAGCGCTTTCAGCGTCTTTCGCTTGCACTTTATATCCACCAAGCACCCCGACAGATTGCGGAGTTAAACCTAAATGGGCAACAACTGGAACACCTGCTTCAGTCAGGGCACGAATGACCTCTATGACTTCGCCGGCCCCTTCAACTTTTACGGCATGAGCTCCAGACTGCTGCATGATGCGCTGAGCATTGCGAAGTGCTTCTTCCCTCGACAGATGGTAAGACATAAACGGCATGTCCGTGACAATGAACGTGTTCATGGCTCCACGCCGCACTGCCTTCGTATGATGAATCATGTCCTCCACTGTTACCGGAATGGTGGAATCATATCCGAGCACAACCATCCCAAGCGAATCGCCGACAAGAATCATGTCTACTCCAGCAGCTTCCGCAAGCTTTGCTGACGGAAAATCATACGCTGTCAGCATCACAATCGGCTCGTTTGTCTTCTTCATCTTCAAAAAATCACTGGTTGTTTTCATGGCATATCCCTCCTCCTTGTTTGCAGAGGAGATGAATCTCCGAATAAAAAAACCTTCTTCCCCACCTTGAGAAGAAGGATGTTGATTGTATCGGCCGAGTTCATCCCTCTGTCCCAGTCCTTTAGCGGATCAAGGCAGATCACATTGACAACACTGACACATTTTTCATGGTGCAGTTCTTCGCTAAAAGATACTGCCCTTGTACATCCATCTATATTTTAACAAAATTCGAACACTTTTGCTACAATGAAATATCGGCGGAATGAATGTGATGAATCGTTCCATCATGGTCTTCCAGGATTAATACGCCTTCATCTGTAATGCCGCGCGCGAAACCACGGATCGTTCCGTTCAAGGTGCGAGCGGTAATTTCTTTACCAATGCTTATAGCGTATCCTTCCCATAGCAGCTTGATCGGCAAAAAGCCATGCTGCAAATATTGCCGATACAATGTTTCCATTTTTAATAGTACTTCCTGGATGAGACGAGCTCGTTTTATTTTTTCTCCCTTTTCAATCGCCAATGATGTGGCAATGCCGCGAAGATCTTCAGGAAATTGATCGCGTTCATGATTGACGTTCACTCCCATTCCAATCGTAACAGAATGAACGCGATCAGGATCAGCCTGCAGCTCCGTTAAAATGCCGACACATTTTTTGCCGTTGATTAAAATATCATTCGGCCATTTAATATCAGGAACAAGCCCCGCCACTTCCTGAATAGCTTGGACAATAGCGACAGCTGTCAGCAACGTCAGCTGTGGCGTCTTTTGCGGCGGAATCGGCGGTCTTAAAATTAAACTCATCCAAACTCCTGTCCCTTTTGGCGAAAACCATTTTCGATCCATTCGGCCGCGCCCTGCCGTCTGCAATTCAGCGACAACAATCGTCCCCTCTTTTGCTCCTTCATGTGCCAACTGATGAGCCATTTTTTGTGTAGAGGTCACTTCTTCTTCAAAATAAATCGTTTGTCCAAACACCTCTGTTTTTAAACCAAGGCGGATTTCATTGGCTGTAATTTTGTCAGGCGTACTCACAATTCTGTATCCAAGGCGGCGCACCGCTTCAAGCTCAAATCCTTCCTTCCGCAAATCTTCAATATGCTTCCAAACGGCGGTTCTGGAACAGCCGAGAATATCGCTGATTTTTTGTCCGGAAATAAAATCGCCATTGGCCTCAGAAAATAATTCTAGCAATTTTTTTCTTGTGTCAGATTGCATGAAATGAGCCACTCCTTTATCCGCTCTTTGTCATTTTCTACTTTTCCTTGAATCACCGCCTGCTCCACTTTCTTCAGCATATTTGCCAGCCACGGACCGCCCGGACGTCCCATCCATCCCATGATATCTTTTCCGGTAATAGCTAAATCACTTCTGCTTTTAATAGGCAATTGAGCAAAGAGAGCGACGAGCCGTTGGCGATTGCTATAAGCATCTTCCATATCAATAAGGGAACGAATGGTTTCTGCCGCTAAAGCATAATCAAGCCCAAACTCATACAACTGCTCTTTTTTCCAATCATCATGTGAGCGAATGAGGGGCAGAATGTGCAAAATATGTTGCACATCCTTCATTAGCCGGTTAGGCAGCTTCCAAAGTCGCAAAAAAGCGGAAGATTCTTGATCGCTTAACAGCAAATAGCACAAAAATCCCCAGCGCTCCATCGAAGAGGACAATGCTTTCCAATCATATTGCGCCAACTTTTTTAACGGCTCTTTTTTTTCGCGAAGTCCCGGCAAATACACATATAATCCTGTTTCCTCTAACAGTGAGAAAGCCTTCTCTGCAAATGGGCCCGCCATCAATTTCTCAAACTCGGCTGTTATTCTTTCCACCGAAATATGCGCCAACAGCGAAGCATGTTCAATAATCGCCTGCTTCGTCTCCGTTTCTAACGCAAAACCGAGCTGACTGACAAACCGAATCGCCCGCATCATGCGAAGAGCATCTTCAGAAAAACGCTCGCTCGCCTTTCCAACGGTACAAATGATTTTAGCAGAAATCGCCCGCTGTCCATGAAACGGATCGTATAGTGTTCCATGATCGTCCATCGCAATGGCATTCATCGTAAAGTCGCGCCTTTGCAAGTCTTCGCGCAGGGAACGGACAAATGTCACAGACCCGGGACGACGATAATCTTCATACGTACCTTCCGTTCGAAAGGTTGTCACTTCATATGGAATACCGTCGTTTAACACAACAACGGTTCCATGCTTTAAACCAACGGGAATCGTTTTTGGAAAAAGCTTGATCACTTCTTCGGGAAGAGCGGATGTGGCAATATCAATGTCGCCAAGCGGACGATTTAGCAAATAGTCACGAACCGCACCGCCGACGAAATAAGCTTCATATCCATGTTGCTTCAGTTTACGAATAATGCCAAGCGCGCGTTGAAACGGTTCTTTCATCGCTTCACCTCTTTTATCAACGAAAAATAAACATCTTCGTATTGCTGTAAGATGTGCTGCGAATGAAATTTTTCATAAACAGCTTTAAGCGCTTGTTCAGCCATATATGTATGCAAATCTTCGTTTGTCAGCATTTGTAGCGTTTTTTCAGCTACTTCTTCGATATTGCCAAGCTCGCATAGAAACCCTGTCTTGCCATCTTCAATCACTTCAGGAATGCCGCCAATGTTTGTGCCCACACACGGAACTCCGCAAGCCATTGCTTCAAGCAAAACAAGTCCAAAGCTTTCTTTTTCCGATAAAAGCCATTTGACATCACTCATCGAATAAAGTTCTTCTAAATTTTCTTGTTTTCCTAAGAAAAGAACGTCTTCTGTTAATCCTAGTTGCCGCACTAATCTGCACACAACGGTCATTTCTGGTCCATCACCAACGAGCAGTAGTTTAGCAGGAATTTGGCTGCGAACATGCAGAAAGGCATGCACAACATCTTGAACACGCTTCACCTTGCGAAAATTGGACACATGGATAATGACCTTTTCTTGTTCTGTTATTCCATATTGTTGTTTTAAATGCTTAACATCTTTTTTATGATACACGCGTTCATCAACAAAATTATAAATGGTATGAATATCCTTTTGAACATCAAGCAGCTCGTAAGTTTGCTTAACAAGTGCATTCGACACAGCCGTAACCAGATCCGATTGTTCAATTCCAAATTTTATCATATCGCTTAACGACGGATCATATCCGAGAACGGTAATATCCGTCCCGTGAAGCGTCGTCACAATTTTCACATCGTATCCAACCATTTGCTTGGCTAATACCGCACAAACCGCATGCGGAATCGCATAATGAACATGCAGCACATCCAGCTTTTCCCGTTTGGCTACTTCAGCAATTTTACTTGCTAATGCCAAATCATATGGCGGATACTGAAACACGGAATACTGATTGACTGTTACTTCATGATAATAAATATTGCAATATACTTTATTTAGGCGAAAGGGCATACTTGAAGAAATAAAATGAATTTCATGTCCTTTTTCCGCCAGCAATTTTCCCAATTCTGTGGCGACAACACCGGATCCGCCAACCGTTGGGTAACAGACAATTCCTATTTTTAGCTTCATTGTTTCTCTCCTAGCAAATCATTTGAAATGACGAGCGGCTGTTTCGTCATAAATCCTTCGGCAAACAGCACTCCGACTTGCTTTCCCCATAACCGCTCGCGGCTTTCAACGGTTTCGATATAGCCATTGGTTAACGGCGTATCAACCGACTGAGCTGTTTTTTGAAATTGACTTGCATAAGCTCTCAGGCTCGCCAGCTTTGTTTCCATCGTATGGCTAATATCAACAACAAAATGTGGCCGTTCATAACTGTTAATCATGTAGTAATAAAGCGATAACACACGATGTGCCGGCAGCCCTCCTGCCTCATAACGGCGAATCCCAGCCGAAAACATCGCTTCTTCGACAAGAAAAGCACAATTTCCATGATCGGGATGACGATCTACCCAATACGGTGCAAAGATGACTCGTGGACGATACTGGCGAATAACAGCGGCAATACAGCGAATAGCCTCTTCTGTTTTATATAAGCCCCGATCGGGCAGATGAAGATTGATTCTTGCCGCAACTCCGAGCAACTCAGCTGCTTTTTGCGCTTCTTTTTGCCGCCGTTCTACAGTTCCGTTAGACGACAGCTCTGCCAAGGTTAAATCGCAAATGCCGATTCGATACCCTTGCTTCGCATATTTGGCGATCGTTCCCCCCATCCCGATTTCCACATCATCTGGATGAGCGCCAAATGCTAGTATATCAAGTTGCTCATGCTCCATTTTCGTCACCTTTTCTCTCATGAATAATAGTCCGCCATTGGAAGTCGCCACGCTCAAGCCCTCTAATTAAAATTTCGGCCGTCCCCATATTAGTGGCCAGCGGCACATTATAGACATCGCATAACCGAAGCAGAGCACTGACGTCCGGCTCATGAGGCTGGGCGGTTAAAGGATCACGGAAAAACAATATCATATCGATTTCATTGCGTGCAACCATAGCGCCAATCTCTTGATCTCCGCCTAACGGTCCCGAACAAAACCGATGGATAGGCAAACCGGTTGCCTCCATAATGCGCAAACCCGTTGTTCCCGTTGCATACAGCTCATGCTTTGCTAAAATCGTTTGATAAGCTGTCGCAAACTGAATCATATCCGCCTTTTTTTTATCATGCGCGATTAAGGCAATTTTCACGCTGACACCCCCGCTATTCAATAATATGCTCTAAGCCATACACAAGCGTTTGCAGCTTCATCACGGTTTCGATTGATAGCTTGACTCCAGACATAAATGACCCGCGATGAAACGAATCATGACGAATGATTAATGATTGTCCATTTCCGCCGAAAATGACTTCTTGATGCGCAATCAACCCCGGCAGGCGGACACTGTGAATCGGAATCCCGTCATAAGAGGCTCCTCTAGCACCTTTAAGCGTCTCTTTTTCATCAGGATGCCCTTGCTTTTTAGTTGGTCGCACCGCCGAAATAAGCTGTGCTGTTTTTACAGCTGTTCCAGACGGAGCATCAAGCTTTTGGTCATGGTGCAGCTCAATAATTTCAACATCAGTAAAATATTTGGCGGCCATTTGAGCAAACTTCATCATTAAAATGGCACCCACTGCAAAATTCGGTGCAATAATCGCGCCCATTTCTTTTTCTTCCGCCAGCTTTGTTAATTGCTCAATCTCTTCTTGACTAAACCCTGTCGTTCCCACTACGGGACGAACCCCATAGCGAAGCGCGATCTCAGTATGGCGCTTGCCCGTTTCCGGAGTCGTTAAATCAACTAAAACATCCGGCTTTGTCTCTTGAAAGCAGCGTTCAATATCCGTATACACTGGCGCATGAATGCCGTTAAAACCATCTACCTCTGCTAAGTCCTTTCCATCATGGATGCGGTCAATCACCGCCACAAGCTGAAAATTCTCCGCATGATGCACAAGCGCTACCGCTTCCCGTCCCATCCGTCCTCGCGGGCCTGCCACTGCTACTTTAATTGGATTATTCACTCTTTCTCTTCCTTTCTTGTCCATCTGTTTTGATCTCTTGTCTGAAACTTTTCCATCACCATATCATGCGCTTTTTCTAAATCAATTTGAAGGGAGTTCGCAAAGCAAATCAAGACAAATAATAAATCGCCAAGCTCCTCTTCAATCGTCTTTTCGGTTTCTGATTTTTTCTTTGGCTTTTCTCCATAATAATGGTTGATTTCTCTCGCTAATTCCCCTAATTCCTCAGTCAACCTAGCCAGCATGGCAAGCGGGCTGAAGTAGCCTTCTTTAAATTGGCCAATATAATCATCAACTTCCTTCTGCAATTGCTGGATCGTTTTTTCCGACATATCGTTGATTCCCACCTTTCATGCTTTCATGTTAGCTAAAAGCAGCCATTTTGACAAATATTTTTGCGTTTCGTTGCTCAAGTCCTCCTCTTCCACTATAATTTATAATTAATGACTGAGATCGCCGGCCTATCATTACTATGCGGAGGTGTCATATGGTTTTTGGACTGAAAATTAAAAATGTCTTATTTATTTTACTTGGCGCGGCTATTTTCGCATTTGGACTCGTTCATTTTAATATGCAAAATAATCTAGCGGAAGGAGGAGTAACAGGCATCACGCTTCTCCTTTATTTCTTGTTCGGCATCGATCCCTCCCTCACGAATTTGCTGCTGAACATCCCGCTTTTTTTTATCGGCTGGAAGCTGCTCGGACGCCATTCCTTTTTTTATACCATGATCGGGACCGTCAGCTTATCCTTATTTCTATGGATTTTTCAACATTATGCAATCAAGATGCCGCTAAAGCATGATTTAACGCTCGCAGCCTTGTTTGCCGGCGTTTTTGTCGGAATCGGGCTTGGGATCATCTTTCGCTATGGGGGAACAACCGGGGGGGTCGATATTATTGCAAGGCTTCTCTACAAATATCGCGGAATTAGCATGGGAAAAACCATGTTTGCTTTTGATGCGGTTGTCATTACATTGTCGCTTTTATACCTTTCATACCGCGAGGCCATGTACACGCTAGTTGCCGTCTTTATTGGCGCCCGCGTCATTGATTTTATGCAGGAAGGCGGTTATGCTGCAAAAGGAGCGACCATTATTTCTGAAAAGAGCGAAGAAATCGCTGCCAAAATTTTAACAGAAATGGAGCGTGGTGTAACCGTTTTAAAAGGACGCGGCTCCTATACCAAAAGAGAACGAGATGTGCTTTATTGCGTAGTAGCCAAAAATGAATTACCGCGCCTTAAAAATGTCATTATTTCCGTAGATCCCCATGCTTTTGTCGCCGTGACAGATGTGCATGATGTACTCGGTGAGGGATTTACCCTCGATGAAAATAAGCAGCCCATTCAAAACGATTAAGAGCAAAAGCATAAGGCCGGTCTGCCAAGCAAAAAGGCTGAGATTCGACCTCAGCCTTTTTTATTGTTCCTCATGTGAGCGAGCTTTTTGCTTTTCTCCACGATATTTGCGAAACCCGACATAGGTTAATGTCAATATAATCATTCCTCCCGTAGAAATCATCACCCATAATAAGGAAGAATCTGCTTCATCCTTTTTCATATGATTAAACAATGCCGCAAGATCTTGCCTCATTTGCGCAAGCTGCTCCTGCTGCTTGGTTTTGTCAAGGGCGTGAAAGCTCGGGCTTTGGAGCTGTTCAATGTCTTGATCTGCCTTTTTGGCCCAGGCAGGCTCCACATCAATTTTTACGCTTGGCTCGATGATTTCATATTGATGCAAAAATTGCTGTAGCACCGTTTGAAACTGCTGCTCATCCCCGCTCTCAATCGCTGTTTCAATTTCCTGAAATGCCCCCATAATCGAAGATTCCATTTCCGCCCAAAGCGGCTGATAATTGGAATGAACAGCATCGATTACAAGACGAAACTGCACCACTTGATCAATTCGGTCTTCCGCTGGCAATGTGGAAGCGGTAATGGCTTTTAACGCATTTTCATGCGTGATGGTGATGGCACGCCATTCATCCATCGATTTAAGGCGATCGCGTGCATTTAACTTTAAAAATTCATCAGAAAAATAATTCAACACGTCCTTCGCTTCTTCAAAACGCTTATTTTTAGCAAGCTGCAATGCCTGATCTGAAATTTTATCAAGCCTTTGCCATTCATCATGATGTGTAGCAAAGACAGCTGACGGAAATGCACAAAGGATCATAATGATCCATATGACTGCCATTCGCCTCATTCTTGTCCCTCCTCCGCTAACTACTACAATGTATGAGAGGCTGGACAAGGTTAGACCATTATTTGAGCGAAATTTGTAGACGACCTTCTTTTATTCCCAATACATAAGCAACGGCAATAGAAATCATGCTTAGCCAGAAAGTAAAATAGCCGATTTGCGGGATATACTGTTCAAGCATGCTGTAACGAGGCAGCATCTGAAACACATAATCGATCACATCATTATGCAGGGTCCATATAGCAGCAAAAGCTAAATGCCGCACCTTCATTCGATAGAATGGGGCATACAGCAAGCCTTGAATGGCCATTGCTCCGTGAGAGAAAATAAGCATCCATCCTTGCCATCCAAGCGTTCCAGTCACTTTCCAGACAAGAATGTTCATAACGACCGCCCAAATTCCGTACTTCAATAGAGTCACCATCGCCAGAGCTTCTAATAATGGCCAATTTCTTTTTAATATAAAAGCAAGCAAGACAAAAACAAAAAACAAACTAGCGGTAGGGCTGTCAGGGACAAATAATAAAAATCGGCTTGGTGTTTCCGCAAGCTGCGGTCCATACCATATATATCCGTAAATAGTTCCGGCAATGTTGATCACAAGCAGCAGCCAAAGAACAGAGGGAGCCGCAAGTAAAAGATACCACTGTATCATGTTCCACCTCCTTTCTTCTATAGCAAGCTTATATGTTATAGCCGACGAAAATTCTTTGATGATTAGAAACAAGCTAGCGGCTTGCCGCTGTCACGCTTTGGCGTGACCAAGCGCCAAACGGCTGGCCATTCCAGACAAGTTCATGTGCCTAGAAAGCGGTGTTATTCGGTCGTCCGACCGTCGAAATCGGTTATCATCCGCTCACTTTCGGATAAGTGTTGAACCATCAAATTGTATTTATTATATAGATGAAAGAAAAAAGCTGACTAATAGTAGCCAGCTTTTTTCCTGTCACTTTTAATCCTACTCTGCTTTCAATCCTGCAATAAATTCAGATAGCTTTTTCAATTCTTCATCTGTTCCTTTGAACACCCCAGGAGGCATGCCGCCTTTACCTTCTTTAGCAATTTTCGCAATTTCTTCTGGCTTTAGCCCTGTGCCGACAAGCGAAGGCGCTGCTGCTCCTCCGGAAAGGTTTTCACCGTGACAAGTTGTACATGTATTTGCTTGGGCAATTTTATATCCGTCCGCGTTTTTGTCGATTTCGACTTCAGCACGGATTTTCCCTTGTTCCGCAGCTTTTTTCCAGTCGTGAGTAACGACCGATTCCCAAGTAAGGAAAACCATTGCTGCAAGCGTTAACAACATCATGCCGACCGCAACTGGACGTTTCCATGGACGACGTTCCGGCCCGCGATCTAAAAATGGCGCAAGCAATAATGCTCCAAAGGCAAGACCCGGCATCACGATCGCACCAATGACCGTATAAGGACCTGAAGCATATGAGTATTTCAGCAATTGGTATAGAAACAAGAAATACCAGTCTGGAAGCGGAATATATGACGTATCTGTCGGGTCAGCGATCCGTTCCAGCGGAGATGGATGAGCAACCGTTAAACATAAAAAGCCAACTAAGAAGACAGCACCAACCATCCATTCCTTTAATAAGAAGTTCGGCCAAAACGCTTCTGTTTTTCCTGGATATTCCGAATAATCCTTCGGAATATTCGGTTTTCTCACAGCAGAAACACGCGAATCGCCGACGAATTTCATCCCTTTTCCGCGATGCATATCATGTTTCCCTCCTTTATCTTATAGATTCATCCATGAATCATATATTTTACAGTGGACCAGAGATTCCTTGTTTGCGAATCATCAAAAAGTGCACAGCCATTAATCCAAGCAATGCAGCTGGCAAGAAAAATACATGGATCGCAAAGAAACGTGTCAACGTTTGTGCACCGACAATTTCCGGATGACCCGCTAATAGCGTTTTCACTGCCGTACCAATAATCGGAGTAGCCTCAGCGATTTGCAAACCAACCTTTGTTGCAAATAGCGCTTTCATATCCCATGGAAGCAAGTATCCTGTAAAGCCTAGCCCCATCATGACCATAAAGATGAGCACGCCGACAATCCAGTTCAACTCACGAGGCTTTTTATAGGCCCCTTGGAAAAAGACGCGCAATGTATGTAAAAACATCATGACAATGACAAGACTTGCTCCCCAGTGATGCATTCCGCGCACAATTTGACCGAATGCTACTTCATTTTGTAAATAATACACGGACTCCCAAGCATTCTTAATATCTGGAACGTAGTACATGGTTAAAAACATTCCTGATAAGATTTGAATGACTGTAACAAAAAATGTGAGCCCTCCAAAACAATAAACGAATGCAGAAAAGTGATGGGCTGGGTTTACATGCTCTGGCACTTCATGGTCAGCGATATCTCGCCACAAAGGCGTAATATCTAACCGCTCGTCTACCCAGTCATAAATTTTATTTAACACGTATTACGCCTCCCCTCGTGGTTTCGCTTTACCTAAATACAACTTGCCATCCTTCACCTTGTACTCGTAACGGTCTAACGGATGCATTGGCGGCGTTCCAGGCACGTTTGTACCATCCTTTGTATAACGGCCATAGTGGCATGGACAGAAAAACTGATTTGGGTGCGACTTATCCCCATTCCAGTTAACGGTACAGCCAAGATGCTTACAGATCGGAGACAAGGCAATGATATTACCTTTTTCATCCTTGTACACCCATGCCGATTTTGGTTCTTCAGATTCATACCATGCGTCTTTCACCTTGACTTTAAAGTCGAAGCGCTGCGGCTCTGTTGTGATGTCTTTCACTTGCGCAACCGCTACCATCTCTTCTGCTGCTTCTTCCTTTAAAATCGGATCTAGCGCGAACCGCACCATTGGCATGAGAATACCAGCAGCCATAAATCCGCCCACTCCCGTTAATGTGTAGTTTAAAAACTGGCGTCTTGATACACGGTGTTTCTTTTCGCTCATCATTTTCCCCCCTCTATGTAAAATTAAGTCCATCCGGACAAAATCTTATAACACATATAAAACTAGGACATTCTAATGATAGCTCAAGATGGAGACAAGGTCAATAAGATCGTCAATGAAAACGCTCGCAAATCAACCGTATCCTCTACGTCCAATGAGAAATGAATGAGCTTAACAGCTTGGATGTTTGTTCGCGGACCATTTGCTGCTGATAGACCTCATCCATATGTTCAAGCGGAATAGAAGGCAAAACAAACAGCTTGCCGCCAAGTTCTGTTTCGTTCCACATCCGATCGCTTGTTAAATAAAAGACGTGAGCCATGCCGCTTTTCTTTAATTCATCTGTCCAAACGTTCAACCGTTTCACACATTCTTCCTTCGTTTCGGTTAAAAAGTATGTAAATGGCGGAAGCAAGAAGAGACGCCCCTTCAACTGCCGCTCCACTTCACTTGCAAGCAGCTGAACAAGTTCACCGCCGGCAACAGCCGTTTTCGTCGCATTGGATAAGGTAAGTTGGACAAGAGGAAGCAAAGCTGTATCAATATATTGCTTCTCTTTTTCATACATATCCACATCGCTTACTGTCCACTTCACGATTTTATTCTCCCCTCTTTTTGGTTATCCATTCCTCTTTATCAACATACCATACTTGCACAAAAAAGAAAAACCTTGCATCACACAAGGTTTACAGCTGTTTTAATTGGTCTGTCAATCGCTTGAACTCCAGTTCATCTTGACGATCCAGCGCTTCATCAATAAGCTTCATCAGCCGTTCTTTTTGAAAGTTATAAAGCGATTTTTCTAAAAATTGCTCTGCAAGTATTTGATCTTTTTCATTCACTTGTGTATATTTTGGGGCATACGGATTTTCTTCCAGCACGGCAACGTATTGCGGCGAATGAAATGAAGCTCGAAAATTAAGCTGGATGTAAATATCTTCTTCGCGGTTAAGGCGAATATCATGAAATGACTTTTCAGCATCTGTCGTCATGACGTTTTCTTTATAAAAGCGAAACGGAACATCGTCAACGCAATGAGTCGACATCACCATTCCCCGCGGGCAATATTGGGCATTTTCCACAAAATGCACTCTGCGCATCAGCTGGTCGTGACTCATTAAGTAGTTTAAAATCCATACACACTCGCGCCTTTTTAACTGGTAGTGGCTCAAAAACCAACGAATGAACTCCTTTTTTTCGTTCACCGATACTGTCATCCTACTCCTCCCCCTCTATTGTTTTCCAAGAAAGAGGTTTATGTTCACCCAAGCCCCTTACTCTTCGAGCTGCCATAACATGTGCAGCGCTTCCGTATGAACCGGATCAATCCGCACAATTTGTTCAAATACTTCTTTAGCACGTTCCCGATTTCCTTCTTCCAGAAGAAAATAACCGTATTCTTCAAGAAAATCAACGTCATTCTTAAAGAAAGTATATGCCTCTTGATAATGGTTTAATGCATCCGAATACATCTCAAGCTTATGTTTAGCACGGGCCAGCATCCATTCCATTTGCGGATCATATTCTCCCTGCGCCATCGCCTCTTCAATGCAAGCAAGCACCTCATCATAGCGCTCTTGATGCAGAAGCATATGCATCAAAGTAAGAAACGCTTCGATATATCCTGTATCGATTTCAATGGCCTTTCGGATATACGTTTCTGCCTCATTTTCCTTTCCAAGCTTTAAAGCAAGCTTACCGGCGTATAAAAACAGTTCTTTGTTCCATTCATCTATTTGCAACCCTTCCTTGGCCATTTCGTAGCCTTCGCTTATTTGGCCTTCCTGTTCATATGACTTAGCCAAATATAAGTAAAGAGGGACATAATCCTGATCAAGCTCTTTGAGCTGTGTTAGTTTCTCAATGGCAGTTTGATAATATTCGGCCTGAAAAGCGGTAAACCCGTAGCCAAACAATATATGGCTGTCCACTTTTTGCTGCAGAGCCTCCTCGTAATACGGCAAAGCCTGTTCGAATTCTCCGAGCAAGCTAAACGCCTCTGCTACTCGTTCCGAAATTAAAGTGCCTGCTACCGTTGTCTCCTGCTCAAGGATTTTCCGGTAAAAATGAATGCTCTGCTGATAGTTCCCATTGGCAAAATACAGCTCAGCAAGTGCGAATTGAATAATAGGCTCATCCGGCAGTTTCTCATATGCTTTTTTGAGCTTCTGCTCGCTAACTTCCTCAAGCCCCTGCATTTGATAAAGATCGGCTGCCAGCAAGCATGCTCTCGGAAACAGAGGATCCTGCTCGTCCACATCTGCCAATATTTCTAGCGCCTTCTCTTCTTCATCCAGTTCCATATAGATTTCCGCTAAAAACAGCTGTATTTCACCGTCTTCTGGATAACGGAACGAAAGCTCTTCCGCTATTTCGCAAGCCTCATCGACCATTCCCCACGAAAACAGCTGCTCTGCCAGCATATATTTTTCTTCATCCGTTGCTTCAGCTTTTACTTTCGGGACAAGCGCCAGCGCCTTTTCCACCTCTCCGCCTTCCACAAGCTGAAGAATTTGTTCCATCTGCTTCATAACCGACACTTCCTTACTACAAACTTAAAAATCGGCTGCAAACATTCCCGGTACACGAATCGTTCGCTCTTTTCCAAATCCCGGATAAAAAAACAAGTGATTGCCCGCTCTCACGATTCTTCCATTATGAACCGTAATCATCGGAATATGTTTATCATAATCGACAATCGCCGTTTCGGCAACTGAATCGCTCAGCAATGTGCGAGCATACAGATTATAATCTACTTCGCCACCAATACGCACATCTCCTTTGTGCGGATAAACGCCGATTTTTTTCAACACATCCAATGATAAAGGGGTACGTTCTTGCAGTGCAAACGGAATAAACGGAATGCGATAAGAAGATAGGAGCTCCTTCCAACGCATTTGTAGACGCTTGGTCGCGTCTTGGGTGATCCAATAAGGAACAAGTGTTACCGGATACGATACAAACGCTTCGTACATCCAACTCCATGGGGCTTCTTCCAAGCGCTCCTCTCCCTGCAACTCAACAAACAAAACAGGAACTTTCCATCGCTTGCACGCTCTGATGAAGGAAGGGGTTAACAGACGAAAAGGAATTTTGGCGCCGATGAAATAATCAATGGGGCTGTTTAGCAAACTTTGCCGCAGCTTTTGCAACGCATTGGGAAGTTGTTGCTCATATAAAACATCGCATACAGCCAGCAGTGATGTACATCCTTTAGAAAGGAAATGCTGCTGCATATATTCCTTAAATTCCGGAAAAGAACGTGGCGTTTGAAAGGAGAAATCAAGCATAATATATCCAGGTGTCAATAAAAATTCGTTCACTGGCATGCGGATCCATCGATAAGCCTTTGTCTGTTGGCTTATGTAATCAATGCGGTTTCCATCAACCACAATGGAACAGCGCTGTAACTGCCCATTTTTTATCATATTCGCTTGATCAATAATATATGGCACGGTTTCATTCCTCCCACACTTGTCCTTATGACAAGCTATGAGAGAATCGAACCGCGTATGAATATTTTTTCAAAGAAGAGACAATCCATGCGTGAATGGATCAAACATTAGCAAAATCGTAAAAAATCATGGACACAATTCTGTATGATCTATGAAAAAACCAATTGATCAACGCGGATGGAAGACAAAATGAACAACGTCAGAAAAATCAGCGGTTGAAGGCCAGCCATACGAATGCGGACAAAGACCGAGAATATATAATGCTTCTCGGCGACTCTCTTTATGATCAGCGGATTCCTCTCTATCGATTGATTTCAATCATAGGCTCTGTGCCGTATGATATCAAGTGAACCACCTCCACTCCGTTAAGAGGTGGGAAACTTCTCGGTGGATGATGTGAAAAGAGGATGACACCGTCAAGGAAGTTTTGCTCTCTTGCGGTTCATCCCCTTCTTCTTATTTTGACTAGCAAAGCACCTGCAAATGCTCAAAAAACGTCGGGTAAGATACAGCGATTGCTTCCGAGCGCTTGAGCGACACCGTGCCTTCCGTAATGCAAGCAGCGATCGCCAGCATCATGCCAATTCGATGGTCTCCATAGCTGTCGACAATAGCTTCTTTCGCCTTCAATGCTGTTTTTCCATAAATTCGCATTCCATCTTCTGTCGCTTCAATTTCAGCGCCTAACTTGCGCAATTCCGACACAACCGTATCGATCCGGTTCGTTTCTTTCACTTTTAGCTCGCTTGCATCCTTAATGACAGTTGTTCCTTCTGCTTGAGTAGCCAACAGAGCAATAATCGGTATTTCATCGATTAAACGCGGAATAAGCGCTCCGCCAATTTCCACCGCTTTTAATTTAGAGGTTCGAATGGTAATGTCGCCAAGCGGCTCCGTTTCTGCATTGCGAATGTTTTCAATGGTTAAATCCGCCCCCATTTGCTGCAGCACATCGATCATTCCTGTTCGAGTTGGATTCAATCCGACATTTTTCAGAACGATTTCGCTGTTGGGCACAATCGCGCCCGCGACTAAGAAAAAGGCGGCTGACGAGATATCGCCGGGAACATAAATATCCGCTCCTCGCAGCTGTTGTTTTCCAGTCACAGAAACGCTGAGCCCATTCGTTATCACTTCACCGCCAAATAATCGCACCATTCGTTCTGTATGATCACGCGACTTGATCGGCTCTGTTACTGTTGTCGTACCATCAGCCATGAGCCCCGCCAATAAAATGGCCGACTTTACTTGGGCGCTGGCAACCGGAGAAGTATAGTGAATCGGCTGTAAACTTCCGCCGCGAATGGAAATAGGCGTATAATTCCCGCCATCTCTTCCATCGATACGGGCCCCCATCATGCGGAGCGGTTCTGTCACTCTTTTCATCGGACGTTTCGCAATGGATTCATCGCCAATAAGGCAAGCATGAAAGGAGCAGCCCGCTAAAATACCAAGCAACAGTCGTGTTGTCGTTCCTGAATTTCCGACATTTAAAATTTCCTGCGGCTCCAACAACCCCGCTATTCCATTTCCTTTTACCACCACATCCGTCCCATTTTGTGCAATATCGACTCCCATTTTGCGAAAACAATCAATCGTACTTAAACAATCCTCACCTGTTAAAAAATGAGCAATCGTCGTTGTGCCGCGAGCAATCGCTCCAAGCATAACCGCTCGATGAGAGATGGATTTGTCCCCAGGAACTTCAATGGTTCCCCGCAAGGACTGAACATTGGTTCTTAATGCTTGCATGTTGTTCCTCCTCATCCTTCATATGTTTCATAATTCGTGTGCGCACGGATGCATTGTTTTGCCTTTTCGCGATCCATTTCGCTTTGAAAGCTGAGACGGAGCACACCGTAAATTTCTTTCCTCGTTTCAATAATGCGGATGTTGGTGATACTAATCTTTTCTTGTGCTAGATATCCAGTAATCTCAGAAATAACCCCTGGATAGTCAGGAACATCTACATATAAATCATAAAAAGACGGTATTGCCCCTTTCGTCCTTACAGGCAATCCATCACGAAATTGTTTGGCTTCTAAAAAATAGCGATAGATTTCCTCGCTTTTTTCCTTCTCGACAAGCGAGCGGATCCTATGCATCTCAGCAAGCCATCGATCAAACAACGATAGCAGTTCAGTTTTGTTATGTATCAGAATATCGCGCCACATTTCCGGGTTGCTTGAAGCGATGCGCGTAATATCGCGAAAACCTCCAGCCGCCAGCCTGCTGACAAGCTCGTCTTCGCTCTCATATTGCTGGGCCTGATGGACAAGGCTCGCGGCAATAATATGCGGAAAATGGCTGATCACTCCCGTAATCCGATCATGGTCGTTTGGCGATAGAATGACAAAGTTCGCTTTCGTTCCTTTCAACCATTGCTTCAATCGCTCCACTTCACTCATCGGCACCGCCTCTGTCGGCGTTAAAATATAAAACGCATTTTCAAACAAATGCGCTTTTGCCGCTACTACACCGCTTTTATGGGACCCTGCCATCGGGTGTCCGCCAATAAACATCACACCTTGGTCCAGCAACGCCTTCGCCTGCTCGATAATCCGCTGCTTCGTGCTGCCAACATCCGTTACAAGCACAGATGGACGCAAACGGTATGTCAGCATATCGGTTAAAATTTTTTCAGTCTGCATCACTGGCGTTGCTAAAATAATGACATCAGCCCGGCTCATCCCTTCTTCAACAGAAGCAGCCGCTTCATCAATGACTGCCAGTGTGCGAGCCATCCTTATTTCATCTTCATTGATATCAAATCCGACAATCGTTGCCTCAGGATGCTCCTTTTTAATGGCAAGCGCCATCGAACCTCCAATGAGCCCAAGGCCGACGACAAAGACCGTTCCTTTCAACAAATTCACCTTCTTCTTTTACATATGCCCGCTGCGCAACTAGGCAGCGGGCTTTTGTCAAACGAGTTGCGTTTCTTTCAACATTTGTCCAAGCACTTGGAAAAGCTTTTGATTTTGTTCCTCCGACCCGATGGTAATCCGCACGGAAGTCGGAAATCCGAGCGCATTTCCAGAGCGCACAATCATTCCTTTTTCTAATAAGTATTGAAATACACGATTCCCCTCTATTCCGAAATCAATCAAAATGAAATTCGTTTCGGAAGGGTAATAAGATAGACGATGTTCCTGACAGAAACGATAAAACTTTTCCAGCTCTTGTTTATTTTTAGAAACACATTGCTGGATAAATGTCTGGTCACTAAGAGCAGCCAGCGCTGCCGCTTGGGCAACACTCGATGTATTAAACGGCTCGCGGGCCGGTTCAACCTGCTGAATCAACGCTTCGTTTGCTACACCGTAGCCAATGCGCAAGCTCGCTAATCCATAAGCTTTCGAAAACGTGCGCAAAATCATTAAATTGTGATATTCATTTAACAGCGGTACGGTTTCTGGATAGTCTTCCGCCGTGACATATTCATAGTATGCTTCATCTAATACGACAAGCACATGCTTTGGAACTTGTTGTAAAAAGGCGGATAGCTGCTGCTCATCGACATACGTGCCCGTTGGGTTATTCGGATTGCATACCCAAACAATGCGCGTCTGTTCATCAATCGCAGCAAGCATGGACGACAAGTCATGACATCCATCCACAAGCGGAATTTCACGAATTTCTGCTCCTTCAATTACAGCGTTATGGCGATATTGCGGAAAAGTTGGAGCAGCCATCACTGTGTTCGTCTCCGCTGACAGAAAAGCACGGCAAAGAATTTGGATTACTTCATCTGAACCATTGCCAAAAAGAAGCTGCGTTTCTTTCACTCCGAGATGCCGTGCTACTTCTTCCCGGAGAATGCGGGCGTAACCGTCTGGATACAGCTCAAGCTGATCCAAAACCTCGACAATCGCCTTTTTAACAGTTGGAGAACTGCCATATGGATTTTCATTCGAGGCCAGCTTGATGACATCCGTTAGTCCATATTGCTGCTTTACTTCCTCCATCGATTTACCTGGCTGATAAGGGGGCAGCCCTTGCAATTGATTTTTAATTTTCATCTTCTCACCCCATTGCAAATTTTGGCTGATTTAAGGAGTGCAGCGTTTTCCCAACGGCGCCGTCAGCATTTGAGCGTACCGCTGAAATTCATTGAGCGCTTCCTGTTTTGTCTCTTCATGCAACAGCCGATCCCCGAGCTGTTCCATTTTTTGGACAAGCGCGCTGCCAATGATGATACCATCGCTATAGTTTTTCAGCATGCTCACCTGCTCGCTTGTTGAAATTCCGAAGCCGACCGCTACCGGAACCCGGCTGTATTGCTTCACTTCCATTAAAAATGATTCCAATTCATCAGGCAGCGTATCTCGTACACCGGTTACCCCAAGCGACGAAACACAATACAAAAAGCCTTGTGCGCTGGAAGCAATTTTCTCGATTCGCTGTTTGGATGTTGGCGCTACTAACGAAATGCAGGCGACACCAGCCTCTGCGCTCAGCTTGCGAATCGATTCGCTTTCTTCAAATGGCAAATCAGGAATTAAGACGCCGTCGACTCCATTTTCCTTCACTAAAGTAAAAAAGAATTCTTCTCCTAATTGTAACACAGGATTGTAATAGGTAAAGAGAATAATAGGAATTTTCACACCTTTTTTTCGCAGCACCGGCACGAGTTCAATCGCTTTTGGTAAGTTCATTTTGTGCTTCAGCGCTCTTGATGTTGCCCGCTGAATGATGGGACCGTCTGCGAGCGGATCAGAATAAGGAACTCCCAGCTCCAATATATCGGCACCAGCTTCTTGAAGAGCAAGCGCTAGCTCCACTGTTATATCTGGATGCGGATCCCCGGCCATAATGAATGGAATAAACATCGTTTTAGTCGTTAGAGATAGCTGCAATGTCAGCTCCCCCTTTCTCTCTATTCATAATGGCTTGCACATCTTTATCGCCCCGTCCTGACAAGCATACGAGCACCGCGCTGTCCTTCGGAAGGTGTGGCACGAGTTTAAACGTATGAGCAAGAGCATGAGCAGATTCGATCGCTGGAATGATTCCTTCCTCTCTGGCAAGCAGCTGGAAGGCATGGAGCGCTTCCTCATCTGTGACACTCTCGTATTGCACACGCCCAATGCTTGCTAAGTAAGCATGTTCTGGACCGACTCCAGGATAGTCAAGGCCAGCTGAAATGGAGTAAGGTTCCAGTATTTGTCCGTATTCATCTTGCAACAAATAGGTGAGTGAACCATGAATCACTCCTTTGGTGCCTTTTGTTATTGTCGCGGCATGGTAAGGGGTGTTCGTGCCTTTTCCTGCTGCTTCCACACCAATAAGCGCAACCTCGTCGTCTAAAAACGGATAAAACGTGCCAATCGCATTGCTTCCTCCGCCTACACACGCCACGACGACTTCTGGAAGCTTTCCTTCACGCTCTAAAAATTGCTGTTTAGCTTCATCGCCGATAATGCGCTGGAATTCACGTACCATTTTTGGATAAGGATGCGGTCCGACAACCGAACCGATCATGTAAAAATGATCGTCACAATGCTGAACCCAGTAGCGGATGGCCTCATTGGTCGCGTCTTTCAATGTTCGATTTCCGCTAAAAACAGGCACGACTTCCGCTCCTAAGAGTTTCATGCGAAACACATTTAACTCTTGCCGTTTGATATCTTCTTCGCCCATAAATACGATGCATTCCATGCCAAAGCGTGCGGCGACAGTGGCCGCAGCGACTCCGTGCTGTCCCGCTCCAGTTTCAGCAATCAGTTTCTTTTTGCCCATTCGCTTTGCTAAAAGCGCCTGTCCGATCGCATTGTTAATTTTATGAGCACCGGTATGGTTTAAGTCCTCACGTTTCAAATACATTTTCGCTCCATTGAATTTTTCAGTAAGGTTCTTAACAAATGTGAGCGATGTCGGCCGCCCTGAATATTCTTGCAAAATATCCATATATTCCGTTCGAAACGTTGGATCCGCCATGGCTTTCTCAAACTCTCTCTCTATTTCTTCAAGCGGGAGCATTAACGTTTCGGGAACAAACTTGCCGCCAAATTCCCCAAATCTCCCATTTTCATTTGGTCCCTTGTACATCATGCTTCACCCTCTTTTCAATCTCCATCATTTTCCGCGCACTTTTTTTACCGTTTTCTTCGATACCACTGCTTATATCCACACCATGGGGGCGATAAGAAAGCAGTTGGGCCACATTATCTGGCGTTATGCCGCCTGCAATGAAACACGGGACTCCCTGGCGATTCGCTTCTTCCAAATAAAAGGGGATTGCTTCCCAGTTAAACGATAGGCCTGTTCCGCCCCACGCTCCTTTCACTCGACTGTCAACAATATAGCCGTCAGCAACTGTTGCATATTGTCTCATTTTACTCAACGCCTCTTCGCTATGATGAATCGCTTTCCAAACAGGCAAATCCGTTGCCGCTTTGATCTTTGCTATCTGCTCCACCGTTTCCGTGCCATGACATTGAATCACAGAAAGAGGAAGCAGATCTGTGACTGCATAAATGTCCTCTGCTGAACTGTTTACAAACACCCCAACCAGCTGCTTCTTCCCTAAATCCACCATCTTTAACCATGTTTTCGCTTCATGCGCATCGACCTTTCGCTTGCTTTCGGCAAAAATAATCCCAAGATAATCCGCGCAGCTCTTGATCCCTTTTTGCAGATCGGAAAGGGACTGATGCCCGCAATATTTAAGAAGGACGGACATCGCTTCTAACCTCCTTGTATAGCTCGTCAACAGCCTGCATCACATCGTCTTGTCTCATTAACGATTCACCTACTAACACTGCATGTGCGCCGTATGCGCGTACCCGCTGTAAATCATAGGCATTCGCAATGCCGCTTTCACTGACTACCACGCATGATGGAGGCACATGCGGGAGCAAATTCTTTGTTGCGTCTAAAGAGGTCGTAAATGTCTGCAAATCTCGATTATTAATGCCCACTATTTCTGGAGTAAATTGTTCTAAAATGGCTTCCAGCGTTTGGCGGCTATGCACTTCGACTAAGCATTCCAAGCCTTTTTCATATGCCTCTTCATAGAGCTCATGCAGTTTTTTTGGTGAAAGTGCTTCTCCAATTAATAAAATGGCATCGGCACCGATTCTTGCACTCTCTTCAATTTGCAGCCGATCAATGATAAAATCTTTACGCAACACAGGAAGACGGACCGTCTCTTTAATCTCGATTAAATATCGGTAATGACCTTGGAAATAAGTTTGATCCGTCAAAACAGAAATGGCATCCACTCCCGCTTGTTCATACGCTTTGGCAATCTCAACAGGCTGGAAATTGGGCCGGATAATCCCTTTGGATGGAGACGCTTTTTTCACCTCAGCAATCATCCCTATGGATCGCTTCGCATTTTTAAGTGCTGTACACAGCGAAAAGCGTGGAAAATGATAGCGAGGCGGTAATTCTATTCGTTCGATCTCATTTTGCTTTGTAGCAAGAATTTGTTTAAGCATAATTTTCCACCTCCCTCGTTTGTAAACGATGCAATTGTGCAAGCGCCCGCTGCGTTCTGATTGCTTCTTTTGCCAGTTTGACCCCCTCATGAATCGTACTGGCTTTTTGGGCAATATAAAGCGCGACACCTGCATTCAGACAAACAATATTCTCAGCGCTCTCATTCGCTGTTCCTGCCATCACCGTCCGCAAAAGCGCTGCGCTCTGCGAAGCGTTATAGACTTGAATATCTTCGAGCCTTCCGCGAGGCAGTCCGCACTCCTCAGGAGTCACGACAAAGCGGCGAATGCTTCCATCCTTTAGTTCAACGATATCTGTTTCAGTGGTGATGCTGCATTCATCCAATCCATCTCGGCCAGTTACCAGCACAACATGAGAGGAACCGAGCCGTTTCAGTGTTTCCGCCAATTTTTCAGCATATGCTGTTGAATATACGCCAATCACTTGTCGCTTGCATCCAGCAGGGTTGGCAAGCGGTCCAAGCAGATTAAATGCGGTGCGAAAGCCGATTTCTTTACGTGGAACTGCTGCATGCTTCATCGCCGCATGGTAAAAGGGGGCAAAGAGAAAGGCGAGCCCTTTTGTTTTTAGCGCTGCTTTCGCTTCCTGCGGTGTTCCTTGAATATGAATGCCAAGCTGTTCCAAGACGTCAGCGCTGCCGCTCGTCGATGATACAGCTCGATTGCCATGTTTGGCCACCTTAACCCCAAGGGAGGAAACGATAATGGCCGCTGCTGTAGAAATGTTAAATGTCCGTTTTTCATCTCCCCCTGTGCCGCATGTATCAATGACTTCCTCATCATACTCAATGCGGAGCATTTGACTGCGCATGCCACGCGCTAATCCTGTTAATTCATCGACCGTTTCACCACGCAAGCGCAAAATCGATAAAAAGCTGGCAATCTGACTTTCTGTTGCCTCACCTGACATAATGGCAATCATGGCATCATACGCTTCTTGTTCACTTAGCGAATATCCCTCAATACATTTGGCTAATAGTTGTTTAAGCATATAAACGCCCCCTTTTTGTGAACACCTTTTCTGCCAGCTCGATGGATTTTACTAGCGCACTTGCTTTATTATGGGTTTCCTTCCACTCCCGTTCGGGGATGGAGTCAGCCACGACACCGGCGCCAGTCTGCACATAAGCATAACCGTCTTTCACCATCGCCGTGCGAATGGCAATGCAAGAATCGATGTTGCCATCAAAGCCGATATAAGCAATTGTTCCGGCGTATATGTGGCGCGCCGTTGGTTCCAATTCATTTAAAATTTGCATGGCCCGGACCTTTGGGGCCCCGCTTACTGTTCCAGCAGGAAATGACGCCAGCAAGGCATCAATAGAATGAACTCCGTCTTTTAGCTCCCCTGTTACTTTCGAAATCAGATGCATAACATGAGAAAATTTACCGATCTCCATCAGCACAGGCGTCTTCACTGTTCCATATTTCGCCACTTTTCCAATATCATTTCTTGCTAAATCTACCAGCATATAATGCTCTGCCTGTTCCTTCGGGTCGTTCAATAATTCAAGCGCTAACGCTTCGTCCTCTTCTTTCGACCTTCCTCGCCGGCGCGTTCCGGCAATCGGATGGATTTCAATTTGGCGCTGTTGCACTTGGACTAGCTTTTCTGGCGAGCTTCCCACAATTTCTTCTTCATCTGTTTGAATATAAAACATATATGGCGACGGATTGATTTTTCTGAGCATGCGATATAATTGAAATCCAGTGATGCGAACGGGAATCGTAAAACGCTGCGACAGCACAGCTTGGAAAATGTCCCCCGCTTCAATGTAGCGTTGGATCGCTTCGACATCCCGCATAAACGAAGCTCGATCATATGTTGACGATAGTTGTTTAAAAGAAATGCGCTGCAGTTCTTCATCATCAAAAAGCGGTAAAATTGGCCGATGAATTCCAGATGTTGCCTTTTTCATCAACGCTTCTATGCTTCTCAATCCTTCTTCATACTTTTTTTGTTTTTCTCGCTCATGATCGTCCTCGTGCAGACGAACATAATGAATCAATACAACTTCACGCTTTATGTGGTCGAATACAATCAGTGATTGACAAATTACAAAATAAGCCATTTTCATTGCAAGATCGCGTTGGGAATGCAACGGCACTTTTTCAATCGTTGAAATAAAATCATAGCTTAAATAACCAACGGCCCCTCCGACAAACGGGATATCCGTTTCAATCGGCTTTACTCGCAGCTTCTTTTCCACATGCAAAAACGCTTCTTTTAATGTGAGGGTTGTAGCGATTTTCCCATGCTCATCAACAACGAAAAATGATTGGCCTGTTTCGCTCTGAATTTTCAAAAAAGGGTCAATCCCAATGAATGAATATCGCGACCATGGCGATTGTTCATCCTTGCTCTCCAGTAAAAAATGGGCCTCATCTTTTAAATTTTCAAAGAGCTGCAATGGTTCCAGTACATCAGCAAAAAAACGGCGCACAATCGGAATCGTGCGAAATTCAGCGGAATCTTCCAAAAAAGTGGTTAATGTGCAGTTTTTCATTTTTCTCTCCTCCGTTTACTCGGATGGAGAATGAGGGTTTATGAGGCATAAAATGAGGAAAACCCAAAGACGTGGCGTCTTTGGGTAGAATCATCCCATACATGCACTCACCTCAGCTAAACTCGCTCATTCTCATCTACCCTATTACTCGTCTCACTCACTTCATTTACTACCATTCATGCTTTGTTACTCGCGGCAAAAAATGCCGTCACACTTCATCTTCTCCACTCTTCTAGTCAACATAGCAGAAGTGCGCTTCTGCTTTTTCCTATAATATTACAAGTCTGTTTTTTTTGTCAATGATAAATCTGGTCGAAGCTGGACCGCGTTGCGCAGATAAATATGAATGACCTCATCTTGCGCTTTAGCTGTTTGTGCGGTCATCATAATCCGAATACAGCTCGGCAAAGAGCCGGGAACCGGGATTTCTCTTGTACACATGACTGGCACATACGTCCAGCCCTCAATTCGGCGCAGCGCTTGAGCAGGAAATGCAGCCGTTAAATCCTCGGTAACTGAGATCAGCACAGATACTACATCGCTTGCTTTTATCCCGTTTGCTTGAATCATATGCCGTAGCAACTCTTCAGTAGCATCCACAATTTCTTCGGCATCATTACTCGTGACGGTTGTCGCTCCTCGAATTCCTCTAATCATCAGCTTTCTCCCCACTTTGCCAAAATTCATTTAAAAGCGATAACGCCTGTTTATCATCCATTTCCTCTACGCATACATGTCCAATCTCTCGCAAAAGCACCATGCGGATTTTTCCCGACTTCGCTTTTTTATCTCCCTTCATTTTTTGCAGCAATCGTTCCGGATCAAGCTGCTTCGGCGGAACAACAGGGAAGCCGTACGATTCAAACCATTTGGCGAAATGATGGTCAACAAATGATAAGCGATATGTGCGCTCGCTGACAAAAATCGCAAATAGCATTCCGAGCGCTACTGCATCTCCATGTGTCATCACACCATATCCTAGCTCGCTTTCCAGCGCATGGGCCAGCGTATGGCCGAAATTGAGATGAGCACGAACTCCTGTTTCTCGTTCATCCTCAGACACGATACGCGCCTTTACTTCGATTCCTTTTCGAATACAATGCTGCAATTTTTCCCCTTTAACATCAGCAAGGCTATGAATGTTCATTTTGAGCCAGTTGTAAAACCCCGGATCGCCAATTAGAGCGTGTTTCACAACTTCAGCAAATCCAGAGCGCAGTTCGCGCTCCGGCAATGATTGTAAAAGTTTCACATCATACACAACCGCTTCTGGTTGATAAAAAGCACCGATCATATTTTTTCCAAGTGGATGATTAATCGCTACTTTCCCTCCGACGGCACTATCATGGGCGAGCAATGTGGTCGGCATTTGAATATAAGGAATCCCACGCATAAATGTTGCAGCCACAAAGCCAGCCAGATCGCCAACAACCCCGCCGCCAAACGCAATGATAAGTGAATGGCGATCCAAACCATACGTCAGTGCTGCCGTTTGGCAAGCATAATAATGTTCAAATGATTTAGCGGCTTCTCCGCTCGGAATCACGTGTGTGTAAACATCATAGCGGCGGCTGAGCGGCTCGACAAGCTGGGACAAATAGAGAGCTTTCAGTGTTTCGTCTGTAACAACCATTATCTTTGTCCCGTGCGGAAAGCCGAGCTCTTCAAGCCATTGCGGCAATAATTCAAGCATTCCTTCCCCTAAACAAAGCGGGTACTGTTTAGTCGCTGTTTGTATAGCTATCTGCTCCATCATTAAAACTCCCTTGCATATCGGCGCATCTGTTCCATATTCGCTTTAATTAAATCCATTCGATCTTGGCCAAATTGGTCAACAATGGCCGCGGCAATTTCCCAAGCGACCACTGCCTCAGCAACAACGCTGGCGGCTGGAACCGCGCAACTGTCTGAACGCTCAATGCTGGCGGCAAACGGCTCTTTTGTTTCAATATCGACACTTTCAAGCGGTTTATATAAAGTCGGAATCGGCTTCATCACTCCGCGCACCACAATCGGCATCCCCGTTGTCATTCCGCCTTCAAAACCGCCAGCGCGGTTGGTGCGGCGGCGAAATCCTACTTCCCTATCCCAAGTAATTTCATCATGCACGGCGCTTCCCGGAAGCCGGGCGGCTTCAAAGCCGATACCGATTTCAACTCCTTTAAAGGCATTGATGCTAACCATCGCCGCCGCAATTTTGGCATCAAGCTTTCGATCATAATGAACATAGCTGCCAACCCCTGCTGGGACTCCTTCTACGATCACTTCAACAATTCCGCCGACGGAGTCACCGTTCGCCTTCGCTTGGTCAATCGCTTCCATCATTTTTACGGCAGCCTCTTCGTCAAAGCAACGAACAGGAGATTGTTCCGTAACGCTTTGCAGTTGCTCAAGCGACTCATAAGCAGGAGACTGTGCCCGCACACCGCCGATCTCCAGAACATGACCAGCTACTTGAATTCCAAGCTCCGCTAAAATCCGTTTCGCTACCGCTCCAGCGGCTACACGCGCGGTCGTTTCCCGCGCAGATGAGCGTTCCAACACATTCCGCATATCACGATGGCCATATTTGATGGCACCATTTAAATCCGCATGCCCCGGACGCGGTCTCGTCACTTTCCGTTTAACCTCTTCTGTTTCAAGCGGTTCGATGGACATAATATTTGTCCAATGCTTCCAATCCCTGTTTTCGACGACAAGCGTAATTGGTGAGCCAAGCGTTTTGCCATGACGCACGCCGCTTAAAATTTTCACTTCGTCTTTTTCGATTTGCATCCGTCTGCCGCGTCCATATCCTTTTTGTCTTCTCGCTAACTCTTCATCAATGTGCTCCTTTAGAAGCGGAAGACCTGCTGGGACTCCTTCTAAAACTGCCGTAAGCTGTGGACCATGTGATTCCCCTGCTGTTATGTATCTCATTTTCTAGTTCTCTCTCCCTTCAACTCTTTAACGCGTTTATGTAAAAATATATCATAATTTCACAAAATGAAAAGCCCCTATAAAAAAAGAACTCATCAATGACGATGAATCCTTTCGATTTTCAGTCTATTTTCCGATAAAAAAACGTGTCTTCCGTCTCAAATCCATAAGAGAATGGATTGAAAATTTGCTCCGTGCTTCCAACGAAAAAAATACCGCCTGGACGCAGCGCTTGGCTAAATTTATGGTACAGACTGTGCTTCGCTTCTTCGGTAAAATAAATAAGGACGTTTCGGCAGACGATCAAATCGTAGTTCGTATCGAACGGATCCGCAAGTAAGTTATGCTTTTTAAACGTGACCGCGTTTTTTACATTTTCGTCTATTTTATAATACATTCCTTCTTTTGTAAAAAACTTTTTTTTCATATCCTCTGGCACTTCCTGCAACGAACGTTCTGCATAAATCCCTAGCTTGGCACGGCGAATGGCATTGTCGTCAATGTCCGTTGCCAAGACAGATAATTGTGAAAGCGGTAAAAGCTTGGATAAAATCATCACGAGCGTATAGGGCTCTTCTCCTGTCGAGCAAGCTGCGCTCCATATTTTTAAACGACGGTTTCGCTCGAGTAGCTTAGGCAAAATTTTTTTCTCAAGCACTTCCCATCGTTTAGCATTCCGATAAAACTCCGACACATTGATCGTCATGCGATCAAGAAACTCGTGAAAAAGCGCTTGGTCTGCCTCTATTGCTTTAAAAAATTCTTGAAAGCTTTTAAATCCTCTCTTCTCATAGAGAGAGGTCAGTCTTCTTTTCATTTGCGCTTCTTTATATTGGGACAAATCAATTCCCGTTTTTTTTCTAACACTTATCACAAATTGCTGGTAATCGTCCATTTGTGCTTCTCCTCTTCCTCATTACCGTGTGTTACGTATAAGAAAAGCGACTGGCCCTTTCTTGGAGCCAATCGCTTGCTATATTAATACACCCATTCATGGATCAACTTTGAATAGTTGACAAGCTCTTCTTTTTGGAAAAATAAGTTGATCTCGCGCTCGGCACTCGCTGGCGAATCCGATCCATGAATCACATTTTTGCCGACCGTTAAGCCGAAATCGCCTCGAATGGTGCCAGGAGCCGCTTCTTGAGGGTTTGTTTTGCCCATCATTTGACGCGCTGTTGCAATGACATTTTCTCCTTCCCATACCATGGCAAATACAGGACCGGATGTAATAAAGTCGACTAACTCTCCAAAAAATGGACGCTCTTTATGCTCCGCATAGTGCTGCTCCGCCAATTCCCGGGAAACTTGCATCAGCTTTGCGCCAACCAACTGAAATCCCTTTTTTTCAAAGCGAGATACGATCTCGCCGATTAAATTACGTTGAACCCCATCAGGCTTGACCATTAAAAATGTTCTTTCCATTGTTTATACGCCACCCCTAAAAAAGTTATGTACTAGGAAAAGGATTCCCACAAAAATAGTAACATTGTTTCTCTTAATTAGCAATATTCAACATGAAAGCGTTTAAAACTTTCTTTTGCCGATATACTTTGCTAAATTTCGCAATGTTGAACGGGCTTTGCTTTTTGGAAGCTCGTCTAATATGTCTAATGCTTTTTGCAAATACCAATCGCTTACTGCATATGATTTTTCAATCGCACCGGATGCTTTGATGCAATCAATAATCTCTTTCATTTCACCGGCCGATGTACCGGGGTGGACGCGTACAATTTTCTGTCTTGCATCGGCATTCTCCATGGCAAACAAAGCAGGCAAGGTAACGTTTCCTTGCAGTAAATCGCTTCCGGCTGGTTTGCCTAACTGCTTTTCTGTACCAATAAAGTCAAGAATATCATCTGTAATTTGAAACGACATACCCACATAATATCCAAATGTATAGAGACGCTCAGCTACTTCTTGGGGAGCGTTTGCAGCGATGGCTCCCAACTGACAGCTTACAGCAATCAGTAGTGCCGTTTTTCGCTTAATACGACGCAAATAACAGCGAAGTGATTGGTCAAAACGATATTTATCTTTAATCTGTTCAATTTCACCGCGGCACACTTCGACAATAGCATGCGCCAAAATGCGATGAGCCACCGGATTTCCTATTCTCGTCATCCGTTCAAGTGAACGCGCAAAAATGTAGTCTCCTGTATACATGGCAAAACGGTTGCTCCACTTCGCTTTGATTGTCTGCCGTCCCCGCCGCAGCTCAGCATCATCAATGACATCATCGTGAACAAGCGAAGCCATATGAATCAGCTCGAGAGCAACAGCCACATGCTTGATTCGCTCAATATCGTATTGCCCAAATTTGCCGCTGAGCAGCACAAAGACTGGGCGAATTCGTTTACCGCCCGCCTGGAGCAAATGAAGAGCGGCTTCGCTCAGCAACGAATAATCGGACTGAATCGCTGCTTCCAGCTCCTTCTCAATCACTTGTAAATCCGCATCCAAAAACGCATACATCGCTTTTAACTTCATTATGTTCACCTTAATCTTTTATAATGCGTCACGGCTTATATCCTAGATGCATGGCAGCTGCGCCAAATGTATACGGCTTGACTTCGATATTGATAAATCCAGCCTTCTCGAACATGCGCGCCAGCTCTTCCATCCCTGGAAAATCTCGTGCTGATTCTTGAAGCCATGAATACTCCTCATAGCTTTTCGCAAAAAGCTTTCCTAACACCGGCATAATAAAGCGGAAATAAAAGTAATACAGCTGGCGAAACCCGATGAGCGTTGGCTGTGATGTTTCTAAACAAACCGCTTTTCCGCCCGGTTTCAGCACGCGGCGCATTTCTTTCAGCACAGTCATATAATCCGGAACATTTCTTAATCCGAATCCGATCGTCACATAGTCAAATGTATTATCGGAAAACGGAAGCTCCATTGCATTCCCGTGGATTAATTCCACATTGTGCAACTGCCGTTCATTCACTTTTTGCTGCCCAATTTGCAACATATTTTGACTAAAATCAAGCCCGTAGACCTTTCCATCCGGACCTACCGCCTCGGCTAAAGCAATGGTCCAATCACCCGTGCCACAGCAAACATCTAGCGCTTTCGTCCCTTTTTGCACCTTCATGCGGTTCATCGTATCTTGGCGCCATTTTAAATGGCGATTAAAGCTGATGACGGAATTCATCCGATCATAATTTTCATAAATTTTTTCAAATACGTGATGAACTCGTTCCTCTTTCGATCGTTGCATCGTCTTACCCTTCTTCCACTGTCTTTTTAACGATGACAGAAAAATTGCTAATAAGCTCAGAAAGCCGTGTTTGCAGCAGTTCGTTGCACTCGAGCTTCATGTTGAGCAGCTCCTCTTTGCAATGCTCAATATAGCGGTTGCAAATATGAGACAAATAATGCTTCTGTTCTTTTGCGATTCCTTTATTTTTTGGAAAAACAATGCTTGCCATCTGATCAAACAAAACCGATGTCCCGTGCTTTATGAGGCGCTCTTTTTCACGGGCGATTCGTTTCAGCAGCAAAAAATAGTAGGCAAATTTTGACCATGACGGTAAGGAGATGTGCTCGCCGATTTTATAAATTAACGACGATTCAATGACGGCAACGCTATGAAACAGCGCTTCGATTCGCGTAATATCCTTTTGGTACAAGCGAATCTTATGTTCATTAATCTCTTTGATGGCTTGAGCAAATACATGAATCATTTCCAAATTGTTCTTTTTGGCTAAATAATCATAATACAGCCCGCTATACAAATCTCCGGCAAGCACCGTCAATTGCCTTGTCTTCAACTCACGATCCTGTTGCTGTGGAAGCGAATTTGTCACTTCATCATGGGTATCAAGGGCGATTTGCACAAGCATCATCGGAACAACGTACCCGTCTATCTCATCAAAAGAAAGATCCGCACTCTCCAGCATTGACAGCGACAATAGAATCCGATCTTCATCAATCACATGAGCAGATATATGCTGCAATAAATACGGATGATGAAGAAAGCGCCCGATTTGTTCTTTTAGAACCGCAATTTTTTTCATGATGTGTTCCAATACGATCACCCTTGCTCCCCAAAATTCATTTTCAATGCATAGCGCATTTAATTATAGCATAAAAATTCGCGAATGGCTCTAGTTTCGATAGAAAAAGGACAACAGAAATGCACGTTCTACCGCTATTTTTTCGCTTCCGAATGAATTTCACCGTGATTTGTCTGAATCAATGCATTTCCTCTGACCTTAATAGCAGATGTATGCTCTGTAAATTGCGCAATTAGCACTTCTCCTTTATCCAGCTTTTCAGAATGGTGAAAGCGCGTATCTGCCCCTCTTGTTAAACCGATGACACTAACGCCGTCCTCCAGCGCTTTAATGACGATATAGTCACTATTATACATCCAATTGCCCCCTTTCAACTTAACGGCAGGTTTACCCTTTTATCAACGACAGAATTTCCGCACGGGCGGTGGAATCCGTTTCAAGCGACCCGCGTACGGCTGTCGTCACCGTTTTTGCTCCAGGCTTTTTCACTCCGCGCATCGTCATACACATATGTTCTGCCTCTACCACAACCATAACACCATGAGGATCCAACGTTTCCACAATTGCATCCGCCACCGTCGCTGTAATCCGCTCTTGAAGCTGTGGACGACGCGCCACTGCCTCAACCGCCCGCGCGAGCTTACTGAGCCCTGTCACCTTTCCACCGCGCGGAATATAAGCAACATGTGCGACACCAAAGAAAGGAACTAAATGATGCTCACACATAGAAAAAAACGGGATGTCTTTGACAAGCACCAATTCTTCATGCTCTTCGCTAAAAACCGTCTGAAAATGCTCTTTAGGGTCCTCATTCAATCCAGAAAACATTTCCGCATACATCTTTGCTACCCGTTTCGGTGTATCTACTAACCCTTCTCGATTAGGATCTTCACCAATCGCTTCTAAAATCAGGCGAACCGCCTGTTCAATTTGCTCATAATTCACATTTGACATCTTGCTCTACATCCTCCTGCATCGCACAAAATCTCTTTGTAAGTGATCCGAACCGAAATGATCAGCCGTCCGCTCATCTTGGAGCGAGAACTTTCTTTCCACATGCAGCGCCCGAAATCAACTGGGCTTTCTTTTTTTCAAAATGAAAAATACCATAAAGACAAACATGATAAATGATTGATATAGCTTATTATGTATAAATGAGGGGGTCCTGTAATCCGATTCTAGCACATATGGGAAAAAAAAAGCAAAAAAAGAAGGGCGACGAAACCGCCTTGCCCTTCTTTCCAGCTCTTTTTATGTAGCAATTACTTTACAGCATCTTTAAGAGCTTTACCTGGTTTGAACGCAGGAACTTTGCTCGCAGGGATTTCCATTTCTTCCCCTGTTTGTGGATTGCGTCCTTTACGAGCTGCGCGCTCACGAACTTCGAAGTTCCCAAAACCGATTAATTGCACTTTATCGCCATTTTTAAGCGCTTCTGTAATGGATTCAAAAACAGCATCGACTGCTTTTGTTGCGTCTTTTTTAGAAAGGCCGCTAGTTTCTGCAACCGCATTGATTAATTCTGTTTTGTTCATGCCATTCACCTCCTCCCAAGGGCTAATCAACATGCTTATTCCATTTGTTCACAATTTCGCGTATTTCTATACGTATCAAGCAATATTAAATTGTCGACATGCCTATCTTAAACGATTCATCGGCATAATTCAACATATTTTCAGCAAATGAATGTAATTTAGTCACATTTCACCAATGAAACTAAGTTTTGCTGATAAAAGATTATCATATGTCTTATTTGTTCGCAAGATGAAACCCTTGTTTTTTCAAGGCTTTTATTTATTTTCTTTCAATAGGGTCCTTCCTCTTCATAAAAATATGGCTATAAAGCCAGCAAAACTCTCTTCCGGCGAAATGGTATACCAAGCTTCTATGCGGCGGACGATCGTCAAAAAAAACGGGAATTCCCCTTTTGAAGACATTATACGGCTAAGTTTATCAAGAAAGTTCGTTCAACAAAAAAAGACCCCGAATCGGAGTCTCGGTTTCTCGTTTTATAAAATAATGGCGATTAATCCTCCAGAACCTTCGTTGATGATGCGTTCAAGCGTTTCTTTTAATTTATAGCGCGCGTTTTCTGGCATTAAAGCGAGCTTCGCTTGAATTCCCTCCCGCACGATGGAGCTAAGTGAACGTCCAAAAATGTCGGAATTCCAAATGGAAAGCGGATCATCTTCAAAATCTTGCATTAAATAACGGACTAGCTCTTCGCTTTGCTTCTCCGTACCAATGATTGGAGCAAATTCTGACTCAACATCCACTTTAATCATATGAATGGATGGAGCAACCGCTTTTAGACGTACACCAAATCGTGAGCCTTGGCGGATGATTTCCGGCTCATCTAAACTCATATCCGAAAGCGCTGGAGCGGCAATGCCATATCCTGTTTGTTTCACCATCTTTAAAGCATCCGCGATTTGGTCATATTCCGCTTTTGCATGCGCAAAATCCTGCATCAGCTGAAGCAAATGATCCTTCCCGCGAATTTCAACGCCAACAACCTCTTTTAGGATTTGGTCATACAGATCATCCGGTGCGTATAAATCGATTTCAGCCACTCCCTGCCCCATTTCAATACCAGCAAGGCTTGCTTTATCAATAAAATCATATTCACCGAACTGTTGCACAACCCGGTCAACATCACGAAGCCTTTTAATATCTTTCACCGTGTCTTTAACGGCTTCTTGGTAGCTTTCACGGAGCCAATGATCTTCACGAAGCACCATGACCCAGCTCGGTAAATTCACATTCACCTCAAGCACCGGAAATTCATATAATGCTTCACGGAGTACGCTGTATACATCTGCTTCGCGCATGCTTTCAACGCTCATGGCCAGCACAGGAATATCATATTTTTCACCAAGCTGCTGGCGGAGCGCTTCCGTTTCCGGATGATGCGGACGGACCGTATTGATAATCATGATAAACGGCTTTCCAACTTCTTTCAGCTCGTTAATCACTCGTTCTTCCGCCTCTACATAGTTTTGCCGCGGAATTTCTCCAATCGTGCCGTCCGTCGTAATCACGACGCCGATCGTTGAGTGTTCTTGAATCACTTTTCTCGTCCCAATCTCCGCTGCTTCTTGAAACGGAATCGGCTCTTCATACCACGGCGTATGAATCATGCGCGGGCCGTTTTCATCTTCATATCCTTTCGCACCTGTTACGGCATATCCGACACAATCAACAAGCCGAATATTGACTTCTAGCCCGTCATCAACGCTTACCTTAACCGCTTGATTGGGTACAAACTTTGGTTCAGTTGTCATGATGGTTTTACCGGCGGCGCTCTGTGGCAGCTCATCTTGTGCGCGTGCCTTATCTGCTTCGGTTCCGATATTCGGAATAACCACAAGCTCCATAAATTTTTTTATAAATGTCGACTTGCCTGTTCTAACAGCTCCGACTACTCCTAAGTAAATATCGCCGCCTGTTCGTTCCGCGATATCTTTGAAAATATCGACTTTTTCCAAATGACTCCCCTCCAGTCTTTGAGTCGTTGTGGCCCTATAGGACACTATATGAATATGATGTTGTCCTATTCATTTATGACTAAAATAAGAAAAAATCCCTTCCCTAGAATGTATTCAGAAGAGAAGGGATCATGACTTATTTCGTTAAAAAAATCGGTTCGTTATGCTCATCGATTGTATAGGGAAGAGAATAAGCCGGAACAAATAAAGAGTTTTTTACTAGCAGATCGCGAATATCATCGCCCGGCTTATATGATGCCTTTGTTTTTTTCAGCATGTCATATAAATCGATCCGGTAATCCACATAAATCTCGCCATTATAATCAATCACAAACGGCAAATTATTTCCGGAAAACGGACTAATCGCATATGGCGGTTCCTTATATCCGAGCTTTTTATAGTCCAGTGTAAACACACCTTTCGCCACCATATTCTTAAATGGCGGATATCCATGGGAATCACGGTACATTTGCAGGCGCAGCTTTAGATCACGGATTTGATCCGCCATCCGCAAATCAAGTAATTTTACTGTTGGATTGGTTTCAGCATCAACAATGACATACTGGAAAATCCCCCCGCTTTCAAACGCATTTCCTGGCGGCTCCTGCATATAGCGTGGAACAAGCATTTGAAAGTCGATCGGATATTTTTGATAAATGGGCGTTTTCATATCTCGTGTTTTAATCGGCAATAGCCCCCCCGTTGCTTGGCGGTACTGATCAACGGCTTGCTGTACACTTGCTACTTGGCTTTCATGCGGAATTTGGTTTTGTTTTAATCGTTCATCCGGATATAAACAGCCGGCTAATAGCAGCACCATGACGCTAGCAATCATCCATCGTAGAGCTAATTTCATCCTAATCTCCATCCTTTTGCCTGTCCATTATTCTGGCGTTGGCCCGCTAAACACAACAAAAATAATAATAATTCCAGCTAAAATCATTAATATGTAAGCTATTAGCGCAAGCACTGCTTTCACGGCCTTGTTTTTTACTTTATAACGGCTGATATAAATCGAAAAAACAGAAATAAACATAAAAACCATCGAAGTAATGGCAATCCACATTTTCGCTAATCCCGGCGACATATTCGTTCCCCCTTTTTTCGACAACTATTATACAAGATTGGCAGCAAACTACGCAAAAAAAACTGAAGTAAAGTGGGGCTCTTTACTTCAGTAGACTAGTACCCTTTGTCCGGAAGTTCAAGTCTATGAATGTTCGTGATATTGTATGCATCGGTCAGCACCATGGCATCATCGAATGCCTATTTTTCTAAAATATTGATTAAATCTTCCATTTCATTCGTTTTCATGCGCGCCATTAATGAATCTGCCCCTTCTTTCGGATCTTTTCCGTTAAACAATACGTCGTAAAGCACCTCAGTAATGGGCATTTTCACATTCAGCTTTTTAGCAAGCTGATGAGCGGCTTTGGTTGTTCTGACTCCTTCGACAACCATTCCCATACTTTGAAGCACTTCATCCAGCGGATTTCCTTTACCGAGTAAATGCCCTGCTCTCCAATTGCGCGAATGCACGCTTGTACACGTAACAATTAAATCGCCAATGCCCGCCAACCCTGAGAAAGTCAACGGATTCGCCCCCAGCGCGCAGCCTAATCGCGCAATTTCCGCAAGCCCTCTTGTAATAAGAGCCGCCTTGGCGTTATCTCCATATCCTAATCCGTCTGTAATCCCAGCGGCAAGGGCGATAATATTTTTTAATGCTCCGCCAATTTCAATCCCGATTAAATCTGGATTCGTATAGACCCGAAAATACTGCGAGTTCATAAATAAATCTTGAACGCGTTCAGCTGCCGTCATATTTTTCGACGAAACGGTTACTGTCGTCGGATGGCGCAGGCTCACTTCCTCCGCATGGCTCGGTCCCGACAACACAACGACATCCTGCAAAAGCGTTCCCATTTCCTCTTCAATAATCTCCGAAATTCGTTTATGTGTATCTGGTTCAATTCCTTTGCTAACCGTTACAATCGTAATCGGTTGTCGCAGACATTGCTTTACTTTTCTGAGCACCTCGCGAATGGCCTTAGTTGGAACAGCCAGTACAGCTGTGTCAATCGCTTCAAGTGCCTCGCTCAAAGAAGAATACCCCGTAATTCCTTCAGGAAGCTGAATTCCCGGCAAATATTTTTCATTTGTCCGCTTTTCGTTAATTTCTTTGATTTGCTCAGGGCGTTGGCCCCATAAACGAACGCTATGGCCATTATCGGCCAGCACCATGGCCAGCGCCGTGCCCCAGCTTCCCGCCCCCAATACCGCAATTTGCTCCACTCTTATCACTTCCTCACCATATTATTTTCTTGGTCTAGCAATTAGTTTAATGGGCGTGCCTTCAAAGCCAAATGCATCCCGAATCCGATTTTCTAAAAAGCGTTCATACGAAAAATGCATCAGTTCTGGATCATTGACAAACACAACAAATGTCGGCGGCTTGACTGCTACTTGGGTGACATAATAAATTTTTAAGCGCTGGCCGTTATGGGTCGGCGTCGGATTCATCGCTACGGCATCCATAATGACTTCGTTTAAGACATTTGTTTGCACGCGCATTGCGTGATTTTCACTAACCGTTTGCACAAGCGGCAACAGTTTATGCAGACGCTGCTTCGTTTTTGCTGATACAAACAAAATCGGAGCATAATCAAGGAATTGGAAATGATCACGAATTTTTCGTTCAAATTCTATGAGCGTTTTATCATCCTTTTCCAGAGCATCCCATTTATTGACGACAATGACAACTCCCCGTCCTGCTTCATGAGCATAGCCGGCAATTTTTTTATCTTGCTCGATGATTCCTTCTTCTGCATTTAATACGACAAGAACGACATCGGATCGTTCAATCGCTTTGAGCGCACGCAAAATACTATATTTTTCAGTGCTTTCGTAAATTTTGCCCCTTTTTCTCATACCGGCTGTATCAATAATGACGTATTCTTGTCCCTCACGCGTAAATGTTGTATCGACAGCATCACGCGTTGTGCCGGCCATATCGCTTACAATGACGCGCTCTTCCCCTAAAATAGCATTTACTAGCGACGATTTCCCGACATTAGGACGGCCAATTAAGCAAAACTTAATGACATCATCCTCATAATCGGATTCAGCTTGCTTAGGAAAATGCTGAGCCACGGCATCCAATAAATCTCCAAGTCCTGTGCCATGCGATCCCGAAATTGGATACGGTTCACCAAATCCAAGAGCATAAAAGTCATAAATCAGATCCCGCATATCCGGGTTGTCGATTTTATTGACAGCCAGCACAACCGGCTTATTGGAGCGATGCAGCATTTTGGCTACCTCTTCATCTGCTGCCGTTACCCCATCGCGACCATTCGTCATAAAGATAATCACATCCGCCTCATCAATTGCAATTTCTGCCTGCTGGCGAATCTGTACTAATAAAGGTTCGTCACCAATATCAATTCCACCTGTATCAATCACATGAAATTTATAATTTAACCATTCAGCACTGCTGTATATCCGATCTCGAGTGACTCCCGGCACATCTTCAACAATCGAAATGCGTTCGCCAGCAATTCGATTAAAAATGGTCGATTTTCCCACATTTGGACGACCAACAATCGCTACTACTGGATTGGCCATTATATCATCCTTTCCTTCATTCTGATTACGGCGACTCAAAAACACAGCTGTTTTATTTTATCAAAAACGATCACACTCAACAATAGAAAGAGCGCTATAACGGTTTATTTCGCTTCATCTGTTTGTGGACCATATCAGCATAAACAGAAATATTTTCCAATGCTGACCATAAGGCCAGACACACACATGAAAGTGATAGTTCATCCAAAAAGGCAAGCGAACCAATCGCATAAGGAAACGAATACGTCTTGATTACGAATGCATACATCATTTCTCCTTGGCAACTTCCAGCAATGATACATAACAATCTTTCTGGAAAATGATGATGCAACATGAGGCAGACAAATGTTAACATGATCGCAACCATCCACGTTTTGTCAATCAGCATCCAGACAGGATCAATCAAAATAAGCAGATGGAAGGCAGCATACACAAATGAAACCATCATCATCGATAGCAACATATAAACAAGCTTCCAGCCACTTTTTTTAGTGATAAAATAATAGGCAATCACAAGAGCGAATAAAAAAGATAAAGTGATAGAAAAAACGCCAATGGTTATATGATAAATAGAAAGCATAATGGAAATAAGCACAGCGGCGGCTAGCATAGTGCGCGCTTTTGTTTTTTTCATTAAAAATGTAGCAAAAATCCAGCATGCCCACGAGCACCAATAAAAATAGAATCCTTCCACATGAATCCTCCCTTCTCTTTCCATTATTTCATGTTTTCTAAAAACCTAACCCCTGTCATCACCTGTATAGACTCGAATCAAAAAAGAAAGAACCATCGAAAATCATTGGCAACCACTGGAAAATCAAATTGCATTTTTTCACATAGCAAACGTGATGTGTCAACAGTTGCTCCAAAACAAGTGGATGATGCGGTAGAGCATCCAAACATGCCGCTTTTAGAGCGCGCAAAAAGTCCATTAAATCTCTATCGCTCGGTCTTTTGTCGCATATTTGCATGGAAGAGTCCCCCCCTCTTTTCCTCACATCGGCATCTTTCCGTCTAAAGTCCGGTTCATTCCATTAGCCAATCGTCTGTAAGTGGTCACCGCGAACAAATCGGATCATGCTCTTTTTTTCACTTTGCTTCTTCAAGCCTGATATCGTTGCATACAAGAAATCAAAACGTGTGAAACTATTCTTGAAGTTTAAGGAGAAAGGGGAGTGTTCTAATGGGAAAGGACCGTCAGGAAAAAAAGCTCAAGCGCTCTGGACGCGTTGAATCTGATCGCGACCAAGCGCTTGAAAACAAGGGGGCGACTCGTCTCGACACACCGGACGAAGCGCAGGAACAAAATCAACATTAACCTCGTCCAATGATCGTTTATGGATACTAAAAATAAAAGCTGACTTTACGAGAAAAGTCAGCTTTTATTTCTTTCGATCTTTTCTATCGCAAACTGTCGTAAGCCTCTCCCGCCTGCACTTCGTTAAGGGGGGAGACTTCTAGGCGCTTGTCAGACAAAAAACATAGCCTATCAAGGTTCGAAACGCAAGATAAAAGCGATTGCCAGCAGGTGAAAATCCGCTTTTTATCTGCGGCTGTATACTTTCGTATCGAATCCTCTTTCATTGAGCCAATGATGTGTTTGCCCATAAATCACAAGCGGAACATGCCGAAGCTCTTCAATGGTTCGAGTGCCTAAAGCCGTCATCAACAGGCAAAAATCTTTGTGCCATTCATGAATAAGCTCCAGTAACGACTCTGTCCCCTGTTCCATCCATACTTTCAAAAATAGCTGTGCAACTCCCACCGCTTGTGCGCCAAGAGCGATCGCTTTTACCGCATCAAAGGCGCTGCGCACTCCCCCGCTTCCAATCACCGACAGAGAGGTGGCGCTTTGTGACACTTCTACAATGGACGCAGCGGTTGAAATTCCCCAATCGTTAAAATAGGATAAGCTGGTCGGGCGCCGATTGTTTTCAATACGAGCAAAATTCGTGCCGCCAAAGCCGCCGACATCGACAATCGTAACACCGATCTCCTCCAGCTTTTGTGCCGTTTCCTTGCTCATGCCAAAGCCAACTTCCTTGACAATAATCGGCACACCGACAGCATGGACCATGCGCTCAATCCGGCGCAAAGCTCCGATAAAGTTGCGGTCACCTTCAGGCATGACCAACTCTTGCACAGAATTTAAGTGAATCTGCAGGCCATTTGCTTCGATCATTTCGACCGCTTGCTTCGCTTCGTCTACTGTCGCTTCACTGCCAATATTCGCAAAAACAACACCTGTTGGATTGATTCGACGAACAATCTCGAAGGACTGCCGCTCTTTTGCATCCTTGACCGCTGCCATCTGGGAACCGACAGCCATGGCAATTCCGCATTCCTTTGCAATTTCAGCTAATCCTTTGTTAATTTCCAGAGTCGGCTGTCCCCCTCCTCCTGTCATCGCATTGACAAAAAGAGGCGAACTTAATGAAAGTTCACCTAAAGTCGTGCTCAAATTCACATCATTTGTACCTATATCAGGCAGGCTTTGATGAACAAATACAATGTCATCGAATCCTGCTTCTCTTTTTTGTTCAAGATTTAGCGCATGCACAATGTGCTCTAGCTTCCGTCTGCCTCTTTCCACTGGCATTCACCGTTATTTCAGTTTCTTAAGCTGGTCACCAACCACTTCCCCAAGTTGGAAGCCTGTTGATTCTGCCTGTTTTGTATATTGGCTGTAATCTTCTTCATTCACTGGCTCTTCCATTAACTCGCGCATGCTTAATGAAATGCGATGCTCCGCTTCGTTGACTTCAAGCACTTTTACTTGAGCCTCATCGCCTTCTTGTAATACCTCGTGCGGAGTGCCAATATGCTTATTAGAAATTTGTGAAATATGCACAAGGCCTTCAACGCCTGGGAAAATTTCAACAAACGCTCCAAAAGGCACAAGACGTTTTACTTTTCCTGTTACTACATCGCCAGGTGCTAGTTTTTGTGAAATATTTTCCCATGGGCCCGGCAGCGCCTCCTTAACAGACAGCGAAATGCGGCCGCTTTCTTCGTTCACTGACAGCACCTTCACTTTTAACGTATCTCCTTCTTGAACAACATCAGACGGATGAGCGACACGTGCGTGAGACAGCTGCGAAATATGTACAAGTCCATCAAAGCCGCCGATGTCAACAAATACGCCAAAATCAGTAATACGGCGAACGGTGCCTTCAATCACTTGCCCTTCTTGAAGCTTCTGGAATGCTTGCTTCCGCTGTTCTTCTTGTTGTTGTTCAATCACCGCGCGATGAGATAAAATCACGCGATTTTTAGCGCGATCCAACTCTACAACCTTCACTTTCAACGTGCGCCCTTTATAATCAGAAAAGTCTTCCACAAAATAAGTTTCAACAAACGATGCCGGGATGAACCCTCTTACGCCGACATCCGCAACAAGACCGCCCTTTACAATATCCTTTACCACCACATCAAACGGCTCGCCGCTTGTAAATCGCTTTTCTAGCTCCTCCCAGGCGCGGTCCGCATCGACTGCCTTTTTAGATAAAATTAATAATCCTTCGTCTTCATTTTCTCCTTCTTCCACTTTTTTCACTTTTGCAACGATCTCATCCCCAACGGATACCGCATCGCTTGTTTTTTCAATATGAAGGCTGGATAGCTCGCTAATCGGAATGATGCCGCTTTGCTTGCTGCCTGCAATATCCACAAGCACTTGTTTTTCTTCAAGCTTGGCGACTTTGCCGTGAACGAGATCACCCACCTTATATACATTTACCTCTACATTCATATCCTCTACCATTAAAAACCCTCCTTCGTCGACTACCCATAGCTACTGTAAAGCATGACCAAAGGAAACAAATGTGCTTATTTTCCCATGAGGTCTACTTTTCTCATTATTATACCATATTTTTTCAAAAAGCATGTATTGGAATGCTCAACGATGTTCATCTAAAAGTGCTTGAATATGATTCATAATGTAATCCGTTGCTTCCTCAGGAGACGCCTTGCGTTCTCTCAGCTCATCCATTGGAATTGGCGAACCGTATACAACCTTCAGTCTTTTCAATGGCCGATATGGCCCGATAATCGCGCAAGGCACTACTTGGGCATCCGTTCTTAAAGCAAAAAAGCCGACACCAGACAGCCCCTTTTTTAATTTGCCGTCCCTGCTTCTTGTCCCCTCCGGAAAAATTCCGAGCACATTTCCTTGCTTTAGCACATCCAAGCCCGTTCGTAGTGCTTGCCGGTCGCTCATTCCCCGCTTGACCGGAAAAGCGTGCAATGACGGAAGCAAGCTTTTTAAAATCGGTACACGAAATAGCTCTTCCTTCGCCATAAAATGAATAGGCCTTGGAGCTGTAATGCCGACAATTGGAGGATCTAAATTGCTAATATGGTTAGAACAAAGAAGTACGCCGCCTTCCTTCGGAAAATGTTCGGTGCCGATGATTTCGACACGATAAAGGGGCTTTAAAATCCCCGATACCACTCCTTTCGCAAACGAATAAAAATTCAAGGCGATCAAATCCTTTCCTCTATGATTTTCATAATCTCGTTCACGACGTCATTGATAGATAAAGAAGTTGTGTCAATTTCAACGGCATCTTCCGCTTTTTTCAGCGGCGCAACTTCCCGTTCGGAGTCTATCTTATCCCGGCGGGCGATTTCCTCCTTCAGCTTCTCCAAATCGGAGGCAAATCCTCGAGCCAAGTTTTCCTCATGCCGACGCTTGGCTCGCTCCTCTACCGATGCCTTTAAAAAGATTTTGACTTCTGCCAGGGGTAATACATGCGTTCCGATGTCGCGCCCATCCATGACCACGCCGCCCCGTTCGCCTAATGCCCGCTGCCGTGCCACCATTTCCTCACGAATAAGCGGATGCTTCGCCACTAATGAAACAGAATTGGTGACTTCTTCACTCCGAATAACATCTGTTATATTTTGTCCGTTAACAAGCACAAGCTGACCGCGTTCAGAAGGCTTCAATTCAATATATGTATCGCGTAATACCTGCAAAAGCGCTTGTTGATCATGTAGATCAACTCCCTTTTGCAACGCAAGATACGTAAGAGCACGGTACATCGCTCCTGTATCAATGTAAACATAAGCAAGTTTTTCTGCCACAATTTTTGCAACCGTGCTTTTTCCGGCAGCGGCTGGTCCGTCAATGGCAATTGATATTCGCTTCATATACCCTCCTAATGATCGTTCAAACATATTTTTCAAAGAAAAAAGCAGGACATCTCCTGCATACTTCGATGATATTTTATCACATGACTCAAGGATGGTCGACGGTTGTTTCAATTGTTTTCGTTTTTTCCTGTTTGCTAACTCCTTCATATTCGTAGACTTTGGTCACATACGGAGCCAAAGGCGTATACAATAGCAAGCATTGTGCTAACAGTAAAAAGAGCAGCTGCACTATCACAATTTTAAGCAAAATGCGTTCCATTCGTTTCATCTGACAACCGCCTCTTTCGTTTTTTTGTCATTATCATCCTTTCACATTTTTCTTTCTTTTATTCTGGTAGTCCTTCTGCTTTTTTCCTTATAGCTAGTTGTCTTTCAAAGCTGTAGCGTATCAGTAGAACGCGATCTTGAGAAGAGATGGTCAAAAACTGCAATGATGCCTTCTGAACATAGCTCCCTTCCACCTGAAACACTCGAACAATTTTGGCTGGCACTTTCATATAATGATATTCTCCCGATTTCATAGGCAGGACAAACCAAGCCTCCACTATCACTCCTGGCAAAATATGGATTCCTCTTTCCGGCAAAACAATGGCCGCTCCTCCTGCACTGATATCCGTGGTCATGGTGGCAAAGGGAGAAAATTCTCCTTGAAGCGGATGAATCGCAACATCTACTGTAGCTTCCACACGCACATATTGCCTGCGCTGCACACGGATCAGGCGCTGTTCATCTGGATAAGAAAGCATAATCATCGGAATCGGGTCGCGCACTTTTCCCCTTACTTCTGTATCGAATAAATAAAGACTTCCATCTTTACCGACGAAGCTTGCTTTAAATTGCATTCCATTCATTAAAAATACAGTTTTCCCCGTTTTTTGATTAACAGGATAGTCGATATAAATAAAATCCGGGAAAACCTCTGCCACTTTGCATTTATATTCATGCACTTCTTTGTCGTTCCTTGATTCGAGAATGAGCACATCCCCAATTTTTATCATATGTTCTCCCTCACATTCCTTATCACCTTTCCTTTTTATTTAAACAAAAAGGAAAAGCTCTTGACAAGCTTTTCCTTTAATCATACGTTCGTTCGACGCTTTGCATTTTGGTCACTTTTTCCTCAACGCCGTTTTGGGCATTGATGAAAATTTGATACGTATCATCGCCTAATGTGCCTAAAAACTCGTAACAAAGCACTTCTTGATTCAAGTCATTTGTAATCACAGACTGTCTCTCTTCCATCACTTTAACACTTGGATTTAGCTTCGCTCTTGCTTGTTCAAGCGAAATCGCTGGTTTTGGAAAGCGATGAAGGCTAGGGGAGGATAGGTAATCGCGAGCCGAGAAACCGACCACCGTTCCATCATCTAACGCAATTTTCATTTGGATCGCTTCCGGATATATGCGAATACCATGATCATTCGTAACAAAGGTCAATACGGCTACGTTGTCGTATTGAGTACTGTCATATAATTCAACATTGGTAAAATGATGCTTCTTTAAAAAATCCATGCCTTTCATCGTTGCTTCATTCAAACTGATCGCTTGTTTGTGAATGGCGCGGTTATCAATGGCCCAAATCGGGTAACCGCCTCTTTCTGTCACATCCATATACGTTTCTGTTTTTGTTTTTGGATCATAAATCGTGAGACTGTAGAAACGATCTTCCGCTCCTTTTCCACTGTGAACAACCTTGATCTTTTCGTTTCCTTTTAATCCTAAAAAGGATTTAGCAATCTTCTTCGCTTCATCTGCCGTAATTCGCTTTCCTTTCGCTCTAACAAATCCCCGTTCTTGAACAGCAGCGCTTGTAAATGTCGGAGACAGATTCGCTGTTTCGGCAAACGATTCGACATTGCTTTCCACCGTTTTAAATCCATCAATAATCGTGTTATCGCTCGGGCGCTGGTTTGTTGCTAGCGCCAGCTCTACATCCATCCAACGCAAATTATTTTTGATGACTAAATGCTGAACATTGCGCAGCTCATTTTGAATATCAGACGCTTGTTTATAAAGAGTTTGCAACGTTTGATATTCTTGCTTGGTAAGCGGCTCTTTTGTTAAATCGCGAATCGCCGCACGATAACTAAATGTACCGATCTGCGCAAGAAATTGTTGCGTTTTATTAAAGGGAAGAAGCGATAATGGAAGCTGTCCAACGTCGGAATGCGCTTCCGAGGCAATCCGCCACACTTCTGCCAGCGCTGGAGAGAGCGACGTTTTAGAATTCATCGCTAATGTTGTGCCGATTTGATCGTGCAGCAGATCTATTTTGTAAGCTAAATCATGAAATGAACGCTGATAATTGTTTTCGGCATGCACCAAAATCGCGTTTTTTTCCTGATGCTCACGATAGCCCCAGTAAGCTGTTCCAATAATCCCTAGTGATAAAAAGCCAATAAGCAAAGTCCGCAACATATAAAACCACCTGCCTTTTTATTTACAAAAAATATGCTTACCGATTTTTTTAATTTGAGGTCGACTCCATATCCATCCATTTGTTGCTGTATCCGGATTAAAATAGTAGATCGCTCCACTGCTTGGATCCCAGCCGTTAATAGCATCCAGCACCGCTTTTTTAGCTGTCTCATTTGGTGTCAGCCAAATTTGCCCGTCGGTAACCGCTGTAAATGCTCCCGGTTGGAAAATGACCCCAGCTACACTGTTAGGGAAAGATGGATGCTCCAATCTGTTTAAAATAACCGCTGCTACCGCTACTTGACCGACATATGGTTCACCGCGCGCTTCTCCGTATACAGCGTTAGCCATTAATTGAATATCATTTTGCGAAAAACCTTTTGGCACGTTCGTTGCTGTTGCAGATCCGCCGCTGCTTGCTGTTCCTTGCTGCTTGACCTGCTGGCTTAACGGTATTCCTCCATAATGTGTAAAGGAATTTCCTTTGCGAATTTGTTCTTTAACAAAGGATTCGTAGTACTTTGACACTTTTACAAGTTTTTGCTTCGTACTTGCACCGACTAGTCCGTCAATCGGTAACCCATATTCACTTTGGAAATTGCGGACAGCCCAGTATGTACTCCAGCCAAATACTCCGTCAATTTTGCTCTTATAAAAGCCAATATATTGCAGACGCGCTTGCAGCTCAATGACATCATCTCCCACAGCTCCGCGCTGAATGACCTGATCAGAAAACGCATGTGCCTCTTTCATCGGCCATTCATATGTCGATAAACAAATAACGAGCAAGCATATAATGATTCGCCAGCGCATTGTATACATACCCCCTTTAATCGATCTGGCTCTATCCGTATTTTTCACCTAAACTTCCTTTTTATGCACATAAAGCAATAACGTGGTTTATTTATAAAACACATGTTAATCAATCAGGGAGTTTGAATAAACGGAAGAACCTATTCGATTCTTGGTCGAAAAGGATCTGTAAACAGCTAAGTTTCATCTATGAAGAACTAGAGGGTTGAACGTACGATTCAAAAACAAAATCCCACTTTTTCGGCGGTCGGAGATTACATCTCATATCTTTCCTGAAAATATTTCCACTCATCAACGAGGAACGCTTCCCCCACATAACAGAACATGAGGTTCATCCTTCTAAATGAAAAATTTACCATACAATAGACCTAAAAGAATACATTGACAGCTCAAAACAAAAAGGCCAAGCTTTAGGCTTGGCCTTTTACAGAAGGAATGACCGCTTCTGCATACATTCCTTTCGCTTGTTTGACTTTTCTCAGTGCCATCCACCACATCGCAAGCATAAAAGGAACCATGTAATAGCCCCATTTTTCTTGTGTGAATAAAATAAAATCGTATGTGCCATGCAAAAGAAAGGGCAGCAAAAAGGAAAGGGCTAAGTGCAAATATCTTTTTCCTTGAAATTTCGCTTTTCCTAAGTAAAATCCCATCATTACGGCAAACAATGCGTGGCTGGATACAGGGAGCAACGCTCTAGTAACAGCAAACTCTACACCGTTAGCAAGCAAATATAAAATATTTTCAAGCGTCGCAAAGCCGAGCGACACACTGGCGCTGTAAACAATCCCATCATATGGTTCATCAAACTCTTCATGGTCAAAAATAAAAAAATAGACGATAAACCATTTGACAAATTCTTCAAGTAATCCGGAAGATAAAAACGCTTGTATCCACTTTTCAGACGCAATTCCTTCTAGCCGCAAAACATGCTGAATAAACATAATCGGAAAAACGAGAATGGCGCCAAATAAAAAAGTTCGCAATACAAGAGAAAGCGGCTCAGTCTCATATTCATCTTTTAAATAAAAATAGCTGAGCAGCGCCACACCCGGGGCGATGCCGGCAGAAATAATTGCAAACATAACAAATCCTCGTTTCCATCTATTTATTTATAATGGTAACATAAGATAATCATGATTGGGAACCATATTTCGTTTGATCGCCCGGAACAAGCGAACCTCTAATTTGGGTCAAAAAGGAGCGAACAAAATGAGGAAACCAGCAAAAAAGAAAACATTTACTGTTGCTGAAAACGAAACAATTGAACAGTGCTTAGAACGGATGAATCAGGAAGGATATAAGCCCGTCCGCCGAATCGAAGAGCCGATTTTTTGCGAGGTAAAAAAAGATGGACATACGATTGTGGAGCCGTGCGGCAGGCGTATCGTATTTGAAGGCGTATGGAAAGAATAGAGCCGGTGCTCTGTCAGCCAACCGCTCGCTCATGCGCTTCTTCGTTTCATACATCGCATTTTTATTGGTAAGGGTTGCATCGTGAGCGCCCTATACATCGTTTTGGCATCATGCAAATGAAACGAACCATCTTGCAAAATGAAAGCGTCGGAGGCAGGGCCGTCCATAGACTTGCCTCCGACGCACGAACATGAGGTTTCCTTCTTATCAACGGGAATCCAAGAGGAAAAGCGCTCGATGTTCATCCTAAAATCCGTGAATCGTCATCCCTCCGTCAACAAATAACGTTTGTCCCGTTACATAATTTCCTGCATCAGAGGCCAAAAATACAGCCGGTCCAACCAGCTCTGGCAATTGCCCAATTCGCTTCAGCGGAGTCACAGCTAAAATATCATTTACGTACTCTTGATTTTGAAGCAGTTTTTCCGTTAATGGAGTTTGAAAGTACCATGGACCAATTGCATTGACTTGAATTCCAAACTTTCCCCACTCGAACGCTAATACTTTTGTCATTTGAATAAGCGCCGCTTTACTGGCAGCATAAGCGACGCCTGTCCGAAGAGCCACATGACCGGCCACAGAGGCAATATTAATAATTTTGCCGCCCGTTCCCTGCTTTTTCATCACCGCACCAACCTCTTGAGACATCATGAATGCTGATTTCAAATTCGTATTCATAATGGTTTCCCATTCAGCATCAGTGACTTCTAAAGCAGCCGTTCGGATATTCATTCCCGCGTTATTAACTAAAATATCAACTTTTCCAGCTTGCTTTATTACCTCCGCTACCGCATTTTTAACAGCTTCTCGATCCGTTATATCCGTTGGAATGATATATGCTCGTCGATCCAGCTGCTCAATGCTTCTAGCTGTTTCTTCAAGCTGCTCTACTGTGCGCGATAAAATCGCTACATTCGCACCAGCTTCAGCAAAACCGATCGCAATCGCTTTTCCAATTCCCCTTCCCGCACCAGTGACAATAGTAATTTTCCCATCTAAACGAAATGAAGGCAAAAACATCGATATTCCTCCTTAATTTGTCTTCATTTTTGACATTTTGAACACTCCCTCATCTACGCTTTACCTTAGAGGTGAGAGGTGCTTATTTAATATGTTAAAACTGTTTTAAGAGATTTCAAACTGTCAGCTACTCCGACTATTTAGAGCTTTTTTATCCTTTGACGTTCTTATGTCTAGTAAAAAAAGCTCTTTAGCAATGTATAGAAAAAAACCTGAAAAGCTTACTCAACGCTTTTCAGGTTTTTGCTTGTCATTCCTCAACCGTAGTTTTTCTTCTAAATTTGCTTAACACTTCATAGACGATCGGCACGATAATCAGAGTCAACAATGTCGAGCTGGTCAAACCGCCAATGACAGTTAGGCCAAGCCCTCGCGAAATCATGCCTCCATCTCCTTCATACCCTAATGCGAGAGGGAGCAATGCCCCAACGGTCGCCAGCGCCGTCATTAAAATCGGCCGGAGACGCGTTGCTCCCGCTTCAATGAGCGCATCTCTTGTAGAGAGCCCTTCACGCTCTTTATGAATGACGCGGTCAATTAACACAATCGCATTCGTTACAACAATTCCAATGAGCATGAGTGCGCCGATCAAAGCCGAAACGCTCAACGTTTCTCCTCCAAGCCATAGCGCCACAAATCCGCCGATAACGGTAAATGGAAGCGAGAAAAGAATAGCAAAAGGCGCCAGCCCTTGACTGAACGTAACCACTAGCACAAAGTAGACCACAGCAATAGCTGCAAGCATGGCCAATCCTAATTGTGAAAACGACTCATTGATTTGTTCAGTCACTCCGCCTGTTTCAATGTTGACACCAGGCGGCAATTTTAAATCATCGATTTTCTTTTGAATGCTTTCGTTGACTTGGCTAACGTCATTCGTCGTAATTTCCCCGCTGACTGAAACGGTAAATTTCCCTCCGCGTCTCGTAATGGTATTGGATGTCTCGCCTTCTTTGACCGTCGCTACCTCTCCAATTTGCACATTCATGCCGAGAGGGGACTGGATCGTTTTCTTTTTCATCTCATCAATTGAAGCAAAAGTCTCTTCTTCCCCTTCAATATAAACTTTAATATCTTGACCGTCTTTTTGAATGGTCGTTAGAACAGGCCGTTCATGCTGTTGGCTTAATGCCATCGCAATTTGTCCAGCCGTCAAACCGAGTTTACTCATCTTTTCTTGATCAACAACCAATGTGTACTCATCATATGTCTTCGATAAACTTGATTCCACATTTTTTAGATTGGATTCATCTTCCAAGATGTTTTGTACCTTTTGAGCGACAGGCTCAATCTCTTCCATTGAGTCGCCAAATACATACAATGTATACTCATTGCTTGACGCCATCATATCAATGGTGCCCCAATCGCCTTTTTCGTGCGTTAATTTACTTAAATCTTTGACTACCTTCTCCTTTTCTTGTTCAAAATTCGGCGTGTCATCTTCATACATAATAAAGAAAATCGCCTGATTTCGATTTCCGGGATTCATCGGATTTTCGCTGCCGACAGACAATTGAACAGTTTTCACATGATCGCGATCAACCAGTAAATCTTCTGCCTGCAACGCGACATCTTTCACTTCTTCAAGCGTTTGTCCTGGATCTGGATTATACGTAACAATCATTTGTTTTTCCTGTTCACTCGGTAAAAAGCTTACGCCAATGACAGGAATTAAAAATAAACTGGAGACAAGAAGCAAAATCGCAATCAATGATGTGATCCATTTATGATTTAAACACCAATTTAAGATTTTTTTATAGTAAGTAGCCAAAAATCCCGCTTCTTTTTCTTTCTCTTTTTGTTTCGCTCCTTTTCTAAATAAGACGTGAGCCAATGCCGGCACAATTGTAATCGCTACTAAAAGAGACGCTAAAAGCGAGAACACAATCGTAAGAGCAAATGGCATAAATAGCTGTCCAACCATGCCTTCAACAAATGCAAGCGGCAAGAAGACCGCAATGGTGACGATGGTTGAGGACATAATCGGAATAAACATTTCTTTCGTCGCTGCAATAATCAGCTCTTTTCCTTTTAATTGCTCTCCTTTTAATGTCATCCGTCTATAAATATTTTCAATAACGACAATCGAATCGTCGATAACACGGCCGATCGCCATGGTCATCGCTCCTAGTGTCATCATATTCAACGTGATGTCCATTTCATGTAAAACGATCAAGGCAATTAAGATGGAAAGCGGAATGGACACCACAGAAATCAACGTAGAGCGAATGTTGCGCAAAAATAGCAAAATGACCGCAACGGCAAAAATCGAACCGAATAACGCTTTATTTAGCATCGTTGCGACAGATTTTTCAATCGGTTCGGCTTGATCTAGCGTGGAAACGATGCCAAGTCCTTTATATTCATCTTTAAGCTCATCCAGTTTTTCTTTTACTTCATTTACGACTTCAACGGTATTCGCATCAGTAGCTTTTACAATTTGCAATCCGATAGCTTCTTTTCCGTTTGTTCTTGATATCGATTCAGCTTTGCCGACGATTTCAATATCAGCAATTTCCCCCAACTCGACTGTTGGTAATTCCATGTTTTTCTGCGAGAGTGCTTGATTTGGCGCTGCGCCATTAGCTCCAGACAAACCGTTTGGCATCTGGTTCATTTGCGCCCCTCCGGCTTGCTGTCCTTGTGACGCCCCTGTGACAGGGATTTTCAGCTTTTTCAAATCCTCAATGGTCGTAATATTTCCATCAACGACCACAGACTTTTCCGTGTCTTTAAATGTATAAAGACCTAATGGCGCACGAAGATCTGCACCCTGAATATAATTTTTAATGGTTTCTTCATTAAGCCCAAGCTCTTTTAATTTGTCCTGATGAAAAACAATCCGTCCTTCTTCCACTTGTTGGCCAGAAGTGACAATGCTTTCTACTCCATCTATTCCTTTCAATTCTGGAACAATGATTTTTTCCACCAGTTCTGTTAATTCAGGAAGTGTTTTTCCTTCATCAAAAAAACTGACTGTATAAACAGGAAAAGCATTAATACTAAATCTTGCAATTTTAGGCTCTCCGACTCCGTCAGGAAGCTCCACTTGTTTGAGTGCCTTTTCAACTTCCTCTTCCGCTCGCTCCATATCTTTTTCAAATTTATATTCGATTTGAATGGAAGAAGCATTTTCAAACGAATTAGAGCTGACGATTTCCACGCCATTCAAATTACGAACAGCTTCTTCAATCGGAACCGTCACTTTTTCTTGTACTTCCTCAGGTGTTGCGCCTGGATACGTAGTCGTAACACTTATAATGGGAGTATTTATGTCTGGAATCGTTTCCAGCTTCATATTAAACCCAGAAAATAGGCCAGCAAATATCGCAATAACAGTTAAAATCCAAATGGCCAGTTTATTACGGAGCGAAAATTTAATCATGTTCTCCACCACGTTCCATTCCTTTCATGCAGATTTGACATTTTTGATTTTTTTATCCATACTGATAGAGAGTTGACTACATAGTCATTATAATTGACCGGTTAACTACAAGTCAACGAAATGAATGGCATTTTTCCGACAATCAATAAGGGGTGTTTCTGTGAAAGAAAAAGAACGCTTAATTATTGAAGCTGCAATGAAATTATTTGCCCGCAAAGGTGTATCTTCCACCTCCATCCAAGATATTACCAATGCATGCGGCATTCCGAAAGGCTCCTTTTATTTTTATTTCAAATCAAAAGACGAGTTGTTAATTAAATTATTGGAACAGTTTTTTAATCATTTAAAGGAAAAAACAAAGCAAATCGAGACCGTTTATGATGATCCCAAAAAACGTTTTATGAAACAACTGTCGGTTCAATTGAAAGAAATTTTGGAGCATAAAGAGATATTTATCACGCAGATGCATGAAAATTTAAAAGAACATAATCAAAAAATTGAAGCGCTGTTACAAGATATAAGAAGTGATTTTTTTCATTTTTTTACAACCAACCTTAAAAAAATTTATGGACGAGCCATTGACAAATATATAGTCGATGCCAACATTATCATTCAAGGAATCTTTTTTTCATTCATTCAATTTCTCGTGTTGGAAAATGGAGTGAGAGTGGATGAAGAAAAGTTAGCAAAATACATTTTACAAACAACTGATGATTTAATAAAAGGAATGCTGTCAAAACAAGAAGATCCCGTCATTCCCGCTGATACCCTAAACAAAATATTGGATCATCCTCAACCGCCGGATCATCCGTTAGATATTTTAAAAAAGATAAAAGACATAAGCCGTCCAATCCTTCATGATGAACAATTGACGATTTCGATTGAAGTTTTAGAAGCGGAAATCATGGCTGAACAACCAAGAATACCCGTTATTAAGGGAATGCTGGCCAATCTCTATGAATATCCAGAGCTGCGCTATTTCGTCAATCAGATGGCTGATTATTTCCAAATCAAATAAGCATCTAAAGGAGCGATTCCTTTAGGTGCTTTTATTTCTGGCGCGATCCTTGTCCTGCTCCATCATCTGTCTAGCACTTTCCTACAAGGTACCCAGAGACGGGGGACTCGTGGCGTTAGTTGGACATTACATGCCAATCATTCGATCCTTCAACATTTGCTCCCAGTGAACAACACCATCACAGACTACTTTATTGGTTTAGAGCTGGTCTTCCCATCGTGTTTTACACATCTCCTCCATTATCTTACGCAATAACAAGAACCATAAGTGAACCGATTGGGTCTTGCACCACGAATTCCCGATGAATATGATAAAATAAAAATAGAATCGAACGGAAAGGATACTGAAAGCACGATGGAAAATCAAAAACACTGGTCCATCCTTATTACTGAAGGAGAAGTTGAACCATGGTATTTTCTCGATGGCTGGGAGAAGCAAATTAAAGAACAAAAGCAATTCACCAATTCAAAAGAAGCGATGGCACAATACAAGGCGCTCGTTGAAGCGCATCGCCAACGATTTGATCACTATCAAATCAAAGGATCATCCATCGCCTGTTTTTGGAACGATGGCGAGGAAGTGTACTGCGAAGCGTGTGACGAGTTTTTGCAAGTGTATCATGGTATTTTGCTCTTTTATCAAGATCGTCTGTTTGAACCTAGCCACATGGATTAACAAAATCCATCTTTTCGAAAATGTAAAAAGACACGCTGTCTCTCTTGCCTAATAGGAATGACAGTAAAAAACGCTGGGGCATGCTCCAGCGTTTTTTACAAATTCCGGCCATTGTTTAGATCGATTCGGATGGAAAAAACATTTCTCTTCAATTATGATTAAATTTTTCCACTGTAAGCTGAAAGTGTTATTCGCGAAAATAATCTTGCTCCAATACTTTTACGTTCTCCAAACTTTTTAGGGCCCATTCGCTGCCGTCTGCGAGCAGTTCTTCTTTCATAGCATCGACCGCTTGCTTTAATGATTCGTGATAGTCGAGCACTTCTCCCTCGTATAAACGTACCATTGGCTTCGGCATATTCGCTTGTTCATTGAAAGCAAGCGCACGCCGCTCATGAAAGAGAGGGACATCAGCCTGCTTCGGCTGATGCAGATCTCCTTGCATCGGATGCTTTAACACGCTTTTGACACGCACTAAATAATGCTGTGGGCGTATATCGGTAATTTCTCCAATATATTTTCCTGTCTTGTAAATACCGATCACTAGGTCTCCTCTTTTTAATGACTCGCTCATCATTTTCCGCTCCCTTCCCAAGGCAAAGCCGCCATTCTTTACTGTTCAAAAATATTCGCTATGTCGCAATCCGCTGCTAAAGCAACCGCCAGTTTCATTCGCGCTTTTTTTGAATCGTAATCGCTCCCTAATATCACGCCTTTTTTATATAAATCATACGCGCTGCCTAAATAATCATAGGTCGTATATACCGCTCCTTCTTCTGCGCTGGTTGTGATGACAACTTTAATGCCTTGCTTAATGGCTCTCTCGATCTCTTCAGCCATTTTCGGCGCGACTTGTCCACGGCCAACCCCCTCAAGCACTATTCCAGCAACGCCGCTTTCCCTTGCTGCTTTAATAAACTTCCCGTCCGCTTCCAAATAGCATTTAATAATATCCACTTCCGGGATCTCGCGCACAAGCTTATAATGCTCCCTTTTCACCGGCTTTTGATATACATACACTTCATCGTTATCAATAATTCCCAAATAACCAAATCCAAAAGCATTAAAGCCTTGGATATTCGATGCATGCTCTTTTTTTACATATTTGGCTGGAAAAATGCGCTCATTAAAAACAACAACCGTTCCTGCTCCCCTTAACTCGTTGGCGCATGCGACGTATATGGCATGCCGAATATTAATATAGACATCGCTCCCTAAATCAACTGGAGATCGTTGAGAGCCAGTCACCACAACTGTGCGCTCATCAGCAATCGTCAAATCTAAAAAATAGGCTGTTTCTTCAAGCGTATCCGTGCCATGCGTGACCACGACCCCATCGACTGAACGATCTTGGAAATAATATTCAATCCGTTCCTTCAAATGCACCAAATTCGAAAACGTCATATGCATGCTTGGCAGTTGAAAAACACTCTCAATAACGACTTCAATATCTTTGGGCAAATGACACATCGAAGCAAGCTCCTCGCCGGTTAGCACTCCGGCAGATAAACGTCCTGATGCAGCATTCAGTTTGCTAGCGATCGTACCGCCGGTTGTAATAAGAACCACTTTTCGTTTTTTCACGTTTAGATCACCTATACCCCTTTTAGTCTCCCGTTTACAGCTCTAAGCGAACCTCAGCCGCTTTTTCGCGTGCAACGATGCAAGCGGCAATTTGCTCACCATGAAACCGACCGTTTTCAATGAAAATTTCATTGGCATTGTTTCCCGCAGCAATCACTCCGGCAATAAAAATGCCAGCCACATTCGTTTCCATCGTATCCGGATCATAAAGCGGCCGACCTGTTTCTGCATCAATGCCCACACCCATGCTTTTTAAAAATTCATGATCGGGGCGATAACCGGTCATCGCAAATACAAAATCATTTTTTATCTTCTTCCATTCCCCGTCCACTTCATAAATGACGGCGTCTTCTGTAATTTCCTTTACATGGGCATTAAATTCCATTTTAATTGTGCCATGGCGCACAAGCGCATCAAATTCCGGCAAAATCCAAGGCTTAATGCTTGACGAATAAGCGCTGCCACGATACAGTACCGTTACTCGAGCCCCTGCCTTTACTAGCTCCAGAGCTGCATCAACACTTGAATTCTTTCCGCCAATCACCACACAGTCTGTATTATAATATGGATGTCCTTCCTTAAAATAATGCATCACTTTAGGCAATTCTTCTCCAGGAACATTCATATAATTAGGATTGTCATAATATCCTGTCGCAATAATGACGTAATCGGCTTCGTATTGATCTTTTGTGGTCCTGACAGCAAACTTTCCGTTTTCCTGTTTGACAACCTGTTCCACCTTTTCAAACGCATAAACGCGAATTTGCTTGCGCGTCACAACTTCGCGATAGTAAGCGAGCGCTTGGTTACGCTTTGGCTTGCGATTTTCCGTAATAAATGGCACCCCACCAATTTCCAGGCGGTCGCTAGTGCTAAAAAACGTTTGATGTGTCGGATAATGATAAATGGCATTGACGATATTCCCTTTTTCTATCACTAACGGCGTATAGCCCGCATCCTGCATAGCAATAGCAGCAGCAAGTCCGCATGGCCCTCCACCGACAATAATGATTTTTTCTTGCTTCATTTCTTTCCCTCCTTGAGGCAATAAAAAATCCCCTACCTAAAAAATGATAGGGGATTTTTGTATAGATTTCAATTAAATCCATCCGCGGAAACGGCAAGCTTCGGCCATTTTTCTAACGCCAACCATATAAGCGGCCAAGCGCATATCCACTCGGCGTGTCTGAGCGGTTTCATACACGTTGTTGAATGCTTTTATCATCACTTTTTCAAGTTTTTCTTCAACTTCTTCCTCTGTCCAATAGTACCCTTGATTGTTTTGCACCCATTCAAAGTAAGAAACGGTTACACCGCCGGCGCTTGCCAATACATCTGGAACGATGAGAACGCCACGCTGTGTTAAAATTTCTGTCGCTTCCAGCGTTGTTGGACCGTTAGCCGCTTCAACAACAATTTTCGCTTTGATGTTGTGGGCATTTTCTTCAGTAATTTGGTTTTCAATTGCTGCTGGAACTAAGATATCGCACTCTAGCTCTAAAAGCTCTTTATTGGTTATTGTATTTTTAAATAGCTTCGTGACAGTTCCAAAGCTATCTCGACGGTCAAGCAAGTAATCAATATCCAAGCCGTTCGGATCGTAAAGCGCGCCATATGCATCGGAAATACCGATCACTTTTGCGCCGGCATCATGCATAAACTTCGCTAAAAAGCTGCCTGCATTTCCGAATCCTTGCACAACAACACGCGCGCCTTCCAGTTGAATGCCGCGCTTTTTCGCAGCTTCGCGAATGCAAATCGTGACCCCTTTCGCTGTGGCTGTTTCACGACCGTGTGAACCACCCAACACAAGCGGTTTTCCTGTAATGAATCCAGGAGAATTAAACTCGTCAATACGGCTATACTCATCCATCATCCATGCCATAATTTGCGAGTTCGTAAAGACATCTGGAGCCGGAATGTCTTTTGTCGGCCCGACGATTTGGCTGATTGCGCGGACATATCCGCGGCTTAGCCGCTCTAGCTCACGGAACGACATATTGCGCGGATCGCAAACAATCCCGCCTTTTCCGCCGCCATACGGTAAATCAACAATCCCGCATTTTAAGCTCATCCAAATCGATAACGCTTTCACTTCACGTTCTGTAACGTTCGGATGAAAGCGGATACCCCCTTTTGTTGGTCCAACCGCATCGTTATGTTGGGCACGGTAGCCGGTAAAAATTTTTACAGTACCGTCATCCATGCGCACAGGAATTTTCACTGTCAGCATGCGAATCGGCTCTTTTAATAGCTCATATACCTCTTCAGGATAACCGAGCTTTTCCAACGCTCTATGTATGACGATTTGCGTTGCTTTTAACACGTCGTGTTTTTCTTCTTGCTTTTCTTCGCTGGTATGCTTGTCGGCTACCATACGTAAACCTCCCATACAAATCACTTGATAATGATATTGTCCACCTTTCATGTCATAGTATACACCTTCCTCTTGTTTATGCAAAGTAAAAAAATCAATTTTTTATTTGTTTTTCTTGATTTGCAACCGCTTACATTCTTTACTATATCAACAACTGTATTTTTCAGCCTCGTTCTATACATCCATTGTATAATGTTTTCTGAAAAAATAAAAATCAGACTCCTTTGCTCAGGAGTCTGAATCAAAAAAGCGATTAAGCCGGAAAATATCGAACAAGTTGTTCAATGGCACGATGGTCCATTATTTTTTTTCCATATTCTGCAACACGATGAATCGTGATCGTCGATGAGCTGCCAAACTCCGCTAATATAGCGATAAAATCATCGGCAGCAACAGGCGGCTCTTCTGAGACGTGCAAATAAAAGCGTTGATTATACGAATACAGCGTGCCGTCCACGCAGCCAATAGCATAAAGACGATGAGCCAACTGGATGACATCTTCAAACGTTTGGAACTCATAAAATATATCCTCGCTCTCATCGAGCGTCACTTGCATTTCAATATAATCATCAGCAAACTCTTCGTCAAAATCATGCTCTTGGTCTTCGCTCGTTACGATCACAACCATTCCCTGTGCCGGTAAAGAGTATACTTCCACCGCAATGGAGCCATTTACTTCAAAACCAAGTTCTTCGTTGGCTTCCTCAATCATGTCGCGAAACAATTGCTGCACTTTAAACGTGTCTTTCCATAAATCATCTTTCGTTAAGCCGCGATCCATTAAATCATCAAAGGTGAGGAAAATTTTTATTTTGTTGTGGGTTAAGCGTTCAAGGCGCATCAACACCCCTCCTTACCTACACAGCCATCTTCTTATGTTCATTGTATGAAAGAAACTGTAAATGGTTCTATTGTTATTATTGAGTTTACATCGTTTTTATCTATTTAGACAAGCATAATATGTGCAAATATGTAGTTTTTTCTTACTTCCTCATTTATGAAGCAACAAAGCAGCTTAAGAAACGTTCATAAAATTGAATTTGCGGATTTTTTATGCAATCTCCAGCCAAACATCACGATCTGTTCAACGATATTCCTTTGCAAACCAGACAGAATTACGATCAAAGCTTGTCCTGTTGCCGAGCAAAGAAGCTCCCATACCCGTGGCGCTAGTGTGACATTACATGAAACGATGACCATAAGTGAATCCATTTGATTCTGCATCACAAGTGCTCTAAAATAAATCTCCCCCACCTGCACTCCGTCAAGAGGGGGAGACTTTTCGGTGAATGATGTAAAAATGTTCAGGTGCAGCTATCCTGCAAACACTTCCTATTCGCCAATAAGAAAACGTCATCGATTCCATAAAATCCTATTTCTATCTTTCCTAATAATCACTATTTTCGTCATGAACATATATTGACGTATATTATAGATAAAAGCAGAAAAATCTAGGCTCTTGGAGCATCTTCAGCTTTGCACTCAATCGTAATGAGATTCGCTTCAGCAGGCGCTCCAAAACGCAAGGGAATGCGCCTTGTCCCATATCCGTTGCTTATGAACAGAACCGTTTGTTTGATTTGTTTCAGCCCCCCTTTTTCCTTAATTCCAAAACGTCCCAAACGAATTTGCCCCCCGTGAGTATGCCCGCTGAGTACAAGCGCAATGCGGTGAGCGGGACGAATTTTCCTTTTTATTTCTGGATTATGGCAAGCAATGATGCGGAATGCTTCTTCTTCCACGCCAAACAATGCAGAATCAAGGCGTGCCTTCCTCTTGCTAACATCATCAATCCCAATCAATGCTACTTTTTCTCCTTCTTTGGACCGAAGCGTAACTGCTCGGTTATCTAGAACATGGATGCCTTCCTGCCGCAAAAGCGCGTCCAGTCTTTCATAATCCGCTTCATAATCATTATTTCCCCAAACAAAATACGTCGGCGCAATTTGCTTTAAACGCCGTATATTTTCTTTTGTGCGTGCCAATGGCACCCCTTTTTCTGTCAAATCTCCGCCAATAACAACGATATCTGCCTTCTCCTGCGCTTGCTCAATGATTTTTTTAGACACGCGGCGGCGATGAATATCGGAAATAAAAAAGATGGTCAACGCCCGAAAGCTTTTCGGAAAATCGGAAAATGCTACATGTACGTTCACAATCCGATTTCGGTGCGCTTCCCACCACATATATGCGACCAAGCCTATACAAAAAAACAGAACGAGCATCATCATAAATTCTTCTCCTACAAAAGCTTTTTATACCGATGACCAGATGAAAAATCTACCGCTATCATACCATAAACAACAGAAAAAATGAAAAATAAAAGCGATAAGCGTTTATTAAGATGAAACAACCAATAAAAGCTGCCCACTACCGTATAACTCGCTAGCCATTCATACCAATTGACGATTTTCCTAATGAAAAGCTGAACCGCCCCTTCCACCATTGTTCGGATGGCCATGGCATTGGCAAGAAAGCCAATAAAAAAGCAAGCCATTGCCAAAAATGAGTGCAGCGGGCGAAATGTAAAATCAGCCAAAAAATTGACCCAAGTAAACGGAGTCACATCTGGCATCCAGGAAATCATCAAATAGCCACATACGTAGCCAACCGCCACATAAAAAAGCTGCTGCCGCATCTCATCCCTCCCTATTCTTTACATGTATTCATGAAAAAAGAAACGTATGCATAAACATAGACTGAAGCTTGATTGTAAAGGAGGCGTATGCATGTTCACTACGCGAAAGCAATACTATCCATATATCAGCCCATTTGACCCTTGCCCGCCGATCCGTGTCAAAACATATGTGACGGCACCGAATTTGTACCTCGGCTTCCAACCGCCAAACTTGCCGCAATTTTCTCCTCATGAAGCATTACAAAAAGGAACGCTTTGGAAGGTATTTTACGATCCTTATTACAGCCCATACGAAATGGCAAACAAGGGTGATTACAAATGAAGCAGCTACCAAAAGAATATTATGAGTTGCTTGAACAATTGCAGGCTGTTGATTTTGTGCTTGTTGAATTAACTCTCTACCTTGACACTCATCCAAATGATTATCAAGCCATTCAGCAATTTAACCAATTCGCTCAAAAAAGAAAACAATTAAAAAAACAATATGAAGAAACCTATGGCCCTCTCCAGCAATTCGGCAATAGTTATTCGAGCTACCCTTGGAATTGGGACGATACTCCATGGCCATGGCAAGTGTAAATGACGAGATCAAGGGGGAAGCAACATGTGGATTTATGAAAAAAAGTTACAGTATCCCGTGCGTGTCAGCACATGTAATCCCAAATTAGCGAAATATCTAATTGAGCAATATGGCGGAGCTGATGGCGAGCTTGCGGCCGCTCTTCGCTACTTAAATCAACGATACTCTATTCCTGATAAGGTGATTGGATTATTGACTGATATCGGCACAGAGGAGTTTGCCCATTTAGAAATGATCGCCACCATGGTCTACAAATTAACCAAGGATGCAACCCTTGAACAGTTAAAAGAAGCCGGCTTAGATGCCCACTACGTCAATCACGATCGCGCTCTTTTTTATAACAACGCCGCAGGGGTACCATGGACAGCCGCCTATATTCAAGCAAAAGGCGATCCAATCGCTGATTTATACGAGGATATCGCGGCCGAAGAAAAAGCAAGGGCGACCTATCAATGGATTATTAATATGAGCGACGACCCTGATTTAAATGATGGTTTGCGGTTTTTACGCGAGCGAGAAATCGTTCATGCTCAGCGATTCCGTGAAGCGGTTGAAATTTTAAAAGAAGAGCGTGACCGCAAAAAGATTTTTTAATAACGGCAGGACGTGCAAAAAAATCCGTTTGCTTTTCGAAGGACTGAGAATAGCTGAATGATCGCCTCATTCAGCTATTTTCATAAAATAAGTTAATATCATATTTCGCTTTCATCATTTCAAACCATTTATGCCGTTCCTTCCACTCCTCCTCATTTTTCCATAATTCAGCACTTTTTTGAATAATTTCACAGCGCAGCAAATGAAATTCCTCTTCTGCTTTCTCACATTTGTTCTTATAAAATGATATAGCCCAATACAACGTAAACAAAAGCAATAAAGCATATAAGTGCTCTACTTTTCCGAAAAACTGTGTCATCACATTAGCAACCGTACCGCCCAAAGGCGCGATCTCCCATATAATATATATAAAAAACAATATAAATCCGATACTTGTCACGATTTGTAGCATTTTCACTTTTTGTTTGAATTTCTCCCATTTTTCTTTTTTTTCAATCACTCCGAGCAGCATTTGCTTTGTTACTTCGTCCTTTAGTCCCGAAAGCCATTCATCCACGGCAACCGTTCCCCTTTAACTAAATGGTTACTTCCATCTTATGTACAAGCACAATAAAATAGAACAAAAAAAGAGACGATATTCGTCCCTTCATTTTAATGAAATATTGGGGATTTGCAAAACCTGTCCTTTATGGAGCTGTGAGGTTTGGAGATGGTTCCATTTTTTAATAATCTCCATTCCTTTTTCCGTTTTGTAGTAATCCATCGCAATGCTAAAAAGCGTCTCGTTTTCTTTGACGACATGCGTAGTGACTTGCGGTTTTTCCTGCTTTTTCTCTGCGGCTTCAGAGTTCTCTGTATCGGACTTTACGATCGTCTTCTGCTGTGTTGGCCGCTTTGGTATTTTCTCGCTTTCGCTTTGCTCTCTTTCAATATCAATCGGCTCGTAGCTGCTGCTTGTTTGCACCGTGACGACAGGCAAGTCATCATCATACAGATGATGGACAATTAAAATCGTAACAGGTAAAAGAATAAAAAATACGAATAATAGCCGGATCAGCGGATATTTGATTTTCCATTTTCTTTTTTTCTTCTTTTGTTTCGTCCGTTTCCGTTTATGTACTTCACTGCGAGACGGGAGAGCAAGCACATCCATTTTTTTTTCAGGCTGCCTCCAATCATTGGTTTGCTGACGCAACAGCTCAGCTTGGTCATAAGCATGCTTCAATATTGTTCACCTCAATCCTCTGGATGCTTCGCTTGAAGATAGTCAAGGCGAATATGAACAGCCAGCACAAAATTAATGAAAAAATGGGCGGAAATGGTGACCCAAAGAATTCCGGTCCAAGCATAAAGATAGCCGAGAAAAAAGCTTAGCAGCATCACCATGATAAACGAAAACCATTTTGCCAAATAACGAACATGTAAAACAGCAAAAATAAGGCTTGCTGCCAATAAGCCGAAGCGTGTCTGAAGGACCCCTCGAAACAGCCATTCCTCAGTAAAAGCGATCACAAGGCATAGCCAAAGCAAGTGAGGAAGTGAACGAGTTTGAAACAGCTTCTCATTAATGCCTCCATCGTCATACCACTCTTTTGGCAAATAACGAAGCAGCAAAAACTCAAGCGCCAGTACCAGAAGCGCGCCACCGCCCCCGTATAAAACAACTGTCGCGGTCTCCCAGCGCCACATTCGTTCGAATGCCGTCCCATCCAACAAAAACCAGCCTAACCCGCTGGAAATAATGAGGAGCAGCCCTTGCGTCACATATAAATGACGCAGTACTTCTCGATCACTCATGGTTTGAATTTGTTTACTTTGTCTGCTCATGAAGGCTCCCCATTTCAAAAAACATTCGCTGCAGTTCTTTTTGCCAGCTGTGGAACGTCCATGTGTCTTCGTTCTGCGCTGCACGTTTTTCATAGTGATGAAGCGAAAAACCGCATATGTCACAGCACATGCTTGGCTTTTGTACAAGCCGCTGATCAAAATACGATAAAAGCTGCTGGCGGCGGCACGAGGAATGAAACAGCCATTTCAGCATTTGCTGTAGCTTTTTTTGCTTCCATCTCCTTCTCGCCTCGATCATTTGTAATATGTTCGCTTCCACCTTGTCAAGGTTCTGCGAAGCTAGTTGCTCGCTTTCAAACATGTACTGCAAAATTCGCCATTGCGTGTCGCTCAGACCTAGCATCGCACTAGGTACCTGCGAAGACCATTCAGGTTCTGAAAATCTCTTATGCTCTATAAACAACCGAATTTGTTCACGAGCTGGCAGCTCTGTTTCTATAAGTGATTGTACCATTTCCTCATCGCCATGGGTATACAGTAAAATCGCAACACTATTTTTCCCATCTCGGCCTGCTCGTCCAATTTCTTGCATGTACGCTTCTATTTGCCCGGGCAAATGAAAATGAATCACATAACGAACATTTTCTTTGTTTACGCCCATTCCAAAAGCACTTGTACAGCAGACGAGCTGCAGTTGATCGCACAAAAACTGTTGTTGAATAAGCATGCGCTGCTCCGCATCCATTCCTCCATGATAATAAGCCACCTTCTCCATTCCTTCCCCCTGCAATTTGCGGGCAAGGACCTCGGCCCATTGCCGGCTTGAAACATAGATCATTCCTGGGCCTTGCAATATTTTTACATAATGAAATATCCTCTCTACTTTTTCTTCAACGGATGAAACACACTCCACCTTCATCGCAATATTCGGACGATCGACAGGATGAATGTGCAGCTGTGCCTGCTTCAGCTGCAATGTAGCTAAAATATCATTTATAACTTCAGGAGGTGCTGTAGCCGTTAATGCTAAACAAGGCGGATTTCCAAGCTGATGGCGAATATGGCCAAGCTTCAAAAAATCAGGACGGAAATCATGCCCCCACTGTGAAATACAGTGAGCTTCATCCACAACAAATAAAGAGATTCCCGCTTTCTGTAAGGCTTCTATCCATTTTGGTGATTGCAATATTTCTGGAGATGCATAAATGAAGCGAAATGGGCGCAAATCGGTCAGCGCCGCCTGCTTCAAACTGCTTGCTAGAAAGCTATTAATCGCAATCACTCTCTTTTCCCCGCGCTTTCGTAGCTGCTGCACTTGATCCTCCATCAATGAAACAAGCGGAGAGATAATTAAAATACGACCAGAAAAAATATAACCAGGAAGCTGATAGCAAAGCGATTTCCCCCCGCCTGTTGGCAGCATCGCCAATACATCGTTTCCTTTCAAAACATCTTCGATAATTTCTTTTTGTCCCGGTCGAAACGAACGATAACCAAACGCTTTCTCCAATAATTGTTCAAGATTCACCAGCTTCCCCTGCCTTTGCCAAGATCAACCGAATTTCAAAATAGCTGACATGATCTCCAACAGCCTTACGGATTTTTCTTAATTGTTTGGTTCCCAGTTCTTTTGTTGCTTTCATAACGTTTCTTCTCGTTTTTTCATCAACAAATGGTTCAATCGAAAAACCGGGAACATTCGCAGCAATTTCCACAATATGATCTTCAATTGTACTCCGTTTTAATCCACGAATCCGGGCTATTTCTTCAATATCCTTTTGACTTTGCAGCCACTCATACGTTTTTTGCGCCGATCGCGTCAACGAAACAGGAGAAACGAGATCGCGCGCTAATGCGTGCAAAATCGGAAAGGAAGCGGCATCACGCACCAGCCTTTCCATCATATAGTGAAGAACATGCTGGAGCATAAGCTGAATGTAAAGCGAATCTTTGTTGAAGAAAGCGGCTAACTGCTCATTTGTCCAGCCAATCCGTTCAAAGCTGGTAAGCCGTAGCGTTAACATCTCCGCCTCTTCATCCGACAGCGCTGTAAGCAGATCCACCAGCTCGTTATACAAAGCATGCGCCCATTCAGAAGCTGTTCGTTTTTGTGAAAATATGTATCTCTTTACCCATTCAAATGTTGCTTCATGTCGATGAATCGGTTCAAATCGGCATTTATGAACAAGGTTAGAAATTGTCTGCACAAAAAGCGACAGCCGGTACCAAAATAATGTATCTACCGAATGATATAAAAATCCATTTAAGTGCTTCAAAAAACGAGCAGAGGGGAGCCAACGTTCAAACTGCTCCTCACCTTTTTCTGTTAATACATAGGAACGGTCACCGACAAGTGAGAGACATTGGTCGGTCATAAGCTCTGCAGCCGCCTTCTCAAGCTCGTACCCGGAAACATCCTTATATGCTCCAAATAATTTCTCTAGTCGGAACCATTTGCTATCTTGCAGCGTTTGCGCTGATTTCTTTCCTGAAAGTAAATGGTAAACAGCCGATAGAGAACGTTCACCGTTAAAACGCTGTAAACAAAATAAAAGAAGAAAATGCAAGGTCCTATCCATCCATCATCGCCTCTTACAAGTCATATTGCCTCCAAAAAATGAGCATCTATCAGGAACGAGCGGATGTTCTGGTCTTCTTCTTGGACATGGCAGAAGTTGCCCCTGTTCTTCATTCGCGCTTTTGTTGCCAGCAAACGAACAGATCCTCAAAAAGCCGCTAGTCATCCTTCATCATTCTACATCTTTTTATCATATCGATCCCAGCCTACATCGATTGTACCAAAACTCGAATGAAGTGGAAACGTTCATCCTGTTCGTGTATATAATAAATATAAACTTAAGGAGCTCGAATAGAGAGAGGATGGATAGCTGCAGCGGACCGAGGAAGTTTCATCACTTGTCTTTACCGCTTCTTCGCTTGACAAGTCCCCGGGTACCATCTCAAAAAGACAACTCGGAATCCATCCCCTCCGCTTAGAGTTGGAAGACTTCACAATGGATAGATTAGCAGCGATGCTTGATCTATACAGCTATGAGAGCTATTCTCACTTGACTTTTAGGTTGAAAAGTTGGACAAAGCACTTTATTATAGGGATAGAGAATATGTTTTGGTTACATATGCACGGTCTATTCACCGGCGCAAATCGAATTGGGGAGGTCATTTTATGCCAAAGTATACGATTGTTGATAAAGAAACCTGTATTGCTTGCGGTGCTTGCGGCGCTGCGGCTCCAGACATTTACGACTACGATGATGAAGGAATTGCCTATGTAACGCTTGATGATAACCAAGGAATCGTTGAAATTCCAGATATTCTCCTTGATGATATGATGGATGCGTTTGAAGGCTGTCCAACTGACTCCATCAAAGTTGCTGACGAGCCATTTGATGGTGATCCAAACAAGTTTGAGTAAGTCCCCATCCCCCTCTCTTGAACAAGGTAAGAGGGGGATTTTATTTGCTTTTCGTAGTGCCATCGGCTTGAACCCAACAAACCAGCACATTGGAACAAATCCTTTCGTTTAGAGATAGGAGATGGATCGGTGAATGTGTTCAATATCCATTCATTATTCGTGGCGCCAGATCCAACCGATTCCCTTATTGGCTATATATTTAATGAATGAATGGTATCTGTAAAAGCCCGTGGTCAAAAGGCAAGGCGGTGACTTGTCACGGCCACACTTTGGCGTGACCGAGCGCCAACTATCGACTGTCATATAAGAGCAATGTTTGAAAGATCAAGTTGTATCGATCATCATGGCTAATAATGCCCAACTAGCTCCACGAGTAATGAATAGATTCATAGACTATATCATATAGATATGAGAGCTGTTTGCAAGAAACGAGCTTTCAGCATCCACTCAGCACCACAGGCATATTGCTATATTTTGCTACTGTGTTTTATAATAGAAGCGCATACATACAAGAAGGAGGAAATGAGTCATGTCGTTTGAAAACAAAATAGTAGAAGCGTTTATCGAAATTCCGACAGGCAGTCAAAACAAATATGAATTTGATAAAGAGCGCGGCATCTTTAAACTAGATCGTGTATTATTCTCTCCAATGTTTTATCCAGCAGAATATGGTTATTTAGAGAATACGCTTGCTCTTGATGGCGATCCGCTTGATATTTTAGTCATCACAACCAATCCGACCTTCCCTGGCTGCGTTATTGATACTCGCGTCATCGGTTACTTAAATATGGTAGACAGTGGAGAAGAAGATGCTAAACTCATCGGTGTCCCTGTCGAAGATCCTCGTTTCGACGAAGTTCGCAGCATCGAAGACCTCCCGCAGCATAAATTAAAAGAAATCGCTCACTTCTTTGAACGCTACAAAGATTTACAGGGCAAGCGAACAGAGATCGGCACTTGGGAAGGTCCAGAAGCTGCGGCTAAGCTAATTGAAGAGTGCATCGCCCGCTACCAAGAAACAAAAAAATAAATCCATCACTTGAGAAGCCAAGCGGAAAGCATCCGCTTGGCTTTCCTTTTTAGCAAATTCCGAACACTTCTTATAAAAACGCTTACATTTGTATGACTTCTTGATATTTCGTTGACAGACTATTTCTCCTATGATAAATTATCAGAAATTCAGAATTGTTGTTCCTGAAAGGAGTGCATCATTTTGTTTCGCATTTTAGTATCCGATCCAATCAGTGAAGAAGGTCTAGCCCCCCTCAGAAAATCCGAACATATTGAAGTTGTGCAAAAGAAGGTAACAGAAGCCGAAGAGCGATTGCACGAATTCGACGCTTTGCTTGTCCGCAGCGCTACAAAAGTAACAGAAGAGCTTTTAGTGAAAATGCCAAATTTAAAAATTGTCGGCCGCGCAGGGGTTGGGGTCGATAATATTGATGTTGAAGCAGCCACTCGTCACGGTGTCGTTGTCATTAACGCTCCCAATGGCAACACGATTTCCACAGCTGAGCATACATTTGCCATGATGGCCGCACTCGTTCGTCACATCCCCCAAGCACATGTTTCTGTCAAATCGCGCGAATGGAACCGTTCCGCCTTCGTAGGCTCCGAATTGCACGGCAAACATTTAGGCATTGTCGGCTTCGGCCGAATCGGCTCAGAAGTCGCTAAACGTGCGCGCGCATTTGGCATGAATGTTCATGTATATGATCCTTTCTTAACGAAGGAACGGGCGGAAAAGCTTGGTGTTTCGATTTGCTCGCTTGATGAAGTGCTCGCTCTCTCCGATATTATTACGGTACATACACCGCTAACCAAAGAAACAAAGGGGCTGCTTGGCGAAAAAAATCTCGCCAAAACGAAAAAAGGAGTTTACTTGCTAAACTGTGCCCGTGGAGGAATCATCGATGAGCAGGCTCTTGTCAAATTTTTAGAAAACGGCCATGTCGCTGGGGCTGCTCTTGATGTGTTTGAACAAGAGCCTCCTGGAGATCATCCGCTTCTTTCTTTTGATAACGTCATTGTCACACCGCATCTTGGAGCATCCACAATAGAAGCACAGCTTAATGTTGCTACCCAAGTAGCAGAGGAAGTTCTTCAGTTTTTAAACGGAAAACCAGTCACATCTTCGATTAACCTACCAACATTGTCTAAAGATTTGTACGAAAAAATTCAATCATTCTATACTCTTGCGAAAAAAATGGGAATGATTGCTTCCCAATATATGAATCTTCCTGTTCAAGAGATTACGGTGACTTACGCAGGGACCGTGGCTGATTTAGAAACAACCTACATCACGCGAAGCCTGCTTGCTGGCTTTTTAAAACCGCGTGTCGCTTCGACTGTCAACGAAGTCAATGCAGCTATGATCGCTAAAGAGCGCGGCATTACATTCGGGGAAAAATTTTCTGATCAAACACATGGCTATGCCAACTGCATTTCGTTAACCGTGTATGGCGAAAATAAAACATTTACTATTATGGGTACTCATATTCCAAATTACGGAAACCGCATCGTCTATTTTGATGGTTTTTCGATCGATTTTGCGCCAGAAGGACATCTTCTCTATATTCAACATCAAGATAAGCCAGGAATGATCGGAAAGGTTGGAAACGTATTAGGCAGCCATCATGCTAATATCGCAACCATGCAGGTAGGACGGCAACAAGCCGGCGGAAGAGCGATTATGATGCTTTCGTTAGATAAGCCACTCGACGACGGGCTGTTAGAAAAACTGGTTGATATTGAAGATATTGAATCAGCGAAAAAACTGGAGCTATAAAAGAATAATAGAAAAGGAGAACGGGGCCATCGTTCTCCTTTTTACTGGCTAACCTTTGTTCCTTGATGAAAAAGCCATTGCCATTTTCCGTTGATTCGCTTCTAAAGGAAGAAGCCGCTCCTTGAATTCGTCCTTCCTTTGAACTCCTCCCATTTTCGCTTCGAAGCGGGAGATTTTGGAAAACCTGAAAGAGCGTCTTCTGTCGGGATACGATAAAAGTCCCGACCTGCCGCTAGCAAATTCGGCCGTTTTCTTTGATTATCCTAGCGGAACCGCCTGCCGCTCACCTTTATGGAAGGTGATCAACTCTGTATAGCCCACTTCGCGAGCAAGCGCAATCGCTTGGTCAAAATCAGCGCCAACATGTTCAGGAACATGAGCATCTGATGAAAGCACAATAGGAATTCGTTTATCATGGCACATTTGCAATAAGCGTCTGTCAGGGTACAGTTCGCCTACAGGTTTGCGCAAGCCCGCCGTGCTGATTTCCACGCACGTTTTCGAATTGGCAAGAGCGGTTGTCGCCCTGTCATACTGCTCATACAAAAACTCTTCATCTTTGGGCACGTAATTAAAGATTTTCACTAGATCCAAATGCCCAATAACATCGAACAAGTTCGATTCCGCCAAGGTTACAACTTGATCGAAATATTTTCGATATGTATCATATAAATCGCGACGCTCCCATTCTTTTCGATACTCAGCCAAATCAATGCCAAAATCATCGATCCAATGAATTGAACCGATGACATAGTCAAAATCATACGCTTGAATAAATGCCGCCATTTCTGCATGCTTTCCTGGTGTATAGTCCATTTCAATCGACATTTTCACATCGATCCCCGCATCCCATGCCTCATGAAACAAACGGACATAGTCAGCCATATCATAATATCTCCGCTCTTCGACCCAAGGGTTGGAAAGAATGTTTTTCGTTTGATAAAAATGATACGCATGCTCAGAAATGCCAAAATGCTGAATGCCTTTCCGTTTCGCTTCGTCGGTGAATTGCTTTAAATAATCAAGCGTCAGCGTTCCCCTTTCCAAATGATTATGGTAATCTGTCAGCATACAATCTCCTCCCACTGTGTTTTCCTCATTATATCTTATTGTTAAGCGGAAGGACAATGATTTGCCTGAATTTTCACCCATTATCCAGCAAGACCAATGAAAAATAACAAGCGAATACACATGACCATGCCAGCCACCGCAAGCAGCCGTTTCATTACATCTTCCATCGCCTAATCCCTCTCCTTTCATTCCTTTGACCATATATGTATTATGTGAAAAGAGAAGCAATTAGAACTGTCCGCTTTCAGTTTTTACGAAACTGTAATAAAACCTCCACCACCACCGATGTTTTTCGCTAGCGTGTGGATAGAGGATTCGGCGCAATCGGGACACGGATGCTTTCTCCCAACCGATAAGGCCCCACCTGTTCCGTGTTGCCTCCCAAAAACGTAACAGAATGAAAACCAAATTCTCTCGCGGTCAGCAGCATTGCTTCAAGCATCCATTGAGATGCAGCCGATTCGTTCAAAACAGAGCTGGGCGTAAATTGAACAATAAGATGCTTGCCTTGTTTTTGTATATCCATGATGTGTACATGTTGCGAAATAGACGGACGAAAAATGGCGCTTTTCATCCTTTGCATGCTTTGAAATGCATCTTCAATAGTTGAAAAAGGCTCAGTCGATGGTGCGAGAAACAAAGGATGGGACGGATCGGACTGATAAAAATAATACGCCCGTTTTTTGTGAGAGACACGCAACGATTCCAGACGACCGATAGATGGCAAATTAATTCCTTTTTTATGTTCTGTGAAAAATTGGACATTCGTTCCTCCAAGCCAACGGATCGTTTCTTCAATGCTAGAAAGAAACACCGTCGTCACGGCCGGATCATTAGAAAAAACCGGATGTTTTTTCGCAACGTGTACCGCCCATTCAGTCTGATCGCCAGAAGCATTAGAAAACGTTATTCGATCAAACCAATGGTTATCTAGCCCTAATTGTCCTGGCAATTGTTCTTTGGCAAATTGAAGCTGCCGTTCTCGAGAATGTTCGTTTGGTGAAGCAGAAACGCTAACGGGAATCACCGCTTTTCTATTAAGATCCGGGAGCGCTAAAACCACCACTTTACGATCTTTAACAACGCGAGAAGCCACTTTGTCCGCTGAATCTGTACTCATCATCACCGCTTGCTTTGGGGACGATTCTTCCGCATTCATCAACACCTTCATTTCGTTTTCATGTTCTTCTGCTTTGTCCTTTTTGGATGACGAAGACAAGTTCAAAGAAGCACCGATCATCATAAAAAAGCAAACAGCAGCAACAGAAACAAGAGCGGAGACGATTCGCCCATTTTTCCGAATTATTTTTTTCTTTTTAAGCATCTGGTTATAAATCTCTTCTTTAGAGCGGCGGTCATGCACCAGCGGCATCTGCTTGAGCACTACTTGAATATCGTCTTCACTCCATTGGAATTTTTTCATGATGCCATCCTCCCTTCGCTGCCTCTTCCTCCATTTGCTGTCTTAGATGCTTTAGCGCCCGATGCTGAGTCGTTTTTACTTTGCTTTCCGTCCATCCTAGCGCCTCAGCCGTTTCTGAAACCGATAGCCCTTGAATAAATCGAAGCACCAGCACGCTTCTTTGATCAAACGTGCACCTTTCCAGACATTGATACATCAATTGAATTTCTTCTTTTTGCAGCGCTACTTCCTCAGGTAACGCCTGCGGATCCTGAATGGGCTTAGCTGTCCAATCAAATGATCCAATGATTTTAGCCCTCCAGCTTCTCTGCTTTCGAAAAAAATCGATGGCGACATGGCGCGCAATCGATAGCAGCCATGTTCTTTCGCTGCTGCGCCCTTCAAAACGTCCATATGAATTCAACACTTTTATGTATACTTCTTGAACAAGATCTTCCGCTTGCTCGCGATCTCGCACCATATAAAATAAAAATTGAAACAGATCATGATGATATTTTTCATATAGTTCGTCAAAAACGGAATCCATTCTTTTTCCTCCCGCTCTGCCATATTCGTCGTTAAAATTATCCGTTTCGTTACAGGCTCCCTAAAAATTTTACAATAAAAAAAGGAAGAACATGACAGATATTCTTCCTTTTTATTGAACAATCTCAATAGGAAAAAAGTAGCGATTTGTCATTTTCCGAATAGCTTCCTCCATCTCCGGCTGAAAACTAATCAACAGCGAAGTAGCTGGACCCGCTGAAGCGTGCAGCGGCAAAGGGCAGTAGCAGCTTGACGCTGTCAGCCCATTATCGTTTAACAGCTGTTGCAGCTCATACCAAATTCCCTTTGACCCGATTGGCACAAGCTCAAAAATTTCCGATCTTGATAATAGTTGACGAAATAATGGCAGCGGAAGCAGACGATCTTGTTTCTTCAACACCTCATCGCCAACAAGCGGCTCGCCAATGACGGCGAATTTGGCATGGCGAGGTGTTATGCCCATTCGCTTTTGCTTGTTTTGAACCTTGCCAACCACCGTAATGCCAAACGCAGATTGCTGTGTGGTAAAGTTCGATTCAGTGCTTCCGACAAGCGGCAAGGAGAGGCTAAGCTCCAGCAAAGCCTGGCGAACTCCTGCACAAAGAGCCCCCCATGATTTATCACCATTAAAATTTTGCAAAACGGCAGCTAGGGGTTCGGCGCCGACACATAACGCTTCCATCAACGCCACACGCGCGGCAAAATAGCTGACTGTCTCATATGATGCGCAAACAAGATCCAGCTCTTTTAGGCCGATCGCAGCAGAACCGTCTGCAGCAATAACAAGCTCTTCATTTTCGTATAGCGGCAAGAACAATACATCACGCATTGTGCATCTTCCCACGATCCAATATGTTGGTTTTCAGCAGCACCGGCGCTACAATAAAGCAGATAGCAGCATTCAATGCGGTGGCAATAGCAAGAGCCGGCAAAACAGCGACGATAAACATCCCCCCAAAGCTGAAAATAAGCGGAAGCGGCGCAAGAAATACGTTGCCGATAAAAAAAGCAGCATGTGCTGTTTTTCTCCAGCCCTTGTGAAACAGTAAACTAAATATATAAACAAGCACAGCCATTTCCAATGCAATCAGCCCGTGAAAAGCCCCTAACTGAAAACCCGCAAACCAGGCTGATAAAAGGTGGCCAACGGCAGCTACAAGCGCTCCTTCCTTTTTGCCGAGCAGCGCACCAGCCACAAGAGCTGGTGCGCTATCAAGAGCAATGCTGCCAAGATGAGTGGGGAATTTTAATAAGGCGCCAACGACAGATAGACTGATGCATAAAATCAAAGCGGCAAACTGTTTCAAATGAAGGTTTCCCATATCGCTTATTGCTCTCCTTTATCACGAAAAACGATCGCGCTTCGTTCATATTCAATGTCATTCACGTTTAGTCTTGCATTCACCACGCGAGCGGCTGCAAAAAAGTAATCAGAAAGACGATTAACATATTGCAAAACAATTTCATTGATCGGCTCCGCCTTGCTCAGTGACACGATGCAACGTTCTGCTCGTCTCGTCACCGTCCGTGCCACATGAATGGCTGCAGCCGCTTTGGAACCGCCCGGCAAAATAAATTTTTCAAGCGGTGGCGCTTCTTTAATATATTCATCAATTCTTTGCTCTAAAAAGGTGACCATTTCTGCTTTCACTTTATATGGAAGCTTTTGATTCACAATGGCTAAATCACCACCGCAATCAAACAGTTCATGTTGGATCTTTTGCAATTCGCTATAAATATCTTGAAACTTCTCTTCTTCAAGCAGTGTCATGGCTTGTCCTACTAATGAATTCACTTCGTCTAATGTTCCGTAGGCTTCTACGCGCAAATGGTCTTTGTCTACGCGTCCGCCTATTAAACTTGTTTTCCCTTTGTCTCCCTTTCTTGTATACAATTTCATCTTGATTTTCCTCCCCTTATTTGATTCGTTCGGCCAAACCACACCACAAGCGATCGACACGATTGCATCTGCTTGTCAGCTCTTGGTAGCACCACCCCGCTACATCACGCCAATCCCGTTCTTCTTCTGTAAGCGGCACAATTCCTTGAGTGATGTCACAACCGATCCATACCACATTTCTTCCCGGCTTATTTTGCTCCCATTGATGCCACGACTGAAAAAACATTGCCCAATGTTCGCGATCTGGCAAGCGCCAAATCAATGCTTCCATCCCTTCAAACACGACAACATTCTCCATCTTTTCCTCCGGAAAAAAATAATCGCCTTTATACCCATCGCACCAACGGTACCACACTTTTTCATTTAATTGATAATAGTCGCACACCCATTTCCGTTTTCCTTGAAAGGCACCTCCACTAACGAAATGCATCGTTTTCGCTCCTTCCATCGCTCGACTGTCGATTGCAGCATAAAACCGCCGCCAAACGGGATCGACCATTCCCAAAATGGACGTTCTAATGAAGCATATCGCTCCAATACATAGCGAATCGGTCCCCCATGTGTAATGACAACAAGATGAGACGATTTTGTATGGCAAGCGAGTTCGAGTGTTTTGTCCAAGGCTTGCTCCATTCGCCGACCAAAATCTCGATAATGCTCGCCATTGGGCGGGGCAATGGAAAAAGGACTTTGAATCCAGCGCTGATACTCTTTTACTTCTTTCAACTCAGCAAACGTTTTTCCTTCCCAATCTCCAAAATTAATTTCACGCCAGTCACTCATTTCCCAAACTAGCACGTCTTCCTCGCCAAACAGCAGGGCGCATGTTTGCCGACAGCGCAACAAATCGCTTGTCACCACGACCTTCGGGCGAGGATAAGCGCGAGGATCTCGCGCTTGGAGACGTGCCTGCTCTTCTAAAGCGAGCGGCACATCCGTAAAACCAATATAGCGTTTCTCTTTATTTGCTTTTGTCATTCCATGACGAAGAAATGTAAGAGCCAGATGATAAACCATAGCCATGCCTCCGTTCCCTCTACAAACGCTCCAAGCATGTCGCCGGTGATACCGCCAAACTGCTGTTTATAAAATGTTCGCGCCATCCAAAAAGAAAGAACAACGCCAATCAATAATACAAACATCAGATGCGGCTGAAACCATCCAAATATCGCAACAGTCAAGGCAAAAAAAGAAAGAATAAACGCTTGATCCGCTCCCGTTACGTGCTCACGGAACGCGGCTGCCATTCCTGTCGGCTTAGCGAGCGGGGCTGCCATCAGCAAAAGCGCCATAAATGTTCGCGAAAAAAACGGAATGACCACAAAGACGAGCGGCGAGATGCCAGAAACGATTGTTTCATATAAAAATAAAAACCGAAACGCTAAAAGAAACACGACAGATAAAACCGCAAACGCCCCAACTCGTGAATCTTTCAAAATCTCCAGTCTCCTAGCTGTATCGCGATACGAAAAAAACGCATCGCTTACATCCATCCAACCGTCCGCATGCAGCCCGCCCGATAAAAAAATAGACAAAAATAGCAGCGAAAGGGCCAAAAACAGCGAAGACGTCGGTGTCCACCTTAACAGGAGGTACCAGCCGGCCAGAGCTGCACCAATCAATAAGCCGACAGCCGGAAAAAAACGAACGGACCAGCGGGCTGTATCTCTTTGCCAATTCACCTCTTTTCGCAATGGAAAAACAGTTAAAAATTGCAAGGCTAAAACCCATCCATCCCTAACAGCCATGGAAGGCACTCTCCTTTTTTTAAAATCGGCACACCATGGTGTACAAGAATCGCATAGTCAGCGCTATGGACAATACGCTGGTGAAGCCAGCCCAGCATTTTCATAAAATGATAGGTTCCTGCGTCTTGCGGCACTCCCCCGGAAAACAGTTCATTGGATACCATGACAAGCGCTCTCACAACAGTGCTCAATTGTGAAACAGTCCGCAGCATCCTCTCAGCCTTCTGCAAGCAAACCGCTTCTATTTCCCATCCCTCTTCATCAAATAACTCGTTCGCAAGCCAATTCGTTAAACAATCAACAAGAAGGATATCATTCGGCCCAAATTGGGAGGCTAACTCATGTAAATGAAGCGGCTGCTCCCACGTGGTCCACTGGATGGATTGCTGACAGCGCCGTCGCTGATGATGAATGATGCGCTCCTTCATTTCCTGATCGGTTGTTTTCGCAGTCGCAATATAATGGACCGTATTTTGCCGCGAAGCAAGCGCTTGAATGCATTGCTCCGCAATTCCGCTTTTCCCGCTGCGAACACCGCCGCTAATAAAGATCATCATGGCTGCCACCTCGTGAAAAACGATAGAAGCTGATCATTTTCTCTTTTGCTCCTCACAGCAAAACGCAAATAGCGGCCCTCGAGTCCCATGAAATTTTTTGTATGCCGCGGAATGAATCCCTCTTGTAGCAAATCATAAAATAAACGATCCATTGAACCACTAGGCGCTCGTAACAAATAAAAATTTACAGCTGATGGTGATACGTAATAGCCCAATTGCCGAAACGCCGCCGTCATTCGCTCTCGTTCCTTAGCGATCATTCGCTTCGTATGGACGACAAACTCGTTCATTGGCAACAGGCGCAGAGCGAGCTGCTGTGCTACTTGACTTATGCTCCATGGCGGCTGAAGTGCTTCAAGCTGCTCAATGATCTCGTGACGAGCTGCGATATAGCCCACACGTACCCCCGCTAAATGATACATTTTTGTTAAGGAACGAAGCACGATCAGACGCGGAAAAAAATCTAGCCATTTTATAGCGGTAAAAGAAGGTTCGCAAAATGGAATAAACGCCTCATCAATCACGACAACCGTCCGTTTTTGCTCCGCTTTTTCCAACAGCCAACGGAGCTGTTGAGGCTCCATCACGATTCCAGTCGGATTATTGGGCTGGCATAAGAAAATAACATCGGTCTGTTCGATCAGCTTAAGCCAGTCCTCTTGCTTGTATGTCCATTGGCTGGCTTCATCAGCCATGATGGGAACAATCTCACAGCCGCGGGCAAGACAAGCGCGGCGATATTCAGAAAATGTCGGTTCCGCAATGCCGATTCGTTTCCCGGAAAATAATTGCGCCAGAAGATCAATACATTGTGAAGCGCCGTTCCCAAGCAGTATTCGCTGAACATCGATCTGCTCCATACGCGCAAGATAGCGCTTCAATTCTGAAGCTGACGGATCCGGATATTCCATTGCCCATTGATAAAACTCCGTTTGTGTAGGCCAGACAGCAAGAGGAGGTGGGAACGGATTGGTATTGACACTAAAATCAATCCATTCATCCGGAATAGAGAGACCGACGCTTTGATATAATTGTTGCGGATTAGCTCCATGTGCCGGCAGCTTCAACGATTATCCCTCCTAACGAAAGCAGTGCAAGAAATACGACAACCGTTCGAAACATCACATGAACAGCTTGGCGAATGTGCTCTTTTTTCAGCTCAACCAGCGCCTCTCCTATTTTCGGACGTTGCGAGATGACGCCTTGATACGTGTTGGTTCCTCCTAGCTGTACGCCCAACAAGGCAGCCATGGCAGCTTCGCCCCAACCGCTATTCGGGCTTGGGTGCTTGCGGGCATCGCGCAACATCAGACGAAGGCAGCCGCGAATGTGCCGGCTATTTCCAAGCACCATCACAATTCCCGTCAACCTAGCTGGTATGTAATTTAATACATCATCTAGCCGTGCAGATGCCCAGCCAAAATCGCCATATTTCTCATTTTTATAGCCAAGCATAGAATCGCACGTATTAACAGCGCGATAAACTAAAGCCAATGCTCCGCCGCCGACAAGCGCATAAAAAAGCGGTGCCGTAATTCCATCGCTTGTATTTTCAGCCACCGTTTCGACACAAGCTCTAACAATTTCCGGCTCATTCAGCGTTTCCGTATCGCGGCCAACAATCATGCTTAGCTCGTTTCTTGCCTTTTCTATATCTCCTTGTTCAAGCGGGATCATCACATTCCACGCTGCCTCTTTTAAACTTTTGGCGGCAATCGTCGTAAATATAAGCAAAGCTTCGATTACGACGCCAAATACAACGGAAACGCGGTAGCTTTCATATATGATGATCGAACTGATTCCATAGACCACTGCAACAACGATTCCAATCGTTACGATCCCTTTTACCCGCCGCATTCGTCCACGATTCAGCCGATGATCCAGCCAGGCAATCAATCGGCCCATTCCGCGCACCGGGTGCGGCAACCAACGCGGGTCACCGATGAAAAAATCAATGACGACCGCTAAAGCCATTGCGAGCAAATGATAGGTCACTTCCCATCGCCTCTCCGTTTTTTATATTTGCGCAACGCTTCCGTTGTCGCCTCATACACAAAACGGCCAATCGCTTTGCCAAGCGGCGTAGCCGTTCCAGCATACTCAAACAAGCGTCCTGTTTGTGATGAGGCAATGGCAATGCAATCAGTGGATGTGCCAGTAGCCAGCGTATGTGTTTCCGGATCAAGTACGTGTGCATCATATAACGCTTTCACTTTCGCTTCCGTTGTCGTCATCATGGCCTGTACAAATGCTGTCTCATTTAATTGGCCATCAATAAAAATAAATACGTTAATCGTCCCGATTCCTTCCGCTGTCTCCCTTTTTTCCCACGCTTTTGCAGCATCCACCGCATTTCCAACGCCCGCGGTCACCATCACGAATAATGGCACTTCCTCTTCGCTGCTCTTTATCCATACGGCATCCTCTAAATAGACAGCGGTCATCATGCCAATGGTACGATGCACGGCAAAAGAATGGGATTGTAAATATTGCTTCATTTCTGTCTCTGGATCATCACAGCGATAATGCTTCGGCACATGTCTATTCACAAAGTGTGTAGCCCATTGAAAACCAGCGCCAACCACAGCCGATGACAGCACTTTAAAAGGCTGCGGTGTGGTAATGACAATCTGTTCGCCGTCTTGAGCAATCGTTAACGCACTTAAGGAATCGTTCTGTTGCCTCGTATCGGAATAGGTCTGAGGAACAAACGTGAGAAGCGGCTTGGACACAACGGGATGCGCTTGACGCCGCACAGACGCTTGAAATACGGTTTCTAATTGTTTTTCTTCAATCATATCGCTTGGTTCGCCGAGTCCCGCCATCTTTCCTTCATGAAGCAACAAAAGCCGGTCACAATATAAGCTAGCTAGATTCATATCATGAAAAATGGCTACAACCGTTAACTGATTTTCTTCTGTCCATTTTTTTAATTGATCTAGCAGTTTGATTTGTTGGGCAATATCCATGTGGTTGGTCGGTTCATCGAGAAAAAGCAAGCTCGGCTTTTGGGCAAGCGCTCTTGCTAAATAGACGCGCTGCCTTTCTCCACCGCTTAAACGGTCGATGGTTTCCTGTTCTTTATGTGCCATCCCCACTTGTTCAAGCGCTTCGGCTACCGCCTGTTCATCCTCCTCTGTCCATGTTGGAAATAACCCTGTTTGATGGGCATAGCGTCCTAACTCTACCGTTTCTTTGACAGTATAGCCAAATGCTGAATCGGCGCTTTGCGGGAGAACAGCGACAAGGCGCGCCAGTTCTTTTGACGAAAAGGAAGCAAGCGGGACGGCGTTCAGTGTAATGGTCCCCTTTTGTAAAGAAAGCTCTCTGCTTAACAGCTTTAATAATGTTGTTTTGCCGCTGCCGTTAGGTCCTAAAATTCCAAAAAACTGTCCTTGTTCCACAGTGAAGGTAATGTTCTGCAACACCGCTTTTTCTCCGTATTGATAGGAAACATCATGAACGTTTAACATCATTTTCACGTCTTCCTTTTCATTCTATTTAAAAATAACCCCGCAAACAAAGGTGCACCAATTAACGAAGTAATGATGCCAATCGGCAATTCACTCGGTGAAATCATGGTTCGCGCCGCTAAATCGGCTAGCACTAAAAAAGCGCCCCCATATAAAAGTGATAGCGGTAAAAGCAAGCGATGATTCGGTCCCGCAACAAGACGAATCATATGAGGAACGACCAAGCCCACAAAGCCAATCGCCCCTGACACAGCAACAGCCGCTCCTGTTAATAAGGAAGCGCCCATTAAAATGACCAGCTTGCGCTTGGCAACATGGACACCTATGTGAGCAGCTGCCTCTTCACCAAAGGCAAAAGCGTTTAACTCGCGGTGATTCACTAGTAACAGCAAACATCCTATTATAAAAAACGGAAGCATCATGACAACATATTTCCAGCTTCGCATCGCGACGCTCCCCATCAGCCAAGTAATAATTTGCCGCAGTTCCTCTCCTGTCAGCGCAATCATAAGCGAGATCAACGCGCTGAAAAATGCGCTGAAAATAATTCCGGTTAAAATGATCGTTTCCACTGACATGCGCGGATCGACGGCGCGAGTAAAAAACAAAACGAGAAAAAGAGTCAGCAATCCAAACGCAATGCTCATGATCGGTAATGTAAACGATCCAAACCACGGCAATTGCAGATGAAAGAACAAAACGACGACCGCTCCGACTGACGCGCCCGATGATACTCCAAGCGTATAAGGATCAGCCAATGGATTTTTTAGCAATCCTTGAAACGCCGCTCCCGCCAACGAAAGGGAAGCGCCGACTAAAAAAGCCAAAACAACGCGCGGCAAGCGGATGGCCATCACAATTTGCACAAGCGTATCAGGAATGTCAGGGGACGGCGCAATTCCCCACCATTGCTCTAAAAAAATGTCAATAATAGACGAAAAGGGAATCGATAGTGAGCCTATCGATATCCCTAACAACATGCACACGACCACCGCCGTAAGAGCGATGACGTAGGCAATTATATTATTTAAAGATTTCCGGATAAATGACTTTGGCAAGTTCCTCTACCCCTTCAACAAGGCGTGGGCCTGATCTTGTGACTAAATCAGAATTCACCTCATATACGCGTTGATTTTTAACCGCCGAAACGTCCTTCCACGCCGGTCGTGCCATCACTTGCTTTACAGCATCTTTCACATAGTCTCCATACGTGACAACAATTACATCCGGATTGAGCGCTACCGCTTTTTCTTCCGTAAACATCGGCCATCCTTCTTGATCGCCAGCCACATTTTCTGCTGAAATCGCTTGCAGCATGTCATTGATAAATGTTCCCTTTCCTGCTGTATAAATTTGTGGCGCCGGCTGCACTTCCACCCATACTTTTACCGGATTTTTCACGTTTTTTGCTTTTTCCTTGATGGCTTCAAGCTTTGATTTCATCTGGTTAACAATTTGATCGGCTTTTTTCGTTGTCCCTGTTGCTTGTCCAATTAATTGGATCGAATGGTAAACATCATCAAATGTTTTGGCATCGTTCACAACAAGCACTGTAATTCCCGCATCCTTCAGCTGCTGCAGGCCGTCCCGCGAATTATGGGCACTCGATGCGTGGGCAAGCACTAAATCAGGCTTGAGTGAAATAATTTTCTCCACGTTAAACTCCATGCCGCCAATTTTTTCTTTATTTTTTACATCTTCCGGATAGTTATCAAAATCACTGACTCCAACCATTTTCTCTCCTAAACCAAGTTCATAGGCAATTTCCGTATTGCTCGGAATTAACGAAACGATTTTTTTCGGTTCGGACTGAATCGTGACCTCTTCCCCTAATCCGTCCTTAACGGTTACCGGGAAAGCAGCTGTTGCTTCTTGCTTCGCATTGGATGAATGAGTGGATTTGTCTGTTTCTTGATTACCGCACGCGGCAAGAAGGCCGAACGTCAGCATCAACACAAGCAGCCACGTATAATACCTCAGTTGCTTCATCATGGTTTCTCCTCCTGCACATATAAATTAAAAAATGCCCATCCCGGACGGAATGAGCAAGAAACGACAAACCATAGAGTTGTGGCAGCATAATAGCCACCTTTTGCCGTTTCGCCATCTCACCCCCCGAAGATTGGAAACATCGAGCAGTCAGGGCAGGTCTACTGACTTATGCTTCATCCTACTTTGAACCTTCCCATGCGGTCAACAGCTTGCCCATCAATACCGCACAGTGGTTATTTCATTTCGTCAGCATTTACAGTTGCGGGGACAGTTCTGGATTCGCACCAGATTCCCTATTAAGCCTATTAGCGATTCGCTCACTTCGGCACCCTTCTGCATCGATATGCAATTGTAAAAAATAATCGAACAATTGACAGTTACAATATTAAAGGACGAAAGGCTGTTTGGCAACAAAAAAATGACGGAATTCGCCATTTTTCCCGTCTCTATTTATATGGATCTCATTTTTTAACGCATTGGCGTGATGAAAGCACATCCACCGGCTTACCGCAAAAACGACTCGAACAGCAGTTTAGCGCCATTCGAGTCGTTTGGATCGCTATTAATTGTTAATATAGCGTTCAAATACATCCCCAAAATCTTTCACTGTATACTGCTTCTTAGTCTCAACAAGCCAGTTGAACGCGATTTGATTTAGCTCTTTAAACTGTTCAGCAATGCTGTTTGGAGTGCTGGCGACACGCCCTAGCACGGAGGAGGCAACATCGAGACTTTTTCGCGCAAAGTCGAGCGTCGTTTCATTTTCATGGCAAATTTCTGAAATTTTTAAAAGTGCTTTATATAAATCTTTCACTTCTTCCAGATGCTTTTTATGCACATCAATCGAATAGTGCTCCGATCCGATAGTAAATTTAATCTCTACATCTAAATCGACCGTGCCTGCCGTCTCAAGCGATACGCCAGCAATTGGATGCTTATAGTAATCATAACGGCGCAGCGTTCGCTTTTTACTTGTCGCGCTCGTCCCATCTAAATGAATAAGCGCTCGGTTAGTAAAGCAATATTCATCTGATTTGGACTTAATCAAAAAATAAATCTTTTCTCCATCTTCATGCATCACATAATCGTCTGCGTCCACTTTATCATAATTTTCGGGTTTAATGACAGAGCCGATATCACTTAATCCGAGAACATCAGCAGCAACTTTGCCAAACATCCAGCATCTCCTCCCTTTTCTTTTCTTACAATCCCATTATACCATCCATTTGCTTTCCAGATCCGATAAACAGAAAAAATAAAAAATGGATTTATAGCCGATTCAAAAGCACAATCCTTTTTTAACAGATGGAGGCAAATCATAGAACGCTGTCCCATACAACTTTTTATAAACGTCATTCTTCGCTGAAACCTCCGTGCCTTGCCACAGGATCAAGAGGCGATGCGAGTGCTATAATATATTTATGATGATGTCGCAAAGTTCATATTCTGTTCATAAACATCAAGTACAATACATACACGGCAGCATAAAAATCATAGCAAAAAGAGTGGTGATCAAATCGTGGAAAAGCAATCATCAGAAGAAAAAGCAGACTGGCGCTCGTTCATCCGGATGATTCAAGCAACGAAGCCGCCTAAAATGATCATGATTATTGCGCTATTCTTAAGCGTGGCGTCTTCCATCGTCAGCTTAACGATTCCACTATTTACGAAAAAAATGATCGACGGCTTCACCGTTTCATCATTAAATAAAACGACGATCATTTTGCTTGTTGGCGCCTTTATTGCGCAAACGATCGCTAGCGGCTTCTCCATCTACTTGATTAACTATACAGGAGAAACGGTTGTATCCAGACTAAGAGAACAAGTATGGCAGAAGCTGCTGCATTTGACCATTCCGTACTATGATCGTCATCGTACAGGGGAAACGGTTAGCCGAATTACAAATGATACCGCTATTGTGAAAGGATTAATTACAGAGCATACAGCCAACTTTTTCAATGGCATTATTTCCATAATCGGCTCTGTCGCATTATTGCTGTACTTAGATTGGAAAATGACGTTGATTATCTTTATTCTGCTTCCACTAGCCGTTAGCATTATGATCCCGTTAGGAAGACAAATGTTTAAAAACTCTAAAAGGCTGCAGGATGAAACGGCGCAATTTACTGCTTTTATTACACAAGTGCTGTCAGAAATTCGCCTTGTGAAATCATCCAATGCGGAACAGCTTGAATATGAAAAAGGAAAAAAAGGCATTTCGCATTTATTTCGCTATGGATTGAAGGAAGCAAAAGTTCAGGCCATGGTCATGCCATTGATGGGAATTGTGCTTATGCTTCTGCTTGTTGTCATTCTCGGCTTTGGCGGATATCGGGTTTCTACAGGGGCAATGACGGCCGGAGGGCTCGTTGCTTACATTTTATATCTTTTCCAGATGGTCATGCCGCTTGCTGCATTCAGTACTTTCTTTACACAATTGCAAAAAGCGATGGGAGCCACACAACGCATCATGGCCACGCTGTGCGAGCAGGAAGAAGACTATCTGTCTGGAGAAGAAGTCGCTCGCATTTATGAACCGATCCATGTCAACCATTTATCGTTTTCATATGAAAACGGTGAACCGGTTTTAAAGAACGTAAACTTTACGATTGAACCGGGAAAAGTGACAGCGATCGTCGGCCCGAGCGGTTCAGGAAAAACGACGTTCTTTTCCATCTTAGAGCGGTATTATACACCGACAAGCGGCAGCGTTTTTCTCGGCGAGAAACCTATTCATGCCCTTTCTTTATCTTCATGGCGCCAGCAAATTGGTTATGTATCTCAAGAAAGTCCGCTTATCGCTGGAACGATTCGTGACAATATTTGCTACGGGCTTGATCATCAAGTAAGTGACGAAGAATTAAAATGGGCAGCCGACATGGCCTATGCTTCTCCGTTTATTGAAGAATTGCCAAAAAAATATGAAACAGAGGTCGGCGAGAGAGGCATCAAGCTTTCCGGCGGGCAGCGCCAACGCATCGCCATCGCCCGCGCGCTGCTGCGCAACCCGCGCATTTTATTATTGGACGAAGCCACGTCCAACCTCGACAGCCAATCGGAAATGGCGGTGCAAAAAGCGCTGCAAAACTTAATGAAAGGACGAACGACGATCGTGATTGCCCATCGATTATCGACGGTCATCAACGCTGATCAAATCATTTTCATGGAAAAAGGCGAGATTACGGGAATGGGGACGCATCAAGAGCTGTTTGCCACCCATGCGCTTTATCGAGAATTCGCCATCCAACAATTGCATCTTCATGAAGAAATGCAAAAAAATACGGCTAAAGGATGAAAACGTATGGCAAAGTTATTGATTGTGGATGATGATGATCATATTCGCGAGCTTTTGAAAGTTTTGCTTGAAAGTGCGGGGTTTGAAACTTATGAAGCGGCTGACGGCCGGCAGGCGCTTCGATTGCTAGAAACCGTCAAAATAGATCTGGCCATTCTCGATATTATGATGCCGGTAATGGACGGCTGGGAATTGTGCGAAGAACTTAGGCATTTTGCCGATATCCCCATTTTAATGCTTACCGCTAAAGGCGAGACATCACAAAAAGTGAGGGGATTTGAGCTGGGGGCGGATGACTACTTAGTCAAGCCTTTTGAACCAATGGAGCTGATAGCAAGGGTTAAAGCCTTGTTGAAACGCTACCGCATCGCGAATTCGCACACAGTGCAAGCAGGAAGGCTGTTGCTTGATGAGAAAACTTACACGATCACGTGGGACGATTCTATGCTCACGATTCCGAAAAAAGAATTTGAGCTTTTATTCAAGCTAGCGAGCTATCCTGGAAGGACACTATCAAGAGATGAATTAATTGAAGATATTTGGGGCTATGATTATGAAGGGGATGAACGAACCGTCGACGTCCATATCAAACGGCTACGCGAACGATTTTCTGAAGAAAAGAGCGGCTTTAAAATCATAACTGTCCGCGGCTTAGGCTACCGCTTAGAGGTGCAGCAGCCGTGAACAAGCGTCCTTCCATCTTTCTTTTCATATGGCGTTTTTTCATCGGGATCTTTTCGTTAATTTCTTGTTGGACGATCGCTTTTTTCTTAACGAATTACTTGTACCGCCATTTTCATTACCATCCGTCCGATTATGTGCGCGAGCTGATTAATTTTATCGTCGGCCTTTTCATTCTGGGAGTAGCCGTTCAATTTCTTGAGAAAATGGGGGGATGGCGGGCAAAACAAATGGAATTTTTCCATTCCATGAAAAAATCATTTGAGCAAATTGCCAATGGAAATTTCAACATCAGGCTTGAATCCATTTCGCCGCACTCTCCGTTTAATGAGCTTGTAGAAAGCATTAACCGAATGGCCCAAGAATTAAGCGAAATGGAACAGCTGCGGCAAGAATTTGTTTCCAATGTCTCTCACGAAATTCAATCGCCGCTAACATCTATTATCGGCTTTATCCATGCGTTGAAAAATGACAAGCTCAGCGCCGAGCAGCGCTCCCGCTATCTTCATATTATCGAAACTGAGAGCAAACGGCTGTCGAAATTAAGCGATAACCTTTTAAAGCTGACCTCGCTTGAATCAGAGCATCATCCATTTGAACCGAAAAAATACCGGCTGGATCAGCAGCTAAAAAACATTGTGCTTGCTTGCGAGCCGCAGTGGCTAGAAAAAGCCATTGACATCGATATCGTGCTCGATAAAACCGAAATTGTGGCGGACAAAGATTTACTCGATCAAGTATGGATGAACTTGCTCCATAACAGCATTAAGTTTACTCCCCAAAAAGGAAAAATTTCGATCAGTGTGTCTCAAAGCGGACAAAAGATTCAGGTCGCTGTCTCCGATACAGGGATTGGCATGTCTGAAGAGGAAAAAATGCATATGTTTGAACGGTTTTATAAAGCAGATCGCTCGCGAAATCGCTCTGAAGGCGGAAATGGCTTAGGGCTTGCAATTGTCAAAAAAATCGTTTCCATGCATCACGGCGACATCAAAGTCGAATCAACGAAAGGAAAAGGAACCACCATTTTTGTTTCTTTGCCGTCCGGCAAGTAAGTGCAAAGGGTGTCTAAAAGCGAATGTTTCAAACGCTTTTAGACACCCTTTGTTTCGTTCAGCGGCAACGTAAACGTAAACGTTGTCCCCTCGCCGAGCTTGCTATGAGCATGGATCGTACCTTTATGCGCCTCGATAATATTTTTAGCGATGGCAAGCCCCAGCCCTGTGCCAGAACGTCCGCGAGTACGTGCCTTATCCGCCTTGTAAAAGCGCTCAAATACAAATGGTAAATCCTCCTCAGGAATGCCTGATCCCGAGTCCTGCACATGAATGGATACCCCTTCTCCCGTTTGTTCGACAACCACCTTCACCATGCCGTTCTCCTCTGTATGGCGAAGGGCATTGTCAATCAAATTGGTCAATACTTGTTCGATGCGATCCGGATCCATGTTTATATGCAAATCCTCACTCTGAAACTCTGTAGATAAATCAATTTGCTTTTCTTTCGCTAATCCTTGAAATTTGCGAGTCACCCGTTCAATGTATGGACGAAGCTGAACATCTTCATCATTGAGCGTAATATGTCCGGCTTCCATTCGCGCCAAATCCAATAAATCATTGACAAGTCGCCCCATTCGCAACGATTCATCATAGATTACCTTTGCCATTTCTTTTTTCTCTTCATCTGTTGCCGCAATGTCATCAATGATGGCTTCGCTATACCCTTGTAGCATGGCAATAGGGGTGCGCAATTCATGTGATACATTGGCAATAAAATCCTTGCGCAGCTTGTCCAAGCGGCGCTCTTCCGTCATATCCCTCAGCATCGCCACGGCTCCACGAACAGCGGTTTGATTATAAAGCGGCGTCATTAAAATCACCCATGTCCGCCCTTGCAGCGTCACCTCTGCCACCTGTCTTGTTTCTTCCTTTACCACGCGGGCAAACTGTTCTTTTACTTGCGGCGGCAAGGCTGCCATGGCTTCACTTTCATTTCCTTGTTCAAAATACCAAGACTGCAAAAAACGCTCAGCGGGCGGATTGGTAATTAAAATTTCCCCATCGCGATTGAATGTGATGACTCCATCTGCCATGCTGCTTAAAATACTAGCCAGCTGCTCTTTTTCTTGATTAAGGGCATTAATATTAAACTGCAAACGCCTTCCCATCTGATTAAACGCCATCGCCAATTCCCCAATTTCATCATGCGTTAGAATCGGGACTTTGGTGTCAAATTTGCCACGCGCCACTTCAAAAGCGGCTTGCCGCATTTTGCGCAGCGGCGCGGTAATGCGCGTGGACAAAAAAAACGCAAATACGGTTGTCATGACAATGGCAATAAACGCGGCCAGAAAAATGAGCCTTTTCGTTTGCTGGGTCGTATCCTCCACGGCGTTCAGCGATTGGTAAACAAACACGGCGCCGTGTTTTCCATCGTTCAAAGCAACAGGCACACCTACAATCAACCATTCATTATAACGATCTTCTTTTGCTTGAAGACTAGGCAAATAGGTTTTCTTTTTCACTTGCTTTTGCTTTGTGATGACTGCGCGAAGCTCTTGATCTTCTTCCACAAACGATATCGGCAAATCACGAATCTGTGAGCTAGCCGGCAAATACCAATAGTGAGTTTTATCCGCGACAATGATCGCTTTGGATGTATTTCCCACTAGCGTTGCCGCAATCGAACGGGCAAGCGCTTCATCCCGATGCTCCTGCATCACTTCTGATACTCTGACGGCCAGCTGTGTGAGCTCTTTTTCTGCCTCCTGCACATGATAGGTTTCGAAAAACTTTAATAATAGAATGGTTAAAATGAATAAAACACATGAAACGAGAAGCAAAATAGTCGCCCATAGCTTCCCGACGACGCTCCGCAAAAACCACATCATTCATTCACAACCTCAAATTTATACCCCACTCCCCAGACGGTGACAATCATCTTAGCAGCGGCTGGGGAAACCTTATTCAATTTTTCACGAAGCCGCTTAATGTGTGTATCCACTGTACGCAAATCGCCAAAAAACTCATAATGCCACACTTCCTTTAACAACTGCTCGCGATCAAATACTTTATCAGGCGATTTAGCTAAAAATAGCAGCAGCTCATATTCCTTTGGCGTCAAGCTGACTTCTTTTCCATCAGCCGTCACGCGATGGGCATCATTATCAATCGTTAAGTGTGGAAACACAAGCACATCCTTCGCTGTTGTATCCGTTTGGACATAAGTCATATTGGCTGCACGGCGAAGCAAAGCTTTGACTCGTAGCACGACTTCGCGCGGACTAAACGGCTTTACAATATAGTCATCCGTGCCGGCTTCAAACCCTTGCACGCGATTCGCTTCTTCTCCTTTAGCGGTCAGCATAATAATTGGTGTTGCCTTTTTTTCACGTATTTCTCGACATACTTCTACGCCGTCCTTACCCGGCAACATTAAATCAAGCAAAATTAAATCATAATCATTTTCCAACGCTTTTTTGAGGGCATCCCCCCCATTATCAGACTCCTCAATCACATACTCCTCACGTTCTAAATACATCTTCAGCAAACGGCGAATCCTCTCTTCATCATCAACAACTAAAATTTTGATTTGTTTATCCATATTGAACATCCTCCCTTGCTCACTATTTTACAAAAACCGCACCATTTTATCTATATAAATACAACTTAAAGATGGAACGAATGGCATCTGCAAAAGCCAATGGTTGAAAATCCTCGTAACGAACGCGGCCATAAAAAACGGCTTAACTCCGTATTCAAACCAATGCGAACATGTCCATTTGGAACAGCCAAAAGACGTTCAGGCGAAAAAATCCTGAACAACGACCCATTCATGAACAGATGCGACTGATGCTTTAAAAATGAGAATTCCTATTTTTTACAATTAAAACAAATCGGTGATTGTCCTCGGTCATGCCAACGTATGTGATCAAGCACCGATATCGGCTATCGTCTGAACGCTTAGGAACAAATGCTGACGCGGTAAGTTGTGTCGATATAAAATCAATGCGAGCTGATTCCAGACTTCGCAACCCTTTCCCCCTATTCTTTCTATCCATTGAAGCGTTGTCATTGTTCCTTTATGTCGATTGTTCACTCCAAATCGATATCAACATGAACAAATGGGAGTTTCTTCTATAATATGTTGTCCTGAAACCACTATCCAAAAACAAGAAAAAGGGGATCCCTTGAGAGGATACCCCTTTTTTCGCTGATGCTTATGAGCCGGCATAAGAATGCAATCCAGCAATAACTAAATTGACCGCAACGAGGTTAAACATAATAATCGCAAAACCGATCACCGCAAGCCATGCAGACTTTTCCCCATGCCATCCTCTCGATAAGCGCAAGTGCAAAAACGCAGCATAAAAGAGCCATGTGATCAGCGCCCATACTTCCTTCGGATCCCATCCCCAGAAACGTGTCCAGGCAATTTGCGCCCAAATCATAGCAAAGATCAGCGCTCCAAGCGTAAACACAGGAAATCCAATCGCAACTGCACGATAACCAATCTCATCAGTTAAATCTAAATTGACGTTTTTGACAAACGGCTGTAGCGCAGCAGCAACACGCTTCCGCAATAGGAGACGCAGCAGCAAATAAAGCACGGCACCGCCAAATAATGACCAAATGACGGTATTCAGCTTTTTGGCATTAATGATGGCCGGCATTTCTACAAGCGGCTTTAGACGGTCTGCGCTCTGCTTTTCCAGAGTCCATTGATGCGGACCGACAAGCGCCGGCATTTGATACACCACTTCTTGCGTTTCCTTATTTTTATCAACCCATTTAAATTTGGCTTCATAATCAGCGAGTCCAAAGGCGCTAGAAACCGCAACAAACCCGAGAGTCGTAATCAAGCAAAATAGCACAAATTCCAGCCAAAATGTCCGTTTTGACGATTTGGACTGATCGACTACACGAATCAAATAAATCAATCCTGCCGCAAAGCTAATTGCTAATATCGCTTCTCCCGCAGCAGCGGTTGTGACATGGATATGTAGCCAATCGCTTTGCAGCGCCGGAATCAGCGGTGTAATTTCCCGCGGAAACATGCTGGCATAAGCGATCACAAGAAGAGCAACCGGTAGTGTAAAGACGCCAAGAATGCTTGTTTTATAAATGAAATAAATGATAATAAATGCGCCGACAAGCATCATTCCGAAAAAAGTAGTAAACTCAAACAGATTGCTGACAGGAGCATGTCCAGCTGCAATCCATCGCGTAATAAAATATCCTACCTGAGACAGAAAGCCTACAATGGTAATCACAATCCCAACGGTTGCCCAACGGTTCGTTTGTGGTCGATCTTTTTTATCGCGAATCGTTCCACCGAAAAAAAATGTGCCAATTAAATACAGAACGAATGCGATATATAGCAGCGTACTACTTAGTTGCGCCATTCCCTTTTCCCCCTTGCGCTTCTTTCTTCTCTTCCTCTGCCTGATCGATCGGCATCATTAATCCCGTTCCTTCAATAATAGCTCTCACTTCATTTTTCAGACCAAACCAGTTTTTATTGGTATGAGCAGCCAGCAGCACTTCCCCGTTAACGAGTTTAAGCCAAATGCGGCGATGATTCCAATACATTCCCTGAATAACGCCAATCATAAAAATGGCTCCGCCGACTCCCAAAATCCATAAAGTAAAATCTCGGCGCACCGTCAGCGCAGATACATTTCTTGTCTCTACGCCAGCAAACGCCATTTTATATTTGTTATCACCAAACGGTTCAATTGTCTGGCGAATGGCCACAAAGCTTACCTCTCCTTTTGGCTTGTCCGGCGTATACATTTTAAAAACAAAGGCCGGATTGTTAGGAACTCGCGATTTTGTCGCCGGGTTGCCGTCATCATCAAAATAAAAATCAGGAAAGTAGCTGAGCAACTCCACCCGATAGCCTTTTCCTAAATCATAAGATGGCTTCGGATTATTTAAATCGATTGAAAGATTTCCAAATACGGTTTCCGTTTGTTTGTCAATCAGCTCAAAGGACATTTTGTTCAATTCATTCAGCTTAAAATCTACTTGGTACAATGCGTAATGGTCGTACTTAAGCGGGTCGTTGACACGAATGCGATATTCTTTCACTTTTTTTAACTTCGGTTCTTCACCAGGCACAGTTGGACCTACTCGCTTATATAGCACCGCAGTTGTTTGATAGGTTTTCGCCACCATTCCGCTTCCGACACGATCAATCGCTTCATTAAAAGCCGGATTGTCTTTTCCTTTTTCATATGTTTCAAAAACAAATTTTTCATTTTTTAAAAAATACTGGCCGTTTGTTCCGGGAATTTCTTTCGTTTCTCCTTCGCGAATCCAAAGTACCTTATCCACATACATGCCTGGTACAAAGCGAAGCATGGCGCCAATCAAGAAAATGATAAGTCCGATATGGTTGACATATGGACCCCATCGCGAAAACCGGCCTTTTTCCGCCAAAATATTGCCGTTTTCTTCGCGAACATGATACCGCCGCTTCGCCAAACGCTGCTTGACGGTTTCTAAAAAAGATTCATCTTCCATGCTTGTTGCGCTAAATAAGCGCTGACGGCGCAAAAATGATTCATGGCGTGTCACCCCTTGCTTTTTTAGCGCGCGATAAAGAGGCACAACTCGGTCTAAACTACAGATCACAAGCGATACCCCGATGGATGCAAGCAGCAGAATATACCACCATGAACCATACAAATTATCAAACCCTAGCTCATAGTATAACTTTCCCGCCCAGCCATACTGGTCCTCATAATATTCGGCAGGCGTCACATTAGGCGGCAAATACATTTTTTGTGGAAAAATCGTACCAATCGCCGAAGCAATCAGCGTTATCACAATGAGCCATACTCCGACCTTGACAGACGAAAAGAAATTCCAAATTTTATCAATGATTGTTTTGTTATAGGTTTGGGAACGCCGAGCGCTCCCTTCATAGCGCATATCCAGCAACGGTTTCGCCGTATGCTCCAGCGGCTTTCCGCAAGATTCGCATAACACGGTACCATATGGATTGACGTGGCCACATTCGCATTTTACTTGTTCCATAATCAAAAACTCCCTACGGTTTAATGCTTTCCATGTATTGTTTAATCATTTCTTCTGTCATGGTTCCGGTAATAATTTTCGTAATTTTGCCATCTTTATCGATTAAAAATGTCGTTGGCAACGGGTCAATCTCATAAGCGTTCATGACTTGGTCCTCACGGTCAATGACAACTGGAAATGTCAACTGATACCGGTCTACGAATTTTTGTACGCTTAATTTCGGCTCCCCTACATTCACCGCCAGCACTTCGACTCCTTGCTTTTTAAAGTTTTCATACTGTCGGCTAATGTAAGGCATTTCCTTTTCACACGGCTTACACCATGTGCCCCAAAAATTCAAAAACACGCCTTTTCCGCGATATTCAGACAGACGGTGCGTTTTTCCTTGCAAATCTGTCAATACAAAATCAGGAGCCTCTGCGCCAACCTTGATCTCTGCTTTTTCCATAAAAAAGTTTGAATAGATGGTATACCCAACCGCTCCTAGCAATACAATTAAAATCACGGTTCGTAAAACAAGTCGCTGCTTTTTCATCACACTAACTCTCCCAAATAAAAGATGTGCCACCTATCATTATAGCAATATTCACTATATTCATAATGAAAATTCTATGAATGTTATGTGACAAATGAGAAAAGTTTCCGGTTATTTGTGAATGCCGTTCCCAGATAACGCAAGCGCGCGCAGCTGCTTCACTTCATGCGGGGATAGTTCGCGATAATCGCCAGGATTCAATCCTTTTAAATCGAGAAAGGCATATCTTTCCCGTTTCAATTTCATAACCGGACAGCCGATTGCTTCAAACATGCGGCGCACTTGACGATTGCGTCCTTCATGTATGCGAATCTCAATGACCGCTGTTTTCTTCCGCTTATCCAATGAAAGCATTTTCACTTTTGCCGGTGCGGTCATCCCGTCCTCAAGCAAAATTCCTTTTTCCAGCTGCTTTAACTGGGCCCTCGCCGGAATTCCTTTAATCTTCGCCACATATACCTTCTCGATTTCGTAGCGTGGATGCATAAGAAGATTCGCGAAATCGCCGTCGTTTGTTAATAATAAGATACCGGATGTATCATAATCTAAGCGCCCAATGGGATAAATTCGTTTATCAATATCCTGGAAAAAGTCAGTAACAACCTTTCGGCCTTTATCATCTTGAACGCTTGAAATCACACCGCGCGGCTTATAAAGAAGATAGTATACAGGCTCTTCTCTCTCGACCGGAATCCCTTCCACTTCGATTTTATCTTGAGGACTTACCTTTAAGCCAAGCTCTGTCACCACTTTTCCATTTACTTTTACTTTTCCATGTAAGATAAGCTCCTCAGCTTTTCGGCGTGATGCAATTCCAGCATGTGCAATCACTTTTTGTAACCGTTCCATCATTTTCACCTCTTCAACCATCTTACTCTTTTCGACAAAAAGATACAAGTACGAGATTGTAGACCACGTCTATGACGACTTTGTCTACAACTATTTGGCCTCATTCATTTATGGGATGTTTCATATTTGACTGGCTGGAAAATGCTTGGCAGACAAAAAACACATTCGAATGAAACGATTAATCGGGCCAAGACCATTCATAAGCGAACGGGCAAAAAGAAAGAGTTCGTCAACAGTCTGGCAGGTACACCATCCTATTTTTATCATACCCTTGTTTTTTCAAGCAAATAAAAAAGCAGCCGAGCCGGCCGCTTTATCTTCCAAATACGAGCAATATAATGATAAAGGATACAACAAAACTCAAAATATCAGCTAAAATTCCGACCTTTAGCGCATCCCCCATTTTACGGATGCCGACAGCCCCAAAATAAACGGTCAGAACATATAATGTCGTCTCCGTGCTGCCTTGAATCGTTGAAGCAAGTCTTCCTACAAATGAATCAGGGCCGTATGTTGCAATTAAATCTGTCGTCATCCCTAGCGCCGCTGTTCCTGAAATCGTCCTTACCATGGCTAATGGCACCACTTCTGCAGGAAGACCAATCGCTTCAGCTAATGGCTTTATAAATCTCATCATATAATCTAAAGCGCCGGATGCACGAAAAATAGAGATGGAGACAAGCATACCGACTAGATAAGGAATAATCGAAACAGCAATGGAAATTCCCTCTTTGCCCCCTTCAACAAATGACTCATAGGTAGGTATTTTTTTCCATGTGCCATATAATAAAATAAAACCAATGGTGAGCGGAATCAGCCACAGCGAAATGATTTGAACAATCTCCATCATCGCTTTCCACCTCTTGTTCGTCTCCAATAATAATAGCGATCAATGAAAATCGCACCTATCGTTGAAATCGCTGAGGCAACAAGAGTCGTTCCAATAATTTCCCCCGGCGCTGATGATTCATAGGTCATGCGGATCGAAATCACTGTGGCTGGAATCAATGTAATTCCCGACGTATTCATCGCTAAAAATGTCACCATTGAACGGCTGGCTGTGTCGCGATTCCCATTGAGCTTCTTTAATTCCTCCATCGCCTTAATTCCCATCGGCGTTGCTGCATTTCCAAGGCCAAACATATTAGCGATCATATTCGAAACAATATATCCCATTGCCGGATGATCCGCCGGCACTTCTGGAAATAAGCGGCGGACGAGCGGCTTGCATAGATGTGCCAGCTTCGTAAGCAAACCTGCATGCTCAGCAATTCTCATCAAGCCAAGCCAAAACACTAAGATACTTATCATTCCGATGCTGATGGTAACCGCTTCTTTCGCTCCTTTGAATACCGCTTCATTCACTTCATTCATGGTTCCGTTAAACATCGCAAAAACAATTCCGACGAGTGCCAGCATAGCCCAAATAAGATTAACCATTGCCGCCCACACCTAAAAAGAAAACTTGCTTCCAAACTAGTTCAGCAGCGTCCTTTGACGTTTGACGCAAAGAAGGCTTATATAAAAGCGGCACTTCATCTACTGCCTCTCCATTCAAGTACAGAGTGGCCTTACCGACAATTTTGGGAACGAGTTCTTGATCCTTTTTCCATTGCTTTTTTGGACGAATGAGTTGAACATGGAGACGCAGCTTTTTCATTTCTTTGTCAGTAACCGGATATCGCAAATCGCGAGTGGCCTGAATATGATAGCGATAAAAGCGATCGTCCACTTTCCGACCCATTTTTTTGCTGTTTATTTTTGCCACCACATAATGATCAAAGCCATATTCGTACATAGAAATATGATCATTCCAATCGTCAGGGGCATTCAGTGTCACGGCAATTAAATTCAATCCTTCTTTAGAAGCAGTCGTGACAAGCGTTCGCTTCGCCTTCTTCGTATATCCTGTTTTTCCGCCCGTGCAGTATTCATAAAGGTTCGTTAGTAGTTTATTTTTATTGCGCCAGATACGGTCCCATTTTTCATCAGGGTTTGGCGCGCGATATGTTTTCGTCCCGGAAATCTTGCGAAACTCTTTATTTTGCATAGCATAGCGCATTAATAATGCCATGTCATAAGCGGTTGAGTAATGATCCTCCGAGTCATCAAGACCGTGCGGATTGGCAAAATGCGTATTTTTCATTCCTATTTCCAGCGCCTTTTGGTTCATTAAAAAAACAAACCCCTCCACACTTCCGCCCACATGCTCAGCGATAGCGACAGCGGCATCATTACCAGAACGGAGCATCAAACCATAGACAAGATCGCGCAGCTTGATTTTTTCCCCTTCTTTCAAATAAACGGATGACCCCTCTGTTCGCACTGCACGAGAGCTCACCGTAACAGTATCATTCATTTTTCCTGACTCTATCGCAATAATCGCTGTCATAATTTTGGTAATGCTAGCGATACGCCGTTTCGTAAAAGCATCCTTTTCAAATAAAATGCGCCCAGAGGATTGCTCCATTAAAATCGCACTTTGCGCACTAACTCCTTGTGCCTCCGCTCGCATCGGAATACATGAAAAAATGACCGCAAGCGCTATGATGAACATCATCCATCGTTTCTTTTGCTCCATGTAATCCCCATCCCTTTTGCCGTTTTGTACAAGTGTATGCATCAGCTGAGCGGATATGCTTGGAAATGTCCAAGTCTCCGCAAAGATCACACATCATTGGCAAGGTGGGAAAACGGTCTAGAATCTTTGTCTGAAGATCCGACAGCCCAATCGAATGACAATCATGAGATGTTTGTCGCCGTTCTTTTTACAGACACCATTCGTTCCATCTTTATAATAAAAAAGACGTCCCTTTCTTTTGGGACATCCTTCTCTTCGTATAGAATGAACCTCCCCCATCTTCCCTTCGTGTAGAGGTGGGAGGCTTCTCGATGGATGGTGTTAAAATGGCTTCCAACGTAGACGGCTCGCTTGGGCAAATCGCTCCTCGACATCGCGCCAGTTCACAATCTTCCAAAAGCTTTCAATATAGGCAGAACGGTCATTTTTATATTGCAGATAATAGGCGTGTTCCCAAACATCAAGCACAAGCAAAGGAATCGTATCCCATTGCGTCATGAATTGGTGCTTTTCTGTGTGTAAAATTTCTAAACGTCCAGGACGCGGCGCCCAAACAAGAATAGCCCATCCCACACCTTCGACACTTTTGGCTGCTTCAGTAAAATGTCGCTTAAAGCGCTCCACACTTCCAAAATCCTCTTTTATTTGCTCAAGCAGCCTACCGTGTGGATTTCCGCCGCCATTAGGCGTCAAATTGTTCCAAAAAATCGTATGCAAATAATGTCCAGATCCATGAAATGCAGCCTCGCGCTCCCAATGCTTCAGCAAACCATATTGATTAGTTTCCCGCGCTTTTTGCATCATTTTTTCCGCTTGATTTAATCCGTCGACATAGCTTTGATGATGTTTTGTATGATGCAGGCGCATAATTTCTTCGGAAATATGGGGTTCAAGTGCATCATAGCGATAAGGAAGCGGCGGCAATTGATGCCTACCGATTGGGACACGCGCTTCTCTCTGTTCCTTCATCTCGTTTTCTCTATCGGCTACCGAATCCAGCTGTTGTTCTTGAATCAACCGCACGGTTTTTTCATAAAGCTGAGTAGCCATTCCTTGCAGCTCATACACTTCCACGTCTGTCCATTCCTCTTGCTCCTCCAAACGACTCCATAGTCTATTAAAATCGTAGTGAATATCGGGATCATCATGCCCCCTCCACCATGCTTCCAATTGCTTCGCCCATTCAGCCATCTGATCGATATATTCCCGAAGTTGAGCTTGTTTTTCCATGGCAACCTCCTCTTTTTTATTCGCCATTATCCTATGACGAATGAAAAAAATGGTTCATCTCTCCCACAAAAAAACATCCGCTTTCCTTATTTTAGAAAGCGGATGATGTTCTCGCTATTTCGATTGAATCATTTTGGTTCGATAATCGGTTTCGTAAAATTCCAGCTCTTCGCGGATCGTTTGAAACGGGCCTTCAAGCGAAGCAATCAGCGCCTGAAAAGAAGGAGGAGGAACCTCCCGAAATTTAATCGAATTTCGTCCGGTATAAGCAGAGCGGCTATCTTCATACCACACATCGTTTTTCGGCGCAAAAAACTCAGTAATGCATGAATGATAAATGCGATACAGAATTTTTTCAGCTGCCGCTTTGCGAAATGGCTCATCATTCAACACCACTCGGCACGCTTCCAGCCCTTCCTCGCAATAAACAACGAGACGGCGCAAATTGGAAAGCAGCAGCTCATTATATGTTCGCTTTCCATCCTCCTGCTCCTTTAATAACCCCGTCAGCGTTGTTTCATTTAGATAGTGTGAAATGGTTTGAACCGTTTGTTCCAGAAACGCCTCGACCTGCTTGGTCTGGCTCATGACAATGGAATTTCCCATATAAATAAAGACCCCCATTTTATGATGGTTGTTTTATAAACAAAAGCGGTGATGCAAGCTCATACTCCCCTTTTGTTTCCAAGCTGGCAAAAAGTTCAGGAAGCTTCTCATATTCCATTTGCGCAAAATAGCGACGAAACTCCGTTTCATCATTGATATAAACCCGCTTTCGATGACGAAAGTCCGGATTTTGCAGCAAACATACAAGCGCCACAATATCTTTAAAATAAACCTCACGCTCATGGACGGCAAAAATAGGGTTTTGTTCATATGGAGTCAATGATGAAAACCATTCATCAAAATAGCGCACATATAAAACATGCAACGTCCGCTCCACCCCATCTTCTACAAATGTCACCTCAGAGCGATTGAAAAAATCCTCCGATGTATTCGGTTGCGCTTTTTCTAATTCATACCCTTTGCAGCGGCGAATTCGCATGATCCATGCCTCCTTTATTTACAAATGCAGCTTTGCAGAACCGAAGGAAGGACTTTTGACACCGACAGCCATGGCAGCCCGTGAAGCCATTTGCGTCGACCACCAGCCGTCGAAATACACCATCATCCTCTTGTTTATCCAAATGTTACATCATGCAAATAGAGAAGATTGGATTCAAACTGTTGGCAAACGCGTTGATCCTATGTCACGAGCCTCATTCACCGGCGCTCTTTTTTAGGTAAATATTTACAAATAGGTCTGATAAGAAAAAAATCGACATGACTGGATGTTTCATTAACTGCGTCTATTATCTTGTTTTTATAAGTTTATCTTATCATAATTATTTTGATTATTTAAAAGTTTCTTCAAATTTTTCGAAGAATAAATCAGCCTCTCTCTCCGTTTCTTCCTCTTCATTCAATTCTGGAAGCGGCGGCAGCTCTTCAATCGTCTTTAATCCAAAATAATCAAGAAATTCCTTTGTTGTTCCATATAAAATCGGTCGTCCTGTTCCTTCCGCCCTTCCTATTTCTTTCACAAGCGCTTTCGCGATCAGCGTTTGCAGCGGTTTATCGCTTTTAACGCCGCGAATTTCTTCGATTTCTGCTCGCGTAATCGGCTGACGATAGGCGATAATCGCAAGAGTCTCAAGCGCTGCCTGTGATAAAGAGGAAGAGCCAGGCGCTTCGACAAGCTTTTTTAAATATGGAGCATGCTCTTTCTTCGTAGCAAGCTGATATACACCCGCAAGCTCAATTAATTGGATGCCGCGATCCGCTTTGCTGTAGTCGGCCTTCAGTTCATCAAGTACGCTGATCGCTTGTTCCTCTGAAATTTCAAGGACGATCGCGATTTGTTTCAACGATAGTCCCCCATCTCCAGCAGCAAATAACAATCCCTCGATAATGGCTTTATAGCCGTTCATTTCCATGATGTTCCATCCTTTCATTGCTCGCAATGAAAATGTCAGCAAAATTCCGTTCCTGTTCAATAATGATTAAATCTTTCTTCATAAGCTCTAAAATCGCTAAAAAGGTGACAACAATATGCTCACGGTCATAATACGGAAATAAATCAAAAAAGCTTTTCCGCGTCTTTGTTTTCTGCAATTCCTCCAAAATTTCCTCCATTCGCCGTTCAATGGGAATTTCCTGACGCGCCACTTTTGTATGGAGCGGCTTCTGCAACTTTTTCCGGCGTAAAAGCTTTGATAGAGCACCAAGCATGTCATAGACGGTAACATCAAGAGGCCGTTTTTCTATTTCCAGCTCTGATGCATAAGCACTCATATCACTTGGCGGTTTTGTAAATAAAAGAGAGCGATCTTCCTCTCTCTTTTTCAGCTCATGAGCCGCTTCTTTATATTTTTTGTATTCCAATAGACGGTGCATAAGCTCTTCGCGCGGATCTTCGGCTAAGTCGCTGATTTCTTCATCAAGTAGTTCCTCTTCATGTTTAGGAAGCAGCATTTTGCTTTTAATGGCCAGCAGCGTCGCTGCCATCACTAAATATTCACTTGCAATATCAAGCTGCAGCTCCTGCATAGCATGAATATATTCCATATATTGATCTGTGATTTCCGAAACCGGAATATTATAAATATCAATTTCATATCGGTTAATTAAATGCAACAACAGGTCAAGCGGACCTTCAAACGCATCAATTTTTACATTGTACTGCACATTCATCCCACCATTTATAATGACACTACCGTTAAGTATAGATGATAATTGCATGTTGTCCAAGCAAATTTTTCCCGATCCTATGATACAATATGATTAGAAGCAAGAAAGCAAGCTGGTGGCTCAATTCATCTAAGCGGCGCCGACTGCGAGAGCGAATAAAGCCCACCGTTGCCGTTTCGCTCATCCCTCTCTCTGTTTTTATTGGAGAAAGATATCATACCAAAAAACCATTTGGATTCGTCATAGAAAAGAAGGTGGCTATCTTGTACCCGGATGCATATATCGATTATTTGTTTCACTTTCATACAGACCGTGACTATTTTGAATGTCATGAAATATTAGAAGAGCATTGGAAGCAGGATCACAAAAGACCCGTGTGGGTAGGGCTGATTCAAATAGCTGTAGCGCTTTATCATCATCGCCGCAATAACGTCCAAGGAGCAAAACGCATGATGAAAAAGGCAGCTTTGCTTCTTCATCGAGAAAAAGAAGCGGTGGAACAGCTTGGCATCCATTATGAACAGCTGGAGCAGCTTCTACAATGGTACATTCAACGGGTCGAACAAGGGGAACCATATCAAAGCATCAACTTGCCGATCGCTGATGAAGCACTGCTCGCCAAATGCTTGGAATATTGCCAAAAAAGAGGAGGAGCCTGGGGCAAAGAAAGCGATCTTCGCAATGAATTTTTGCTCCATAAGCATGCTTTGCGCGACCGCTCTGATGTGATCGCTGCCCGCATGCAAAGCAAGCAAAAAAAGAGACGGCCTAAACACTAGGCCGCCTCTTCCTACAGCTCACACTTGTCTAAAAATGCAGCTGTATACTCATTCGCCCTTAACTCGCGATCCGGATATAATTCTTTTAATGCCTTTACCATTTGCTTTCCGATCCCTTGATGACGATGCGAAGGGTTCACGCTAATATGCTGAATTTCCGCTACATGCTCACCCGATAATAAAATACCAATACTCCCAAGAATGTCTTCTTCCTTTTTCCATAAAAACAGCTGCCAGTCGTCGCTCGTCTCATATTGCTTAATTGTTTGCTGCAACTTTTTCAAGTCTTTTTCTGTCGGCATAAACGACAGAAGCCCCATCGCAATTTTTTCATAGTTTTTTCGATAACGAATTAACATAAAAAACCCCTCATTACTGGCGATACTTTTCTGCGGCAGAAAAGCGCAAAAGCCGTTTTCTCATTACGTATTATAAACGCTATTTGCTCTCTTGTGAACTCTTTCTATGAAAAAGAGCGAAGCAGGTTCGCCATTTCAATCGCGCCTACAGCAGCTTCCCAGCCTTTATTGCCCGCTTTTGTTCCCGCTCTCTCAATCGCTTGCTCGATCGTATCGGTCGTTAATACGCCAAAAATGACAGGTGTCCCGGTTGTTAAGGATGCGTGCGAAATTCCTTTAGCTACCTCATTGCATACGTAATCATAGTGGCTTGTTGCACCGCGAATCACCGTTCCAAGCGCAATGACTGCATCATACTGCTTAGATTCCGCCATTTTTTTCGCCACAAGCGGAATTTCAAAGGCTCCTGGCACCCAAGCAACGGCAACCTCATTTTCGTCGACACCATGCCGTTTAAGGCCATCTAGCGCCCCTGAAAGCAATTTGCTTGTGATAAATTCATTAAAACGAGAAACCACAATTCCGATCTTTAATCCTGTCCCAACTAAATTTCCTTCCATTACTTTCATCCAAATCTCCTCCTATTTTTTTCAATCATAATCAAAATGATGCTTAGTCCGTCAAAAATGAAGCATGTGCCCTAGCTTCTCATATTTCGTCTTTAAATATTTCTCATTTTCCTTTTTCGTTGGCAATTGCAATGGCACGCGCTCAACCACTTCTAAATCATATCCTTTCAATCCGGCGATTTTGCGCGGGTTGTTCGTAAGTAATCGCATTTTCGTTACGCCTAAATCTTTTAAAATTTGAGCGCCAATTCCGTAATCGCGCAAATCAGCTGGAAAGCCTAGCTTTTCATTCGCTTCAACCGTATCGTATCCTTGTTCCTGAAGCTTATAGGCGCGAAGTTTGTTCAATAAGCCGATTCCGCGTCCTTCTTGACGCATATACAATAAAACGCCTCTTCCTGCCTCTTCAATTTGCCGCAAAGCTGCATGAAGCTGTGGACCGCAATCGCAACGATATGAGCCGAATACATCTCCGGTTAAACATTCGGAATGAACGCGGACAAGTATTGGTTCATCGGGAATCACTTCCCCTTTGACAAGCGCGATATGCTCTTTTCCATCAACTGAGTTTGTGTAGCCGATCGCTTTAAACTCGCCAAATTCCGTCGGCAAGGTAATTTCTACTTCTCTTTTTACTAACTTCTCTTTTTTGTTGCGGTATTGAATTAAATCTTTAATCGTAATCATTTTCAAATCAAATTCATCGGCTATTTTTCGCAAATCCGGTACGCGGGCCATTTCCCCGTCTTCCTTAATGATTTCACAAATGACACCGGCTGGCTTTGCGCCGCATAGACGAGCCAAATCAACTGCTGCTTCCGTATGTCCGGCGCGCCGCAAAACGCCTCCCTTTTTCGCCACAAGCGGAAAAATGTGGCCCGGTCGCTTAAAGTCGCTTGCTTTCGCATGTGGATTCAAAAGCTCCCGGATCGTTGTGGAACGCTCATATGCGCTAATTCCTGTTGTCGTTGATTTATGGTCGATGCTTACAGTAAAAGCCGTTCCGTGCGCATCTGTATTATGGTTGACCATCGGCACTAAATCCAACTTATCTGCCAGCCCTTCTGTGATTGGTACGCAGACAAGCCCACGTCCATATTTAATCATAAAGTTAATGACTTCAGGTGTCGCTTTTTCGGCTAATGCAACAAAATCCCCCTCATTTTCTCGATCCTCATCATCACAAACAATGATGACATTTCCTTGCATGAGCTCATAAATGGCTTCTTCGATCGTATCGAACATGTCGTCCCCACCTTTCCGTTCATTTATATCCATGCTCTTCTAAAAATTCAAGGGTAATCGCGCCCTGTTCCTTCGCTGCTTTGTTTCCTTCTACAAATTGCTTTACATATTTGCCAATGAGATCGCACTCAATATTGACGATATCGCCAACTTGCTTATCGCCCAATATCGTTTCGGCACGCGTATGCGGAATCAGCGAAATCGTAAATGTATCATCGGTCAATCCAAAAATCGTTAAGCTCGTCCCGTCAACAGCGACGGAACCTTTCAAAATCATATAGCTTCGCAGTTCTCTTGGAATTTTAATTTCATAATACACAGCGTTGGCAACCGGTTTCTTGTTGATAATCTCGCCCACTCCATCAACATGCCCGGATACAAAATGGCCGCCAAACCGTCCGCCTGCTCCCATCGCCCGCTCTAGATTGACTTTTGACCCTTTTGACAACATGCGCAATGAGGTGGCTCGAATGGTTTCTGGCATCACATCAACTGTAAAGGAACGAGCGGTAAATGATGTTACTGTTAAGCATACCCCATTAACCGCAATACTATCGCCCAATCGGACATCTTCAAGCACCTTTTCCGCGCGAATCGTAACCGTAATCGCTTCTCCTGAGTGATTCATTTGTTCAATCGTACCCATTTCTTCAATGATTCCGGTAAACATGATGTTCCACCTCTTTATTTTGGTATGGCAATAACCTTGATATCCGGTCCAACCATTTCAACGCGCTTAATCGCTAATTCAGCCGCTTCTGCCATGCGCAAAATCCCTGTGCCGCCAACCGGAGTAGGCGCTTCATGGCCGCCAATCAACTTCGGCGCAAAATAGGCAACAATTTCTTGAAAGGCTCGGCTGCGCACAAAGCTGTCGTGAATGCGTGACCCTCCTTCCACAAAGAGAGAAGTAATTTTGTGCTCCCCTAGCATGCTCAACATCTCCCAAATGTCGATATGCGGCTGGTTCATTTGCATGACTCGCACATGCGATCTTTGGTATAAGGCCATGCGTTCGCTGGATACTTGACTGCCGACAACCATCCATGTTTCCGCTTCATCATTAGATATCACGTTTGCATGAAGCGGTGTGCGCAAGTCTGTATCGAGAATAATCCGAATCGGACTTTTCCCGCCTTCAGGTAATCTCGTCGTTAAATGAGGGTTATCAGCCATGATCGTATTAACCCCCACTAAAATCGCATCATTTGCGGCTCGATAGCGGTGCACATCCTCTCTCGCAGCTTCTGAAGTAATCCATTTGCTATCACCTGTTTTCGTCGCGATTTTTCCATCTAAGCTGCTTGCGTATTTTAATGTAACAAATGGAGTTTTTGTCGTGATATAGTGAAAAAAGACACGGTTTAATTCATCGGCCTCTTCTTTCAACGTACCGAGCACAACCTCAATTCCTGCCTGTTTTAGCCTTTCCATCCCCTTCCCAGCTACAAGCGGATTTGGATCCGTCGTAGCGATGACAACGCGCGCTACTTTTGCTTCCACTAGCAAATCTGCGCATGGAGGCGTTTTTCCAAAATGGCTGCAAGGTTCAAGCGTAACATAAACTGTCGCACCAGCGGCTTTTTCTCCCGCCATGCGAATGGCATGAACCTCAGCATGCGGCTCTCCAGCTTTTAAGTGGGCGCCCAGACCGACGATTTCTCCATTTTTCACCACGACTGCCCCTACCGCTGGATTCGGAGAGGTTTGTCCGCTTCCTATTTTAGCCATTTCAAGCGCCAAACGCATATACCGTTCATCGCTCTGCATGTTCCATCCCTCCTTTTTCACCATAAAGAAAGCCCTAGGAATCGCATCTCCCAGGGCAGAAATATGTAAGAACCACAAACTGACATGTTTGTTTTGCATGCCAAAAAAGCTGCACATTTCATGAACAACACCGTTCTAAAACAAAACCGGACATCAAACACGAATGTTTGTTCCGTTTTTTCAGTAAACACCTCCACTATGGGGAGCGCTACATCTACCATCCACATTGACAGTGCAAGGAAAAACGGTTTTGGTGCTGCTCCGCTTACGGCAATGTGCTGCCTTTATGTGATCCTTCTCCCATCCAGACTATACTGTCGGCTCCGGAATCGCACCGGATCGTGCCTATTTCGGCTCGCGGGCTTAGAAACGCATCGGTTTCAATACCGCCGGTCGGGAATTACACCCTGCCCCGAAGGATACAAAACGATTATGTAATTTTTTATCATTATATCACAATCCAATCGTTTGTCTATGCTCACGCACTCACTTCGCTATGAATAACCAATAAATAAGCCCCCAAATCAAGCTGACACCGAGCAGAGCAAAGAACAGGATCCAATTTTTCTTCATCGTTTCCTCATCCTTTCAAAAAAGCTCAACACCGTTCATCCTGTTAAGCTTCTATAAAAATTGCGCGTTCCCAGCAGCCTATTTCCCTGTCGTTCTAAACAAAGCGGAAACACTTCACGCTCAAAAACCACTTTCCTTCCATATAAAGTTGTATTGGTGGTATCCAATACAATCGGGTTGGTTGCTCTTTTGCTGTATAAATATGAACAAACCGCAATTTGTACAAACCTACGATCCAAAAAGGGCAAGTCTATGACTTGCCTTGTTCACGCCAAAACGTGAACAAGCGTCGGCCATCGAAATCATGCCATCACTTGTTCACGCTAAGACAAATATTGAGGTATCCCTATCCTTATCGTGATGCCCAACTAATACTACGAGTAAAAACTTTTACTCTTCCCACACCTTAACTTCTTTCATTACATCGCCATTTTTCATCGCTTTGACCGCGTCCATTCCTGACGTCACTTGACCAAAAACGGTATGTACTCCATCTAAATGCGGCTGCGGCTCATGAACAATGAAAAATTGGCAGCTTCCTGTATCACGGCCGCGATGCGCCATCGAAATCGCTCCTTCTTTATGCTGATGAGGATTGTTGTCCGTTTCACACGGAATCGTATAGCCCGCATCGCCGGTTCCATTTCCGCGCGGACAACCGCCTTGGCTGACAAAGCCAGGGATGACGCGATGGAACGTTAAGCCATTATAAAACCCTTCATTTGCTAACTTTTCAAAGTTTGCCACTGTTTTTGGGGCTTCATTTGGAAATAATTCAAACTCAATTTTTGCACCGTTTTCCAGTAAAATATGACCCTTTTTTGCCATTTTCTCATTCTCCTTTCTTTCATACTCCCTTATCATACCATTGTTTGTTACACAAAAAAAGCAAGTCATTTTATCGGGCGTGTTGAGGATTCAATAAAAACCAACGGATCGTACTAGATTCCTCGCTTTTCTGCTGAAGCCGGCAAACCGATTTGCTTGCCGACTAGGGCATGCCCTTCTTGAACAAGGAGCGCTTTGTAAGCAAATGATGTTGTTCACTGACATTCCCTGTTCGAGAAAGAAGCAGAAAAACGAGTGTTAAGCCCGATCATTTTGCTTTCAAGTAAAATAATGGATAATTAACATTAGTGCTCTTTTATATAAAACACAACTAAAAGACAAAATGAACGAGCGCTATATTCATCCCGCTGCTCATAGAGCAAGTGGCATTTATACGCATCATTTCGCTTCTATCTTATTCCATTTGCATGTAGAATAGGAATGGTGGAAATAAAGAAAGAATAAGGAGGTTGCAAGAATGAAACGGACCTTGATAGGCTGTCTCATGGCGTCTTTGCTCCTTGCGTATCCGATAGCGGCAGCGGCGGATGCAGCAGAAGGCGATGTTATTATTACACTTGGAGAAAACTTAACCGACTCACAAAAGCAGCAAGTATTAAATGAAATGAACGCTCCGGAAAATGCTCAAACCATTACCGTGTCAAACACAGAAGAGCATAAATATCTGGATGGCCTAATTCCAAAAGCGCAAATTGGCACAAAAGCCATTTCATCATCTATGATTACAATTGGAGCGAATGGTTCCGGCCTTGATGTAGAAACGCATAATATTACTTGGGTCACAAAGGAAATGTATACAAACGCGCTCATCACGGCAGGTGTCAAGGATGCTAAAATTTATATTACAGCTCCTTTCCCTGTTTCAGGTACCGCAGCGCTAACCGGTTTAATGAAAGCGTACGAGCTTTCATCCGATAAAGTGATTCCTGACGATGTAAAAAAAGTGGCAAATGAAGAAATGGTAAAAACCGCCCAGCTGGGCAAATCGATTGGAAACGATCAAGCCGTTGCCCTTTTAACAAGAATTAAAGAAGAAATGGCCAAAAATCCGCCGCAAACCGACGCGGATTTGCGCTCCCTTATCGAAAAAGCGGCCAAGGATTTAGGTATTACGCTCACTCAGGATGAAATCAATAGCCTAATATCATTATTTAATAAAATGAAGAATCTCAACATTGACTGGAATCAGGTCAACGATCAACTTAGCAAAGCAAAAAACAAGATTTCCACCTTTTTGAACTCAGAAGAAGGAAAAACATTTATTCAGAATATCATCGATATTTTGAAAGAAATTTGGAATGCCATCAAATCCGTGTTTACTTCATCCAATCAGCAGCAACAATGACCAAAAGGTGCCCAAGCAGGGCACCTTTTGGCCGTTTCGCATATCCATACAATAGGCTTGTAGCTTAATCGGTCAATAGCTAATTACCGCTCTACACGTTTGAGCGATTTTTTCTTTGGTTTATCACACGTTTTCATTTCAAGGAGTACGTGATATCCAATGTACCTTCATTGTGATATTCCTATAGCATGGTCATCTATTGACTTTCGCCCGTAATGGCACGTCTAAACGAACTAAGTCCTCATACGTTTCTCGGCGAACGACGAGCTGCGCCTCGCCGTTTTCAACAAAAACAACAGCCGGGCGAGGCAAGCGATTATAGTTATTGGCCATCGAATAGCCATATGCCCCGGTGCAAAATACAGCCAAATAATCACCTGCTTCTGTCTTTGGCAGCGGCAAGTCCCAGATCAGCATGTCACCTGATTCACAGCATTTTCCGGCAATCGCCACAACCTCTTGCTTCTCATCAAGAACTCGATTCGCCAACACTGCTTCATATTTTGCTTCATACAATGCTGGCCGAATATTGTCACTCATTCCCCCATCAACAGCCACATAATGACGCACATTAGGCACTTCTTTGCGCGAACCGATCGAATAAATCGCGGTTCCGGCATCACCGACAAGCGAACGGCCTGGCTCAATCCAAATTTCCGGCATAGCAATGCCCAGCTCTGCTGCCTGTTTTGCTGCTTCAGCAATAATATTTTCTACGTATTCCGCAGCCGGAAGAGGCGTATCTTCATTTGTATAGCGAATTCCAAAGCCGCCGCCAAGATTGACAACCTTCGGAACAAAATCATAGACCTCTTTCCAATCGGCGATTTTGTGGAAAATTTTTTGCGCCGCCAGCACAAAGCCTGTTGTTTCAAAAATTTGTGAACCAATATGACAATGAATCCCCAGCACGTGGAACGATGGAGAAGATAAGGCTTGCTTTAACGCGCGATCAGCCTGTCCATTGTTTAAGTCAAAGCCGAATTTAGAATCTTCCTGACCTGTCAAAATATAATCATGAGTATGCGCTTCAATTCCTGGTGTTACCCGAATTAAAACAGACGCCGTCATTCCTCTTTCTGCACAAATTTGTTCGAGCAGCTGCAATTCATAAAAATTATCTATTACAATACAGCCGACACCATGCGCCAACGCCATTTCCAGCTCTTGGCGGCTTTTATTGTTCCCGTGGAAATGGATGCGCTCAGGAGGGAAATCCGCTTTTAGGGCTGTATATAGCTCTCCGCCAGACACTACATCAAGCGATAATCCTTCTTCCTCCACTAATTGAACCATAGCAACCGTCGAAAACGCTTTGCTAGCATACGCCACTTGCGCTTTTACCCCGTACTTTTCAAACGTTTCTTTAAACGCGCGGGCGCGCTGGCGAATTAACGCCACGTCATAAATATACAGCGGCGTTCCATATTCCTTTGCGAGATCAACAGTATCAACACCGCCAATTTCTAAATGTCCTTTGTCATTCACACGACTCGTTCCGTAAAAAAACATGCCGATCCCTCATTCCGAAAGATTAAATATTCAAAACCACAAATTTTTATGCGATATGAAAGCAAAAAAGACAGTTAACAAATAGGGATTAACTGCCTTTTCTGCGGAAAAGATTACGTATAACGTACCATAAAATAAAAAAAGTTGCAATACAAATGTGAATAATCCGTTATTTTTATTGTTTCCTCATTCAACAAAATCTTTCAGCAACCAAGAGACCCTCCTTACACGGGGCGTCTTTGCTGATTTTGCGGATGAACAATGCTTGGTCGCACTTTTCCGCCCGCCAGTGAACGGCGAACAACAATTTGCATAAACGCAGCTGGATCAAACGGAATAAATGGCCACAAATACGGGGTGTTCAGCGAACGAATTCGAACTAACCAAATTAAATAAATGGTCGTTCCGATAATAAGCCCTGGCACTTTAAATATAGCCACTGCTAAAGCGAGCAGGAGACGGGCGATTTTATTAGCAATGCTTAATTCATAGCTTGGTGTAGCAAATGAGCCAATCGCAGCAATAGAGACATATAAAATGACTTCAGGCACAAACAAGCCGACATCAATCGCAATTTGCCCAATTAATACAGCCGCAATCAATCCCATGGCTGTTGATAACGAGGTCGGCGTATGAATAGCTGCCATTCGCAAAAATTCAATCCCGAAATCGGCAAGGAAAATTTGGACAATGGCTGGAATATTTGTGTGTTTATTTGGTCCGATAAATGCCATTTTGTCGGGCAACAAGGAAGGTTCTAGCACAAATAAAATCCAAAGCGGCAATAGAAAGATGGAGGCTAAAATGCCTAGAAACCGCACCCAGCGCACAAACGTTCCAACCGCAGGATTTTGCCGATACTCCTCGGCATGCTGCACATGATGAAAAAAGGTGGTCGGCGTAATAATCACGCTTGGTGAAGTGTCCACCATAATAATGACATGTCCTTCTAATAAATGAGTTGCGGCTACGTCAGGACGCTCCGTATATCGCACAAGGGGATATGGATTATATCCCTGCTTGACTAAAAATTCTTCAATCGTTTTGTCCGCCATCGTTAAACCATCAATTTTAATTTGTTGAATTTCTTTTTTTACAAGCTCAATCAATCCAGGATCCGCTACATCCTTAATATAAGCAATGCATACATCCGTTTTGGAACGTTCGCCTACTTGCATAATTTCAAAGCGCAACCGTTCGTCACGAATGCGGCGCCGCGTTAATGCCGTATTGACAATAATATTTTCAACATAGCCGTCGCGTGCTCCGCGTACGACTTTTTCCGTATCGGGCTCTTGCGGCTGACGGCCTGGATAACTGCGGACATCAACGACAAATCCGCTTGTTTCCCCTTCCATTAAAATGATGATAAGCCCTGACAACAATTGATTAATCGCATCATTCAAATCTTGAACGGGACTGACTTGCTGATGGACAAGACGATTAGCAAGAATTTGCTTCGCTCGAGCTTCTTGGCGCTCGTTATCATTAATTTGCACAATTTGTTTAAGCAGTTCAATTAAATATTGTGTATCACACAGGCCGTTACAATAATAAATGTGCACCTCTCTCGTTAGCACATAGACTTTGCGAATTCCTAAATCAAAGCTTGTTCCAATCCCGATTTTCTCTTTTAAATAGGCTTCATTATCCGTAAGCTTTTCAAAAATCGGGATGCTGTTTGTGTCTGTTGCCACCATTTTCACTCCTTTCTAAAATAACCTCAACCGCTTTTTTTGTAATGGGCGAACCGTATTTAACGTGGTCGCGATAGCCCATCTTTCCGATATCACCGATACCAACGATAATCGGAATGGGTAGCTGCTCTAAGCAATAAACGGTATCACCATTGATACGCCCCAACTCCATTTCTTGGATTCCTTCTTTATCCACTCCGCGCTCTGTCAATTTTCCATTTCGATCAATGCTGACATGTACCTTTGTCCATTCATTCTGGTGAGTATTGGAGGCGACTGCAATAGCCCCCATCACCTCAATTTGTTTATGGGTCGCCACGTACTTTAGCGCCTGTTCGCCTGCGCCTTCACCGACTGCTCCACAATCATCAAACATCACAAATACAGGATCATACGGCGTCTGTAAAATAAGCTCCACGAGCTGTTCACCTGTCAGTTTTGATGGATTCCCCCGAGAGCGGCTAATGCAGCGGCCGCCAATTTCCTTCGCAATATGCTGAATCGTCCGCCATGCAAAATCATCGCCATCTGTTACAATAATGACCCGTCTTTTTTTCATCATCGTTATCCCCTTGGTTTGCAAATAAGGGCCGCGACAAATGATAGCGTAATGACAAATGAAAGCTCGAGACCAATATATTGGAACATGTTGGCCCCCATATTCATCCATCCTTGTCCAGCTTCATGGGACGCGATCCCTTTGGCAAGCAAATAGCCGAAGCCGCTCATTGGCAGCAAAGCGCCCGCGCCTGCGACCTCTACTAATTGGTCATATACACCAAGTGCTCCCAGCAGAGCACCGACGCTTACAAGTCCGGCAAGCATATGGATTTGCGATATATTGGCGCGATCCATCAGCCATTGAGCCGCCCCGCAGATCGCTCCACCCACTAAAAAGGCCATCCAATAGTCCATTTCTCATCCTCCTACCGATTCGATCACAACGCCGTGAGCAATCGCTGGAATCGATTGTTTTTGCTGAATCATAGTCTGACTTAATAACGCTCCTGTTGCGACAACAAATATTTTGCGAAACGTCCCCTTTTCCATTTCTCTTAATAAATGGCCATACGTAACAACCGCACAGCAGGCACACCCGCTTCCGCCGGCAAATTTTCTTTGATCCGGCCGGTAGATCATGAGTCCGCAATCGCTGTAACCATCCGTGATATCATAGCCTGCTTCCATCAATAATTCTTTGACAATCACACTGCCGATTCCTGATAGATCCCCTGTTACAATCAAGTCATAATCAGCGGGCGAACGATTTAAGTCCAAAAAGTGCTGCTCGATCGTGTGGGCAGCGGCCGGCGCCATCGCCGCTCCCATATCCATCGGATTTTTTAAGCCGGCATCGATCACTCTTCCAATGGTAGCCGCCGTCACTCGAAATCGGCCCTTTTGGCTGCCGATAAGCGCTGCCCCCGCTCCGGTTACTGTAAATGTTGCACTTTTCGGTTTTTGAATACCAAGCTCCGTTGGATAACGAAATTGCCGCTCCGCTGTCGCGTTGTGGCTGCTTGTTGCCACAAGCGCTTGTCTGGCAAAGCCTCCATCGACAAGAGCCGCCCCGACGGCCAGCGTTTCCATCGAAGTAGAGCACGCTCCAAACATGCATAAAAACGGAATCGGAAGCTCACGCGCTGTATAATTGGCTGTAACGTTTTGATTTAATAAATCCCCAGCAAGAAACACATCAATTTCATTTGCTGTCACATTTCCTTTATTCATGCAAATAGTAATCGCTTCTTTCATCAGACGCCGCTCCGCAAGCTCCCATGTTTTTTCTCCGCAATACAAATCGCGATATCCTACATCAAATTGCTTTCCAAGGGGGCCGTCCGCTTCAAAAGGACCAACTGCCGTTCCTGTTGCCTGAATATATATATTGTTCTCAAATACCCATGTTTGTTTTCCAACAAGTCGCACAGAACTCCCCCTTTCATTTACACGATGTAATATATCACTCCTAAAACATAGGCAATGACCATTCCATAGACGATGACGGCACCACCGATTTTAAACATATGATTAGCGATTCCGCTAACCCATCCTTCTGTTCGATGCTCCATAGCCGCGCTCGCTAATGAATTCGCAAAGCCGGTAAGCAACACGGTCGCGCCGGCACCAGCAAATTGGCTCAAAGCATCATATCGTCCCATGGCTGTCAGCAAAACAGCTAAGCCCATGACGGTTAACATCATTAAATGTTGAGCAGCATCTGATGAAAATCCCCAACTATTCATATATAACGCCCGCAGCCCCTCTGCGCCGGCACAAACCAAACCGCCGCTGATAAATGCTTGAAAGCTATTTGCTAAATAGGAAGGCTTAGGCTGAAATTTTCTGACAGCCTGCTGGTAATGATCGCGCAGTTTCATAATGACATCACCTCTGCAAAATACATCCAATAAAATAAAGAGCCAAATACTTTTCCGAAGACAAGGGCCATCATCAATAAAATAATTTTATCTACCATCCCGATCCGTTTGGCTAAAATAGGCCACACATTCAGCACCTCTGTCAGCGCTGCTGCCAACATCCCAATAAATACTCCGCTAAATAAGCCTAACGGAATAAGCCAATATTTAGAGATATCTAAAGCAGAAGAACGAAGGCTCATCCATCCGCCAGTTACTGCTCCAAAAACAGCACTCCATTCATAGGCATAAATCCATTTCATTGTTTTTGTTAATTGTGTCAGTCTTGGGATTACGCCGAGAACGGCCAAAAAAGCCACAAATCCTGTGCCTACCGCCAGTCCTCCCGCTAAGCCAATCACGATAACAGCAATCGCCTTAACGGTCGTCAATTTGCTTCATGCTTTCCTTATTTTCATGTAAAATCACATATTGATCGAGCGATTGCTGATAATTGAACATTTCGACTTCGAGAGGACTCGGTTCTTCGTTAATCCGCTTACGAAACACATGATTAAAAAAGATAATCATCCCTAATCCCAGACCAATCGAATAAGGAATCTGGAAGAGAAGAGGCTTGTCGGCTTTTTCCCCTGTAATGATCGTGTATAAATGCTGATGCGTTTCCTGCATACTCACATCTTCATGAAAATTAATAATCGCGATGGCCGAGCCAATAAAAAGCAGCAGCCAAACCGCTAAAAAATAGGCAAATGAAATCGTCCGTTTCGGATATACCACCTCTACAATCGTTTGAGCTGAGCCGATCGTTTGAATTTCTAATGAAGGATCAAAACGGACAATCGCGTCCACCACTTTCATTACATCGACAATGACAATATTTTTGTCGCTTCGTTGGATACGATATAAAGGAATTCGCTTTAATTGCTGAAGCATTTGCTTATCACTAGCAATGATTTGCGCCACATCTCCTACCAATATGACATCATCAGGTTTGACTTGAACACGGTGGCGCAATTTCACAAATACGGCTTTTTCCATTTGCCTCACACCCTCAACCTCATTAATTTCTTAATGAATAGTATGTTTGGACAAAAAAGGAATCATTCGGTTTGATGTCAATTACCATCAATTCTATAAAAAAGAAAAAGAATGGATGCTTACTCATCCATTCTTTGTTTCATTTGCTGTAAAATCTTCTTTTCCAGTCGTGATACTTGCACTTGAGAGATGCCTAATCTAGATGCCACTTCTGATTGCGTTTGGTCCTTGTAATAACGCAAATATACAATCAGCCGTTCTCGCTCATCCAGCTCTTCTATTGCTTTTTTTAACGCAATTTTATCGAACCACGAATCTTCATCTTGGTCAGCGATTTGATCAAGAAGAGTGATGGGATCGCCATCGTTTTCATAGACCGTTTCGTGAATGGACGCCGGGGATCGGCTTGCTTCTTGAGCAAGCACGACTTCTTCAGGCGAAATTTGTAAATATTCGGCAATTTCCGTTACGGTCGGCACACGCCCATGACGTTTGGATAATTCATCCTTTGCCTTGCGTATTTTATTGCCCGTTTCTTTGAGAGAACGGCTCACCTTCACGGTTCCATCATCTCGAATAAACCGCTGAATTTCGCCAATAATCATTGGCACTGCATAGGTTGAAAATTTAACATCATACGATAAATCAAATTTATCCACCGATTTGAGCAATCCGATACAGCCGATTTGAAATAAATCATCCGGCTCATAGCCGCGATTCAAAAAACGCTGGACAACAGACCAAACAAGCCGCATATTTTTTTGAATAATTTCATCACGCGCTGCTTGGTCGCCTTCTTGGCTGCGTCGAATCAGCTCTTTCATTGCCTGATCCTTAATTGGCGTCTGTTCTTGCTTGACATCGACATCCATAGGCATGTCTCCCTTAATTGCATAACGCTTTGCTTTTCGTAATATATTTCGTTAAATGAACAGTTGTCCCTTTGTTCACTTCCGAGTGAATCGAGATTTCATCCATGAAGTTTTCCATAATGGTAAACCCCATTCCCGATCGTTCTAATTCAGGTTTCGTTGTAAACAATGGCTGCCGCGCCTCTTCAATGTCCGCGATTCCCGCTCCTTCATCTCTGATTGTAATGCGGACAGCCCCCTCCTCTATCACGACAGAAATATAGACCATTCCGTTTGGATCATTGTTATACCCGTGAATAATCGCATTGGTCACCGCTTCTGACACAACCGTTTTGATTTCTGTCAGTTCATCCATTGTTGGATCAAGCTGGGCAACAAATGCGGCCACTGTTACACGGGCAAATGATTCATTTTGACTAAGTGCCGAAAATTGGAGGTGCATTTCGTTTCTCATTTACGCCACCCCCAATGTCTGTAATGCAAATTGTTCATCTTCTTCTAGACGGATAATTTTAAATAGCCCGGACATATCAAACAATCGTTTAACAGCTGGAGAAACAGAACAAACAATCATTTCTCCACCCAAATTTTTGATTTGCTTATAGCGCCCTAAAATAACGCCAAGTCCGGAGCTATCCATAAACATTAAATTTTCAAGATTAAATACAATATGATGAATATGTTCTTTTTCAAGAGTATCGGTCACTTTTTCCCGCAGCTCTTCCGCTGTATGATGGTCGAGCTCACCGGCAAGCCGAATGAGCAACACATCTTGTCTCACTTCAAAGTCCATCACTAGACTCACTACACTTTCCCCCTTGTCATTTCAGATATGGAACTATTTCTCTAAAATGACGGGGAAGTCCTGCCGTTTGACAAAACTAGTGCTAATCCAAAAAAAGTAGAGCAAAATCTACAGAAATCGACGCTATTTGTTTATTTAAGCAGATTTGACAAACGAACTCAGCGTCCGCTTCCATAAATCCCACCAACTAGCTTCTTGGACAGATTGCTTAGCAACAAGCGGGCTCTCTAGAAGTTTTTTTCCATTCTGCTTTAAAACAAGCGTGCCAAGCTCTTCTCCTTTTTGAATCGGCGCCTTTACATTCTCCTTGAGCTTCACCACTTTCTGAATATCCTTAACATTAGCTCCCTTTTTCGTCAATACAGAAATCGGCTCTGCTGTCACCAGTTCAGCTTCCTTTTTCTTTCCTTTGCTGATCTTGACGTGGCTGATGACTTCATTGCGTTTATAAACAGGATGGGTTTGATATTGACTAAAGGCATAATCTAATAATTTGGTAATTTGTTCATTGCGTTCCTTTGGCGTCGGTGCTCCAAATATGACGGCAATCACACGCATACCATCTTTTTTGGCTGTGGCTGTTAAACAATATTTTGCATCCGCTGTGAAACCGGTCTTCACTCCATCCACTCCCGGATAAAACTTCACAAGACGGTTTGTATTCACAAGCCAAAATTTTTTGTCTGTATTTTCCCGTAAATAATCTTCATATTTTCCCGTATATTTCGTAACCTCGTCATATTTTAATAGTTCCTTTGCCATCATCGCCATATCGTATGCGCTACTATAATGACCTTCCGCAGGCAAACCGGTGGCGTTTTTAAAGACGGTATCCTTAAGCCCCATCTGTTTTGCTTTTTTATTCATCATTTCTACGAAAGCTTTCTCGGAGCCAGCAATTCGTTCTGCCATCGCTACTGCTGCATCATTACCAGAACCAATCGCGATTCCGCGCATAAGCTCATCAACGGTCATTTCTTCACCAGGCTCTAAAAAAATTTGTGAGCCTCCCATTGATGCGGCATATTCGCTTGCTCGCACCTTTTCATTCCATTTGAGCTTTCCTTGATCGATTGCATCCATAATCAGCAGCATAGTCATAATTTTTGTCATGCTGGCAGGAGGCAACTTTTGGTGAACGTTTTTTTCATACAAGATGGTCCCTGTATCGCGTTCAATTAAAATAGCCGATTTTGCTTGACTGACGAGATCCGCATTTGGACTCGCTTGTTTTTCAGCTGCTTGAACTCCTGTTGATATTGGTATCGTCCAACAAATCATGAGCAGCAAACCAATAATGGCTTTCTTCATCTCCCAACCCTCCATTCTTTATACATGCCATCTTTTCCAATTTTTATTTTTTTATACATGTGGAGAGTGGTGAGAGAAGCTAATTTATGCGATCAGCCAAAAACGTCGGCTGTCATGATGGTTTCAAACCATGACTTTCGATCTACACAACTTGTTAAAGCACGCTAGTCCGCAAACGAAAATGCTTAGATTTCATCATGTTGAAAAGCAAATCGATCACTGCTTGTCCCCAACAAAAGAGGGTCCCAAAAGTGTTCGCATAGCGTTCGCTTTTGGAGTACTTTTTTGGATAAAGAGGAGAACTACACGTATTGTGAGAAAAAGGAGATCGTCGCCCTGATCAAGTACAATACGTTGGATCGGGAATCAACGAAAGCGTGGGCGAAAGAGAGCCGCTGAATCGAGGACATGACATATGAGGAGGAGCTGGATGAATGATTGGCGCCAAAGGGAGACGGTTGGTGTTTGTGTATGAATGGAAAGAAACGACGGACAACGGGTATGTTGCTGTCAAACGGACGTATCGTTGTATGGCTTGTGCCGGATACCCGTTTCAGGCAGCATGCGCCAAAGGCAAAAGCACGAAAACCATCCGCAATAACAACGGCAGGAGATCCAGGAACAGCTGTCCGCGGAAGAAGGAGCGGCGACGTACCGAAAACGATCAATCGAAAAGGAGCCAGTGTTTGGGCCCATCCAGCACAACCAGCAATTTCAGCGATTTTGGTTAAGAGGGCTCCCAAAAATCACCTTGGAATGGGGGCTTATTTGTGCTGCCCACCATTTGGGAAAGTGGACGACCACAACCGATCCACCAGAAAAAAACAGGATAAAATTCAGAAATAAGGAGCCATTCCTGATTCAAAAAAGAAATAAATAATCAAGTAATAAAAAAAGAGGCAGTCCCCAAAAGGTCGATTTAACGACCTTTTGAGACAGCCTCCTTATAAAATTTTGTCATAAATCAGCGTTGGCGCTTGAACAGGCTCTGGAGTAATTTTGATGTTTTCATATAACATGTCCTTGACTTCATCCACTTGTTCGCTATTGCTATAAATCGTCACAAGCGATTCCCCTTTATGAACAGCATCTCCGATTTTTTTGCGCAACACAAGCCCAACCGCCAAGTCGATGGACGATTCCTTTGTCGCCCGCCCAGCGCCAAGCAACATTGCCGCTGTACCGACTGCATCGGCAACAATCTCTGTTACATAGCCATCTTCTTGCGCGATTAGCTCTATTTGATATTTCGCCTGCGGCAGTTTGGACGGATCATCGATGACAGACACATCTCCCCCTTGAGCAGCCAAGAACTTTTTAAATGTATTTAATGCAGAGCCATCTTGCATGGCTTTTTCCAACATGGCCCGCGCTTCCTCTAAAGACGCCGCTTTCTCTGCCAAATAGACCATATGGCTTCCGAGCACAAGGCAGAGCTCTTGCAGATCTTCCGGTCCTTCTCCTTTGAGTGTATCAATGGCTTCTTTCACTTCCAACGCGTTCCCAATTGCATAACCAAGAGGCTGGCTCATATCCGAAATAATAGCCATTGTTTTCCGACCTACACGCTTTCCGATTTCCACCATCGCTTCAGCTAGCGCTCTGGCATCCTCCAAATCTTTCATAAATGCTCCAGCCCCTGTTTTGACATCTAATACAATCGCATCGGCTCCTGCGGCAATTTTTTTGCTCATAATGGATGAAGCAATTAAAGGAATGCTGTTGACTGTTGCCGTTACATCTCGAAGCGCATAAAGCTTTTTATCAGCCGGAGTTAGATTGCCTGTTTGACCAATGACCGCAATTTTATTTTGGTTAACCAATTCGATAAATTGATCGTTATTTATTTCCACATGAAATCCTGGCACCGATTCTAATTTATCAATCGTGCCACCGGTATGGCCAAGCCCACGCCCCGACATTTTGGCTACCGGCACACCAACAGAAGCAACAAGAGGGCCTAATACGAGCGTAGTTGTATCGCCTACACCTCCCGTCGAATGTTTATCCACTTTTATTCCCTCTATTTTTGATAAATCAATCGTTTCTCCAGAATGAACCATTGCCAGTGTTAATGCGGCTGTTTCTTCTTCTGTCATTCCGCGAAAAAATACCGCCATCGCCCACGCACTCATTTGATAATCCGGAATGTCGCCATTGGTATATCCGTTCATGATAAATTGGATTTCTTCGTTCGTCAAAGACTGGCCATCTCGTTTTTTCGCAATTAAGTCTACCATTCTCATATAAAATCACCTTTTCATTGATTTTTTTCTCTATCAAATACAATCTAAAGAGGGGACGAATGGTCTTTGAAACATCGGCGGTTAAAGACAACTCCACTGGATTGTCTTTGCCACCTAAATGCGTGACAAAAATCCGAACGACGTTGTTTCCGATTCATTCATCATCCTGTGAAGCGGCTCATGATCATCCCACCGTCTAAAAAATACGTACGATCGTTTTATTTACGCATTTCGGCGATAATCGCTTTGACAAGACGTAAAAAGTCGGCCTTCACTTTTTCTGTCGTCTCGATCACCTCATCGTGCGTAAGCGGCTGATCTAAAATGCCAGCAGCCATATTAGAAATGCAAGAAATGCCGAGCACCTCCATATTGGCATGGCGGGCTACAATCACTTCAGGAACGGTTGACATGCCGACCGCATCGCCGCCCATAGCGCGAATCATGCGAATTTCTGCAGGTGTTTCATATGATGGGCCTGTATTCGCTACATATACGCCTTCTTGTATGCGAATACCTAAACGTGAAGCAACGTTTTTCGCCAATTCTCTTAATGATTTGCTATAAGCCTTTGACATATCAGGGAACCGGACGCCGAATGATGGATCATTCGGACCAATGAGTGGATTGGTTCCCATATTATTAATATGGTCTGCGATGATCATTAAATCCCCTGGCTGAAATGATTCGTTGACACCTCCAGCAGCATTGGTGACAATTAATTGTTGAACGCCCAATCGTTTCATTACGCGAACGGGAAAGGTTACTTTATCAAAACTGTATCCTTCATAATAGTGGAATCGCCCTTGCATGGCTAACACGACAGCGCCTTCCAACCGACCGTATACTAACTGCCCCGCATGCCCTTCAACTGTTGAAACAGGGAATCCAGGAATCGCGTTGTAGGGAATTTTTACGGCTTGTTCAATTTCATCAGCCAATACGCCGAGTCCTGAGCCAAGAATGAGCCCGATTTGCGGCGGTTCGGTCCATTTTTCCTTTAAAAACTGCTCCGCTTGTTCAATCGCTGCTTGATTCATGAATGTTCCTCCTTATTTCAAACTGGTTAGAAAGCTTTGACCGTATTTTGGTAGCTTCACTTGAAAATTATCCGCAATGGTAGCCCCAACATCAGCAAATGTGCTCCGCAGCGGCAGTTCCTTTCCGCCATTCATGCTAGGGCTGTACACAAGAAGCGGCACATATTCGCGCGTATGATCTGTCCCATGGTGCACAGGATCATTGCCATGATCCGCCGTTATCATGAGCAAGTCATCCTCTTTTAAAAGCGGCAATACTTCAGCAAGGCGCATATCAAACTCTTCCAGCGCATCACCATATCCTTTCGGATCGCGGCGATGTCCATATAAAGCATCGAAATCGACAAGATTTAAAAAGCTTAAACCTGTAAAATCCATTTTGAGCGTATCGATGAATTTATCCATTCCGTCCATGTTCGATTTCGTGCGCAACGCTTTGGTCACGCCTTCGTTATCATAGATATCAGAAATTTTGCCAATGGCAATCACATCGTATCCAGCATCTTGCAATTCATTCATAACCGTGCGACCAAATGGTTTTAAGGCATAGTCATGACGATTCGCTGTGCGCTGGAAGTTGCCCGGATGGCCGATAAATGGACGCGCGATGACACGGCCGACCATATATTTTTCATCCAGTGTCAGCTCACGAGCAATTTTGCAAATATGATAAAGCTCATCAAGCGGGACCACTTCTTCATGAGCAGCAATTTGTAAGACGGAGTCGGCCGAAGTATAAACGATGATCGCACCTGTTTCCATATGCTCTTTTCCCAGTTCTTCAATAATGGCTGTCCCGCTTGCAGGTTTGTTGCCAATGGCCTTCCGTCCTGTCCGTTTTTCAAGCTCCGCAATTAATTCTTCTGGAAAGCCGTTTGGAAACACTTGAAAGGGCGTATCGATGCGCAACCCCATTAATTCCCAATGACCAGTCATCGTATCTTTTCCAGCCGATGCTTCTTGCATTTTTGTATAGTACGCCATCGGTTTCTCAGCCTTCGCGATTCCCCGAATTTCTCGAATGTTGCTAAGGCCAAGCTGCGCCATATGCGGCATGTTTAAACCGCCGCGATGCTCAGCAATATGTCCCAGCGTATCGGCTCCTTTATCATTGTATTTTTCAGCATCAGGCGCTTCTCCAATGCCAACGGAATCCAGCACAATTAAAAAAACGCGTTTGTATGTATGGCTCATAATTGATTCCTCCTACTTCATCGAGCGTGACGTTCTTGGTAGATCATATCCTAATGATTGCAAAAACCATAAAACCCTTATTTGTCAGAAGTCTGACAACTATATTATAAAACGTTTTCATGCTTATACGCAATAAAAACCGCTGTGAACATTTTAGACAAAAACCACCCGCTATGCGCGCGGGTGGTATTGTTGATACACATCTTTTAATCTTGTTTTCGTTACATGAGTGTAAATTTGCGTTGTTGAAATGTCGGAATGCCCTAGAAGCTCTTGAACAGCCCGCAAATCTGCTCCATTTTCCAGCAAATGTGTAGCAAAGGAATGCCGCAGTGTATGCGGAGTTAATTCTTTTTCGATGTTCGCTTCCTTCGCTAATTTTTTTAAAATTTTCCAAAACCCTTGACGTGTTAAACGATCTCCGTGATGATTTAAAAATAATGCGTCATTCGCGCGCTTTTTTGGCTGAATCAGCTTCGGTCTTGCCTCTTCGATATATGCTTTTAGCGCCGATAGAGCCATGCGCCCCACCGGCACGATCCGTTCCTTGCTTCCTTTCCCGTAGCATCGAACAAACCCCATAGTCAAATGCACATCCGACAGATTCAAGTTCACAAGCTCGCTTACACGCATCCCTGTTGCATACAATAGCTCAAGCATCGCCTTATCGCGCATGCCAAAGGGCGTATTCGTCTTTGGTGTTTCTAGTAATGCTTCAACTTCTGCCATCGATAGCACCTTTGGCAGCGTTCGCTCCATTTGCGGTGTCTCGATGTGAACAGAAGGATCCTGCTCCGCTATTTTTTCCCGCAAAAGAAATTGGTGAAATGATCGAACAGAGGCAATATGGCGGGCGATCGTTTTGGCAGAGCTTCCTTGTTCTTTTAAAAACTTTAAAAATTGCAAAATATGAAGCCTAGACACATCGTTCCATAAATGAATTTGTTCCGCATGCGTCAAGTAGCGGGCATATTTTCTTAAATCACGTTCATATGAAATAATTGTGTTTTGGGCCAAATTCCGTTCGACTGTTAAATAATGAAGAAAATCCTTCAATTCATGTTCCAAGGCTCTCTACTCCCCGTCTCTATAAAAAAATATCAACCGTTCTACCCAATCCGTTGATACGCTTTCCGTTGTCGACACCTTTACCGCAGATCCTTGTGGCTCATTATAGCGATGGTAATTCTCGTATTCTCGATAAAACCATACAAGACTATAGTAAAACAAAAGTGTGCAGCTCGTAAATAAAACAAATACTTTGATCATTTGCCATGCCGTTTTCATCGCATATCCTCCTCATTCGCTCATGCTACTTATTATGAGGATATGCCATTATTTTCTCATTTTATACTATGTATACCCTTGGTGTCCGATAAAATCGATTCACTCGTTTTCCTTATACTGTATAAATTATGAATGAACGATATGTGTAAAAACCTATATGCGGCAGAGGAAAAGCGACGGCTTGCCCCCGTCACGTCGAAGCGTGACCGAACGCCGAACAACCAGCCACTTTCAGACAAATTCATTTGTCTGAGAGCCGTGTCGTTCGGCCGTCCGACTATGTCAGCGCCCGTTCCTTTTCCATTTCTTCGGCCATTGGAATGCTTTCGTTTTTCCTTATATATAAAATAGACAGGGTGAGAAATCTGTTGGATTCATGATAGATATCATTTGATGATGATCAAAACCTTCCCCGCTGGAAAAGGTTTAGACTGCTGACAAACGCTTTTATCCTGCGTTACGGGTCTCGTTCGTCCGCTCATGAACGTTTTGGTTCCATTCGTGTCTTCACTTGGCGGTGTTCCTCGTTTGCCAAGCATGTTCAAGCCAATCTGATAAAAATGGTTGTAGACAAAGTCCGTTTTGACTTTGTCTACAACGTGAAACCTTTCCCGCTGGAAAAGGTTTGTTATTCTTCTTGTTTATCTTTTTCCTGGCAACGATAACAAATCCCGTGAAAGGTGAGACGATGATCTTTAATTTTAAATTTCCAGTCCCGCTCGACAATGGCTTCTACTTCCTCTAACAAATCCTCTTGAATCTCCGCTACTGCTCCGCATTCGATACATACTAAATGATGGTGGAAATGCGCGGCTCCTTCTTGACGAAGATCATATCGCGATACACCATCGCCAAAGTTAATTTTATCGACGATTTTCAACTCCGTTAACAGCTCCAGTGTTCGATAGACTGTTGCTAAACCGATCTCTGGAGATTTTTCTTTAACGAGGAGGTAGACATCTTCCGCACTCAAATGATCTTCTTCATGCTCCAAAAGGACGCGGACAGTCGCCTCGCGCTGTGGCGTCAATTTGTATCCAGCGGTATGCAGGAGCTTTTTTATTCGTTCAACCCGTTCTTCCATCTTTATCCCTCCCTCGTCATTCAAATATCATTATAACAAAAGAGAGAGGAAAGTATCAAAATAAAAATCATTATTAGTAAATAAGTAAAATGGTTATTATATAAAAATAATTACAAGCTAAAAATTTTCATTGGTCATGAAGATGGCACTGTTTTGAGCACCTAGATTCGATGCAGTTGGAAAATGGACATATATCTCATCAAAAAGCGAAACCTCATGTTTTCGATGGTCAAAGACAAGTCAGTGACTTGTTTGACCATCGACTGCTGACATGGGAAGCGAAGGTTGAAGAATCAAGTGATGCGTTCCATGCTATTGTTATTTGTTATTGATTAGTTGAACGACTTGTTTCATAATGACCGGAGAAATATATGCCTCCAAGCCAGCAGACACAATCAAGGAAGCACTAATAGCCAACATAATGAGTGTGTAACGGATAATCATGGGAAAAATCGGTTCATGCATCCGCTTCATAAATTGATTCCGCACCATTTTTAATGAGAAGGAAACTGAGACAGCTCCCATTATAATAAAAGCGGGAACCACAACAAAGTTTTGCGGCATAACTGAAACAAACGATAATAGGAACCCTTGCCACCCCATTTGATTAACTAGAAATCCGACCGTAAAGCCGACAACAATTCCTTTTAAAAAGAGCAAAATTAAAATAAGCGGCAATCCAATAATCGAAATACCAAGCACCCACATAAACCCAATATACTGTAAATTATGGAAATAGCTTTGTTGAAACATATCGCTCGCACTCGCAAACTGCCCTTTGGATACTTGTCCGAAAAACTGCATTAAATAATAATATAAATCTTGTTTTTGATTAAAATTCAAGCTATTGACGACAATCGCCCCAAAAATCACGCCCATGAGAAACAGGACAATAATAAATAAATAAATCGACGCATGCTCTTTTAAATGCATCGCAATCACTGACTTCAATGGCTGTTTTCTCATTGCTCTCCGTCCTCCTATCTGCCTCTTACTAGATTGTATGAGGAAAGAGCAAATCTATGACACCTTGAAGAGAAAAGAGAAGAATCGCTTCTATCGAGAAGCGATTCTTCCATATTTGCCGCCGCCTCCTGCTGTCATGGAAAGCTTTCCGTCTCTAGCAAGCAAAATGAGCTGGGCAAGCTTTTCACCGACGGCCTCTTCCAACTGTAATCCTGTCGCTTCATGAAGAATGTACATTTCTGTTTTGAAACGCTCAAGCAGCTTTTTATACGTTTTGTGTCCAATGCCCGGAATAAATTCAAGTGGCACCTGATGTACGTATGGCGGACGTTTGGGTGGAATCGTGTCCGTTTTTAATTCTTGAAGCCGATCAAATACGCCTTTTACATATCGCTCGTGCCCACAGCTCGGACAGCATTCGTCATAGATTTTCATCAGTGCCGCACAACGCTCACACGCCGTTTGATGATATTTCCCCAGCTTAGGATTTAGTCCGTAATTAGCGACAATTCCGCGATTTTCTTCCTCTTTGAGCGCTTTTTTAAGCTCGGCAAACGTTAAGCTCTTCATGCGAATAACTTGATATTCCCGCGCAATCTTCCGCAACGAATGAGCATCTGAATTCGAAAGATAGGGATAGCGATGCAATTCAGCAATCTGATCAGCCATGCTCGAATCAGCACTCAGCCCAAGCTCGATCGCGTCGATCCATTCAGGATCAAACACCTCTTGCAAGCTTCGTTTCACTCCTTTTCCATACAAGCTTTTAAATGGAGTAAAAACGTGAGCCGGAATAAACAAGCCGTTCAATTGTTGAATCAGCTGCTGCAGTTCTCTTCCTGTCCCATACATTCGCTGTGAGCTCAACGAAACATTCTTCACTCGTTTTTTTAACCAGTCTGAAAAGAAACGCATGGCGGCGATCGTCGGCAAAAAAACAAGAACATGAAGCGGTCCTTGGCAGTGTTCGTCGTAAATTTCAATTTCGCTTCCCAGTAGCAAGGTAAGATCTTTCGTTGACACCCCGCCTTCTTCATTTTCACGCCAGTCATTTTCAGTCATCGCTCGTTCCAATTCATCAAGGATCTCAGGAACATGGCTATCGATAATGCCAATCATATTCAGTCCTTTAATCCGCGCCGCTTCATCTATAATATTGGCAAGGGTCAGCGTTCGGGCGCCTGTAATTTTCACTGGTCTGCCAGAAGCTGTCCGTCCTATATGAATATGTAAATCCACGTAATAATTTTTCATGCTTGCAACTCCCGTTTTACTTTTGTAATGCATACTGCAGTTGTAAATATTGCAAGGCATAGGCTGTTTTCGCATCATAAATTTCTTGTTTTTGTAGCATCGCCAATGCTTCCTCCAACGTCACTTCCAACAGATCGACAAATTCATCATCATCAAGTGGTGCAGCCGATTCTAGTTTTTTTAATCCTTTCGCCACGTATAAATGAATGATTTCGTCAGCAAACCCAGGCGAGGTGTAAAATGACAACAAATGATGCAGCTCTTGGGCAGCATAGCCGGTTTCTTCCTCCAGCTCACGGCGTGCAGTCATCGCAGGTTCTTCGTTTTTTTCTAATTTTCCTGCAGGAATTTCAACTAACACCCGTTCAAGCGCTTTTCTATATTGTCTGACAAGCACTAGCTTTCCTTCATCTGTAATTGGAATAATCGCCACCGCGCCCGGATGCTTGACGATTTCCCGCTTGCTCGTCTTTCCATTTGGCAGCTCAACATCCTCCACATATACATCAATGACTTTGCCTTTGAAAATTTCTTCTTTGTGAATCGTTTTTTCCATTAGATGATCCATTTCTTTTCTCTCCCGTCTCTTCATCATATTCTTTTTTATTATACTATATTGAATGATTTTCCACTCCCCTTTTTTTCCAATCATCTAAGCCGTTCAAATGTATTGGATTCATGTTTTGGATAAAAAGGGGGACGATTTCTTACGTGAAAAAGCCAACGCCAACAGTCTTCCCTCCCCTGCCTGTTTCAGAAAAAGAGATTTTCTCTTTTATGTGATAAAATGAAGAAAATACAGATTGCAAGGAGGCATATGCGATGAAGAAACGGCGGATTGGAACATCGGATTTATATGCCAGCGAAATCGGCCTTGGCTGTATGTCGCTCGGAACAGATGAGAAACAAGCCATTCGCCTTATTCATGAAGCTTTAGAGCGAGGCATTAACTATTTGGATACCGCTGATCTTTACGATCGCGGGTTAAATGAACAATTTGTCGGCAAAGCGCTGAAAGGCAAGCGCGATCAAGTAATCCTTGCGACAAAAGTCGGAAATCGTTGGGAGGAAGGAAAAGAAGGATGGTTTTGGGATCCTTCAAAAGCATATATTAAAACAGCTGTAAAAGAAAGCCTGCGCCGTCTGCAAACAGACTACATTGATCTATACCAACTTCACGGCGGAACGATCGAGGATCCGATCGATGAGACCATCGCAGCGTTTGAAGAATTAAAAAAAGAAGGGGTTATCCGCTATTACGGCATTTCTTCGATTCGTCCCAATGTCATTCGCGAATATGTGAAACGTTCGAATATCGTCAGCGTCATGATGCAATATAGCTTGCTGGATCGCCGTCCAGAGGAGCTTTTCCCGCTTCTAAAAGAACATCGCATTAGCGTCATCATTCGCGGCCCGGTAGCCAAAGGGCTATTGACTGAACGTCCGCTGGAGGCAGCTAGTGACTCCATCAAACAGCATGGTTATTTAAGCTATACATACGAAGAACTGCAAACACTGCTGCCAAACTTAAAAAAGCAAACCGCTTTGCACCGCTCCTTCACAGCTACCGCTCTCCAATTTTGCTTATACGATCCAGCGGTCGCGGTCGTTGTTCCGGGAGCTAGCAGCAGCGAGCAGCTAGCGGAAAACGCAGCAGCGGCTTCTGCCTCAGGATTGACAAAAGAGGAATACGAATGGCTTCGGGAGCAAACAAAAACGGCAATCTATACAGAACATCGCTAACATAAAATGGAAAGTAGAAGGGTGGTACAACGTCCGTTTTGACTTTGTCCACCACCACTTTAAGAGATCGATTCATTTCTTTTTTCGTCCTGGACCGTTCTTGAATCTACTGGACAGACAAGGCATTATGTTTTAGCCAAGAGGCGAATCGTTCCGAAACGTTCGCAAAAATAGGCGAGCGAGGCCCGCGACGCAGAGTGAACGGTTGATCAACAGTCTGATCCATGATCCGGCTTCAAGCTCTGACCGTCCTCAAACAGGCGCCTCTTCCTTTTCAGAGTCCATGCGTGCCATCATCAATGGTCGCCGATATAAAATCCGTTAACATAAATTTTCTATGGTGAACATAACAAAAGCCGCTGATGGATTCAGCGGCTTATTTAAAACGGCGCCAATCAAGGTTGCTTTCATTTAATAGTTCTTCAAATGTTTTTTGCTTTTCGCGCTGCCTTTTTTCCTCTCTTCTTTGCGCCTCTTCCTCCTCTTTTTTTCGCTGCTCGACTTCCTCCAACGATTTCTTTTTAGCTCGCAGCTGTTCATACAAATCCACATGTAGACGATCTTGCAATGTGATCGCTTCATCCTGTTGCTTCATGGATGATGCTTTTTTCGCCACTGTTATTCCCCCTCCAACAATTGAACTACTCCCGCCTTCGCTTGGCTTAGAGGTGGGAGACTGCTTGGTCGATAATGTTAAAGGCATCATTTCAACGACCTATGCTTACAAAATTTCTGTAATATGAGGCATATGTTCATTCAGCCAAGCAATCGCTTCATCGAGCGTCGCAAACTCTGTTGCTTCAAATGTCATTTCATCCTGCAGCAGCCAAACGTCCTTTTTTTCCTGGTAAACGCCGGCAACCGACCAATGCAGTAAACTATATGGATCATTTTCATGCAAAAATGAGACCCATGTCTTTTGTCTTGCAATGTTGGCAATCTGTTTTAGCTTATCATTCATGCTGTTCACTCACTTCCAAAAGCGACATACGCGGATTTAAAATTTGATTGGGACTCTTCAGTTGAAAGCAACCCGAGCCTTTCACGACATCAATCGTCATCGTTTCATCGTAAAATACGAGACGAGATTTTTCGAGTAAAATGGGCACAAAATTCGTCTCTACCACGATATCGTCTTTATCAGCGCGATCGACGAGCCAGAGCGTCGGCACGCCGTTAACGGCACAGCCGCAGCCGTCGGTATCATATTTTAGCTTTAACCGGCGCCCTGTTTTCGCTACAATAGGAGCGAGGGCGGCAATCGCTTCGTCAGTCCATAGGATGTTCACTTCTACAAAAGCTCCTTTTTGCCAATTTGCCTCTATTTTACCTACTGAAGCGCGATGCTGTCAAAGCAGAAAGGGGAAGGGATCTTGACAAAAGCACGTTATTTTCTTTTCGCAATTTCCGGAACAATAAAAAAGGCAATGATAAAGGTGATAATCAGATATAGCGCTAAATAATCAGCATTAATGAAAGATATCTTGAATATATAGCTCCCCATAATTAAGTAAAGTAATAATAAAAGATTAGAAATAAAAAATGTGTTCGTTATATAATTTTTCATATGATCATTGATTCTTTCATCGTACTCTATCTCATCTTTTTGATCGCGTATCTTACTGCTCATTTTTCTGACTAATTTAGTGACGACAGTTCCTATGATCCCCCCCACTAAAACAGCCCATTGAATTTTATAGGTGATGATGCTTAAAATTCCAAAAGCCACAGTAAACCCAATAAGAGTTAGCATAAAATCATGGTTTTTCATTCGCTCAGTCCACTCCTTTTTTCGTTATTCTCCTCAAGCCAAAAAAGCTCATCCAAGCTTTTTTCTAAATATTTACTCAAAAGCAAACAAACTTTTAGCGATGGGTTATATTTTTGCGCTTCAATTAGATTGAGTGTTTGTCTTGTTATGCCTACTTTTTTTGCCAATTCTATCTGCGTCAAATTTCCCTTTTCAATTCGAGCCATTTTAACTCTATTTCTGACTTTTATATGATCATTCACCATCCATAACACCTCTCTTAAATAAAGTAACATATATTTTAATTTTGTCAATTATATATTACATACATAATTATAACTTTGCATATGGAGTGTATAGGCCATAGAAAAAAGATATTCTAAAAAATCAATATCCTGCCTGCAACTGACACCATATTCCCCAAAAAATCTCTGAGCAAAGGTGATTTTATCACTCAAACAAAAAAGCCCCTCATTGAATGTGGGACTATATCAATACAGGTCGATTTTCCGACAGAAATCCATTGCTTTCTTCTCTTTTTAATTTACTTCGTATCTTGCTTCTGTCAGACCTTTTCATCTGAGCTTATGAAAATAAGGCACATAAACCATCTCCAAACAACAAAATTTTGTTTATTCATCAACACATATAATCTAGATAAGCTGACAAAGCGCATCACAACCATACGCACATCCAAAAGTCACTAATAATGTACAGAGTACCGTACAAAATGGAGTACCAACTGGGCCTGTAGCTAAACATCCAGCAACACAGCGTGGAATAGAACCAGCCAGCCCCCCAGAACAAAGCCCAGTACAAATTGTTTCACAGGATAATTGCTGAATAGAAATGCTTTCATTATTTAGATCATTTAAATTAATATCAATAGTTGACTCATATAGATTACCATTCTTATCAAACACAACTCTTTGAACTGCATTATTCTCTATAAAATAATAGGAGGTTGTACTGTTTAGATTACTAATTACACTAAAAGCAATAGATTGTTTCGGACCAGAAACCATGTAGGCTTCGCCAACTAATAAGCTCTCTTCATAGACATTGTAAACAATTAAATCAATGGCAGGATTTACTGCATCCTCTTTCCCTACAGGCAATTCAACAGTCCGGACTGTTTTAAATGATACAGTATATCCGTTCTGCTGAAGTGCAGCCACCATCGCTTGAAAATCTCCATTCTTTTGGCTCAAAGAAATAAATTTGGACTGATTTTGAAAAAAATCTTCCAAGATAATTAAGTCGCTTGGATTTACACCATATAAAGTAAATGACATAAAAAATCCCTCTTCCTTGATATAATATAAAACTATCTGTCCATTAAGACATTATAAAATATTCGGATATGCATACGTTCGGAAGGGGGAATGAACTAATAAAGATAAAAATGATTCATGTTCACTAAGGCAAAGATCCTATCGATTCGCCCTTAAAATAGTCATAAGATTTTACGTTTGTTTGACTTATTATGTGGCTAGTGACACTCTACTAAATAAGTCGACATCAGGCCACATAAGCTTCTGTCTCCTTTTGCGGCCAAAAAAACCGGAAACAATGTACCATTACTTAAGAAAAATGGTTCATTTTTATAAACTCCCCCTTATTCCTAAAAAGCTAAGGGGGTTTTATATCGACTCTATAAACGATTTCATGATCACAACCATCAGTATCATCCTTTTTACTTTAACCATCATCTCATTTTCGCTACAATAGGAGCGAGGGCGGCAATCGCTTCGTCAGTCCATAGGATGTTCACTTCTACAAAAGCTCCTTTTTGCCAATTTGCCTCTATTTTACCTACTGAAGCGCGATGCTGTCAAAGCAGAAAGGGGAAGAAGAGAGAGAACAGACCGTTTTAAAATGAACATCGGTCTTGTTCCACTGTAAGAAGGAGATACGCATGATGAACGAACAATGGCTGCGAAAACTAATTCGCAATGTTTTGCACCAATATGGCTACCATCCGGAAACATGGAATCTTGATGAAGACGAATGGCATCGTCTGTGTGCCTATGTCACAGCAGAAAAAGAAAAAAATAGGAGCGCTGACATCTACGAGCTTGTTCATGATGCTGTCTACGAGTTCATTACAAACATGTAAAAAACCGTTGTCTCATCTGAATGGCTTGGTTTCCCTGCTGTCTTCCCCTAAGCCAATATCCCCTCTTGCTGTCTGAGCGTCCCCATATTCGCGTTTGTTGAAGCTTATTTTTGAAAAAATGCTCGTTTTGCCACTTTTTCTACAAGACTAGGAACCAGCTGATACAAGCGACTTCCCACACTCATCCAGCCCGGCATATTTACCTCCCGCGTTGGCGTCATCATCACATCAACCACGCGGCGAGCAACCGCTTCTGGACGAAGCATCCATTTTTCGATGTTTTTCACATAGCTGCCCGATGAATCTGCGATCGCAAAAAAGCTCGTAGCGATCGGTCCCGGATTGACGGCCGTCACAAATACACCATGCTGCGCAGCCTCCATGCGCAAGCTGTTTGTAAATCCAAGCACAGCATGCTTTGTGGCAGCATATACACTGGATTTCGGTGTCGCCATTTTTCCTGCCTGTGAAGCAATATTAATGATGTGTCCGCTGCGTCGGTTAATCATATGAGAATATACCGCTTTTGTACAGGCGATCATACCGAGCACATTGACCTCCAACATTTTTTCCGCTTCCGTTAAATCAATGTCTTCTATATGGCGAAATACGCCAAATCCCGCATTATTGACAAGCACGTCTATTTCCATCTCCTGCAACAGTTTGTGAAACGTTGCTTCCACCGCTGTGATATCACTTACATCAAGCGCCTCATAGCGGCATGGAACGCTATATGTTTGTTGAATATGCTCGGCCATATCAGCCAACTTTTTCTCATTGCGCGCCAACAAAATCGGAATCGCTTTTCGCTTCGCAACCTCATACGCCATTTGCTCTCCGATTCCACTTGAAGCGCCAGTAATCACGATCTGCTTCCCTTCAATTCTCAACGCATCGCCACCGCCTTATACACATATAAGTTCCCTTCCTTCTCCTTCATAACAGCCCCCAGCTGTTCCAAATAATCAAGCTGGCCGACCGCTTCCGACATCGTCAATAAAAATTCCTTTTCATAAACAGCCGGAAAGAGCTCCCGGCATACATCAAACGCGGTCATCGGACGCTGCTGCAACATATTCCATACTTGCTCGGCCCGCTCTTTTTGTCTAGCTAACCGTCTTTCTACTAACGGAGGCACATCTGTCACATCACGGCCATGCCCCGCCATAACACGAGTCATTTTATATCGCAGCAGTTTGCGCAATGAATCGTTATACTGCAAAAGTGGTTTTGGACGTTCATCCTCCCCTTCATCCGGCGGTTCTAGCATCGGATTGGAGGAAACGGTTGCAAGCAAAAGATCTCCTCCTATCATTCTGCCATCCTTTTCACAATATAAGACGATATGGCTTTGCGCATGTCCCGGCATTTCTAATACCGTCCAGCCTGGGAGTCCATCGACAACCTCTCCTTCGAGCACCTCGATATCGAGCGAGCGCTCGCACGAATAGCGCAACGAACGACGAAAGCTAGGGAGTCGATGGAGAGAAGCCGGTTCAAGTCCGCACTCCACGAGAAAGCGGTGAAAATAACGCTCATGCCAAGCTAAAAATTGCGGATCTTTGCTGATCCACGGCCTTGCCTTCGGATGGCCGATAACAAGAGCAGAATGGGGCAAATAGTCTAACAATCCGACATGATCAGGATGATGATGTGTAATCACCACCTGCTCAATATCAGCGGGTTCATAACCAATCTCCGCCAGCTGATGCTTAAATGCCTGCCAAGCTTCCTCTGTTTTAACTCCAGCATCAATCAGCGTCAAACTATCCGTTTTCACTAGATACATGTTGACATTGCCAACGGCAAACGGCGTTGGCACCACTATTGGATAAATGGTTTCTTTCGCCATTTATAACGTCCCCTTTGTCATTATATTATCATAATATTTTAGTGCTCATATTAGTTTAAAGTTTACACGCATTTTGTCGATTTGTCATTTTCTTGTTATCACTTGCACAAAAATTCTAAAAAATTGCTTTTTCCTATTGACAACTAGCTTGTTTTCAGTGCATAATTGCAAACAAATCAAGCGCATTGATGATGGAACCATTTTATGCAGAGAAAGCTCGCTGAACAATCGAAAATGACTTTGCGTTCACGCTAAATTTCATAAATGCAAGGCGATGAATGGGACCAGTAAGTGATGAACGACAACAAGAGAGTGAAGCCCACAGGCTGAAAGGCTTCATTGTCCTCTTCATCATTGAACCTATCCCATGAGCTGTTAGGAAAACCTAACCGTCCAGCCGACGATACCGGCTATGAGGTGGGCACTGCTTGTGCCAACAAAGGTGGTACCGCGGAAAAACAAGGCCTTTTCCGTCCTTTATGAGGACGGGAAAGGCTTTTTTATTGGGATCATAAACAAATTCAGGAGGGATTGACATGGAAAAAAGAACAACGATTGCCTTTATGGGGGCCGGTTCAATGGCGGAAGCTCTGATTGCTGGCATGACAAAAACGCTTTATCAGCCGGAACAAATCATTGTCACCAATCGCTGCAATACAGAACGTCTTGCCTATATACAAAAAACCTATCACGTACGGACGGAAATCAATAAGGACACGGCATTGAAAGAAGCGGATATTGTGATCTTGGCTATGAAACCAAAGGATGCGGCGGAAGCCATCTCCTCTATCGCTCATGCTATTGGTGAGCATCAGTTGATCATCTCTGTATTAGCTGGAGTCACCACTGATACCATCGTATCTCTTATTGGAAAGCCCGTAGCTGTTGTGCGGGCAATGCCTAACACATCAGCCGCGATCGGACAATCTGCCACCGCGATTTCATGCGGACGTTACGCAAATGACAGCCATTTAGCCACAGCTCAAGCATTATTTGAAACCGTCGGAATTGTCACGGCTGTCAATGAGGAAGATTTACACGCGGTAACAGGGCTTTCCGGAAGTGGCCCCGCTTACGTTTATTATTTGGTGGAAGCGATGGAAAAGGCAGCCGATGAGATCGGGCTGGAGCGTGAAGTAGCGAAAGATTTGATTTTGCAAACGATTATCGGAGCTGCCCATATGTTAAGAACAACAGACAAACAACCGGCTATGCTCAGAAAGGAAGTCACAAGCCCAGGTGGGACAACAGAAGCAGGTATCGGCGTGCTTGAGCATTATCACTATCAAGAAGCCGTCATCTCCTGCATCAAACGCGCAGCTGAACGCTCTCAAGAGCTCGGAAAAGCCCTTCTCTCGCTCCATCGGTAAAAATCTCGTTCATCTGCATGAGCATCTCGCTCTCAAGCTCATGAAATCACTCCAGCATTTGACGCTCCCTCTCCTCCATTTTGTTGAAAGGAGGGGAACTTTCAAGCTATTGGTAGCCAGCTTCCTGACTCTCGACAATCAGAAGCTGATTGGCACTGTAATGATTCATACAGGCGGAAAGAAAAGGACCGAACGGAAGCCTCTCCCTCTTCTGCATGCACTGGATGTGACAAAAAGTTTTCTTAGCTTCACGATTCATTCTTAAAGCATTGAAGCAAAATGTTTTTCTTTTCCAAATCGAGATGATATGATTCTAACTGAAACTGATACGATTTGGAGGGGAAGAACCATGCTTTTTTCACCATATGATGTTCGAGGAGTGACACTAAAAAATCGAATTGTCATGTCGCCAATGTGCATGTATGCATGCGATACGCAAGACGGCACTGTGCGCAACTGGCACCTCATCCATTACCCTGCACGTGCCGTCGGCCAAGTCGGACTTATTATCGTCGAGGCAACAGCTGTTACACCACAAGGAAGAATTTCAGAGCGCGATTTAGGAATTTGGAGCGATGACCATGTGAAAGGCCTCCAATCGCTCACAGCACTCGTTCAAGAACAAGGGGCCAAAATTGGCATCCAGCTCGCTCATGCAGGAAGAAAAGCCATGATTGAAGGAGAAATTATTGCGCCTTCAGCACTTCCGTTTAATGAAAAAATGCAAACGCCGAGGGAAATGACGAAAACCGACATTGAAGAAACCATTCAGGCGTTTCAAGACGGAGCGCGCCGTGCGAAACAAGCGGGTTTTGACGTGATCGAAATTCACGCGGCCCACGGCTATTTAATTAATGAATTTTTATCGCCGCTATCCAATAAACGAACAGACGAATATGGTGGCACATTCGACAATCGCTATCGTTTTTTAGGTGAAGTGATTGCTGCCGTTAGAGAAGTATGGGATGGTCCTCTCTTTGTCCGCGTGTCCGCTTGCGATTATCATCCAGAGGGGTTGACCGTCGAGGATTACATCAAGTATGCGAAACAAATGAAAGAAGATGGCGTAGATTTAGTCGATGTTAGCTCTGGAGCAGTCGTTCCGGCCTCCATTGACAGCTATCCGGGCTATCAAGTGCCGTTTGCCGAAGCGATCCGAAACGGCGCCGATATCGCCACAGGTGCAGTCGGCCTTATCACCTCTGGGCGTCAAGCAGAAGAAATTTTACGCAATAAACGAGCGGATCTCATTTTTATTGGCCGTGAATTGCTGCGTGATCCATATTGGCCAAGAACAGCCGCAAATGAACTTGGCGTATCCATCGAAGCACCAATACCGTATACGCGCGGGTGGTAAAGGCTGTGTTTTTTTCCTTCACTCAACATAAAAAAAGAGTCAAGCCTCTTCAATCTCCAGAGGAGCTTGACTCTTCATTTTAACGCCAAATCCGCGTGACTTCTCCTTTCCCAGCGGATATGGCAATTTCAAACACGTCCGGATTCGATAAACTCTTCCACTCTGCAAACCCATAACGTTTGTCAAACAGATGCAACATCAATATAGTTAGATTGCCATGGCTCACAATGACGGTATGCGCCGCATCCGCCTGCAAAACTTCCCCAATAGCTGCTTTGGCTCGTTCCATGGCTTGACGATTCGATTCCCCACCGCTGTATGCCAGATCAAAATCAACAAACGTGCGTTCAAATTTTTCGAGCCAGTCCTCCGTAAACTGGCCATCCCCAAATAACACGCACTCTCCGAAGCGTTCATCGCGTTCAATCGATAAATTCCGTTGACGCGCTAACGGTTCAATTGTTTGAACTGCACGAACATATGGACTTGAAACAATTCGATCAATCGGCTTGTCTGCGAAAAAATGCACAAGCTCGTTTGTCTGCTGCCCTCCCTCCTCCGTTAGCGGTGCCGTAAACTCCTGCCCCGCTGCTTTACAATGCCGAACAATATAAAGACGCTTTTCCACTGATGTTTCTCCTCTCTACCCATCTACTTCTTCTTAGCAAGGGAAAACGACATAAAATCGGAAGCAATCGCTGTGTTCGGAAAAATTGCTTTTGCTTCTTCCAAAAGCTTATCGCACATATCGCCTTGATATCGCGAGCTAATATGCGTCAAGATGAGCTGCTTTGCTTCCGCCCGCTTCGCAACTTCTGCCGCTTGCACCGTCGTTGAATGAAAGTAATCGTGCGCCAGCTGGGCTTCCGCTGCGCCAAACGTCGCCTCATGAACAAGCACATCCGCCTCTTTAGCCAGTTCGATGCTCGCTTCACAATAACGAGTATCTCCCATAATCGCCACCACTCTCCCTTTTTGTGGTGGTCCAACAAACTCGCGTCCATCAATCACCTTGCCATTTTCTAGCGTGATCATCTTCCCTTGTTTAATTTGCTGATAAATCGGCCCCGGTCGAATGCCGAGTGCACGCAACTTATCTACTAGTAGCGTGCCCGGCAAATCCTTTTCAACAATTCGAAACCCGTACGAAGGCATGCCGTGATCGAGAAGTTGCGCCGCCACCACAAACTGATGGTCCTCGAATACGGTTCCTTCGACAAACTCCATCACTTCAAGATCATACTTGAGCCGTGTTCCGCTCACTAAAAGCGCTGTTTCTACAAACGCTTCAATTCCCTTTGGCCCATAAACGGTAAGCGGTGTGTCTCCGCCTTGAAACGAGCGGCTTCCAAGCAAGCCCGGCAATCCGAAAATATGGTCGCCGTGAAGATGGGTAATAAAAATTTTTTCAATTCTCCTTGGGCGTATAGATGTATGTAAAATTTGATGCTGTGTTGCTTCACCACAATCAAACAGCCATGTCGCTCCTCTTTCTTCAAGCAGCTGTAAAGCTAATGCCGACACATTTCGGCCTTTCGATGGAACACCTGATCCCGTTCCTAAAAATGATAATTCCAATGAGCCCACCTCTCCTTTATGTGTCTGTTGTTAGCGTATCAATGTTTAAGCAGCAATTCAACACTGTTTTCCCTTTCGGGTCGAAAATGTTTGCGTTCAGCAACAGAAATCTCTACAATTAAATATTTGAAGAGACAATTTTAGCTAAAGCGAGGTACATATCGTGAGCAACGTGAATCCAAAGTCACTGATCGTTATCTTCGGCGCTACAGGGGATTTGGCAAAGCGCAAACTATTTCCTTCGATTTATAGTCTGTATCAAAAAGGAAAATTATCAGAAAAGTTTGCTGTTGTCGGTGTCGCTCGTCGTTCACTATCAGATGACGCCTTTCGCCATTATGTAAGCGAAGCCATTGAACACTCTACGAAACAGCAGTTTCTTGATGAAGCCTTTATTTCACATTTTTATTATCATTCCCTTGATGTAACGAACACCGCTTCCTATCAAGAACTCAAGCAGCTGCTTGAACGCTTGGACAGTACATACAACATCGAAGGTAACCGCATTTTTTATTTAGCCATGGCACCAGAGTTTTTCGGCACCATTACAGCCCATCTGAAATCAGAAGGATTGACAAATGTAAACGGATGGAAACGGCTCGTGATCGAAAAACCGTTTGGCCATGATTTAAAAAGCGCCCAGCATCTAAATAAGGAAATCCGCAAGGCGTTTTCAGAAAAAGAGATTTTCCGTATCGACCATTACTTGGGCAAAGAAATGGTCCAAAATATTGAAGTCATCCGTTTTGCTAATGCCATTTTCGAACCGCTTTGGAACAACCGATTTATCGCCAATATTCAAATTACGTCTAGCGAGACGCTAGGGGTGGAAGATCGCGGCCGCTATTACGATCATTCAGGAGCGCTGAAGGACATGGTTCAAAACCATATGCTGCAAATGGTCGCTTTGCTGGCCATGGAACCGCCAATCAAATTAACAACCGATGATATTCGCAGTGAAAAAGTAAAGGTGCTTCGTGCCCTTCGCCCTATCTCACATGACGAAGTCGGACAGTATTTCGTTCGCGGGCAATATGGACGAGGAATCATTCGGGAAAAAGAAGTGATCGGCTATCGTGAAGAAAACAATGTGGATCCAGATTCCAATACAGAGACATTTGTCGCTGGCAAATTAATGATCGATAATTTCCGTTGGGCGGGCGTGCCGTTTTATATTCGCACAGGTAAGCGAATGAAAGAAAAATCAACGAAAATCGTAGTCCAATTTAAAGATGTGCCCATGAACCTATACTATCGTACAAGTGAAAATGTTCATCCAAACTTGCTTGTCATTCATATCCAGCCAGATGAGGGCATTACGTTGCATTTAAATGCTAAAAAAAGCGGCGAAAGTATGAAGACGACGCCAATTAAGCTTGATTATTGCTACAACTGCATCGACGGCATTAATACTCCTGAAGCATATGAGAAGTTGCTTTATGATTGCATGCGCGGCGATGCCACTAATTTTACTCATTGGGATGAAGTAGCGGCATCTTGGAGCTTTATTGATCCGATTGCTGAAGTATGGACAAACACAAAAGCGGCTGATTTTCCAAACTATGAAGCAGGATCAATGGGACCAAAAGCGGCCGATGAGCTGCTGCAAAAAGACGGATTCCATTGGTGGTCCATTCATTATAATGGACAGTAATGTCGGATGAAAGGAGAAACGCCATGAAAATGTATGATGTAACAGCCCCGATTTTTGAGGGAATGCCCGTCTATAAAAACAAGCCTGAAAAACAGCCGAAGCTGATGACGGTAACGAACGATTATGTAACCGAATCACGGATTGACATGGATTTACACACAGGAACTCATATCGATGCGCCGCTCCATATGGTTAAAAATGGGGAAACATTTGAAACGATTCCGCTAGAAAAGCTAGTAGGAGCATGCAAATTGTTTGATCTTACACATGTAACAGATAAAATTTCAAAAGAAGATCTAATGGCGCTTGATATCCAAAAGAATGATTTCATCTTGTTCAAAACCAAAAATTCGTTAGAAGAGGCGTTCCATTTCGAGTTTATTTATGTAGCTGAAGATGCCGCGAAATACTTGGCAGAAAAACAGATTCGCGGCGTTGGCATTGATGCCCTTGGCATTGAACGCAGCCAACCGGGACATCCAACTCATAAAACATTATTCGGCCACGGCATTATCGTCATTGAAGGGCTGCGTTTAAAAGACGTGCCATCCGGAGAATATTGGATGGTCGCTGCCCCATTAAAACTTGTCGGTACCGATGCCGCGCCAGCACGTGTTCTTTTGTTTGAGCAATAAAACACCCCCCCTCATCATGCAGTGAGGGGGACAAAATCTATCCATAAAATAAAATCAATAATTTATATCATTTTACGTTTTTTAATTCTTGATGGTTCATATCAAACATTTTTAATACAGCCGTACATTTTTTATCGGTCTCCATTAATTCAAAATGCACTTTTCATCATTTAACTTTACTTTTTGCCTGCTTTCGTTCTGTAATGATTTCAACACGATATTACTTACTCACTAATTAACATTTTCCTCATAAAATTGTTCAGTTCTATATTTTCATAATTAGTCAGCTTGCTACGAAATCCTACTCTTGATACTTCTACTTTTCCAAATAGTTTTTGCTCCACAAGAGCAGAGCACGTCCACTTCCTCCATCAACTGCTGCTACATTTTCACTTTACTTAACTTATAACAGATAACTACTCTTCCCTTACAAATTATGTAAGGAGTTCAAAAACTATTCAACAATAATCTGAATAGTTATCGTGTTTTAATTAAGTTGATATTTTTCTTTTACTTGTTTTTTGAGTTTGTTAAATTCCTCAATATGATCACCGAAATATTCAATATCCTTTAAGTTCTTATATTCTTTAATACTTGAAATACGCTTTACAGGATCAGGTGAGTCTAAGTCATACTTTCCTTGGTACATCCCAACAATAACATATGTGTCATCATCAATCATTGGTTTTAGAAACAATAAATAATTATGTCTTTCTTGCATCAAATTATACCCTTCAATACTTACAAAAGTATCATTCATAAAGTATGCTGGCTCATAAACTGCAATTTCTTTCTTTTTCAATTCTCCTTTTAAAACTTTCTCTACTCGAATTTCAGATTTAGAAGCAGTTGCAGTTACTGTATTAGTTGGTTCATCAACCCATTCTTTCAAAGTTCGATTTCCTATAAACTTACCTTTTACTATAAGAGTAGCATTTCTATCTACTTCATTAATGTCATTCATCAAATCGTAGTCAGCATCTAAAACGGCAACTTTAGTTTGTGAACTCTGATTATTGTAAGTTACACTTGAAAAATGCCAATAACTTATCATCGCAGCTATTGTCACAAGTAACAGAACAAACCCAAAAATAAACTGTTTTTTCTTCATTAGTATACGTATATCCCCCTCCAGAAATTTCTTTTACTAACATTTATAGGCTATATTGGATTTATCTAATTCTTGAGGACCACTATAAGATAATTTACCTTGAACCATGATTGAGATTGTACCACTAGGTTGGTGACGCAAAGCCTAGCACATGTCCAAACTCATGTATTGTTGTTTTATTTCTATTCGCATTTGTATAGTTATAATAATCCATATAATAATCATTTAAGTAGATTTTCACGAATGACCAATTGGTAGTTGTTGCATCTGGATCTGTTACCAAAGAATCGCCTTGGTAAGGTTGTGCAAGACCGGCATAGTCCAATCCGTAGTTTCCAGCATAAACCCTAATATCAGCGTCTGTTGCACTACCAGCAGGCCAAAAGTCTACATCTGCATTTGATATTCCTCCCCATCCACTTTTAGCATTAGATACATAGGTACTATAACCATAGTTTGAAACAGAATCAGAAACGAATACATAACAATCACCAACAACATATTTTGGCAATCCACTTTTGAAAAACGCATCATTATTAGTATAGGCAGCAAAAGAGAGTATCGGAACCAGCATAGAAAAAGTAACAAACAGTACGATTACACTTACTATTTTTTTAATGAACTTAGCCATTTTATACCTCCTTATCAATAAAAATGAACCTCCCTCTAGAAATGTTGGTCTATCAAAGTCCCTTGGCATCTCAGGGGGGGCAAAAAAATTTTTTTCGACAACATTTCATACATACACTCCCATTTTTGTTTATATATAATAGACCACGGTGCGCTTCGCAGTCACTGCTAGGTATTTTTTACTGAAGTGAGTGGAATGGTATGCGATGCACTCTGGATCTCTGCGAATTGGATGAGGACGAACCCTCTCCCACCTACACTTCACTTAGAGGTGAAAGATTTCTCAGTGGATTATGCTAAAAATGTATTTACTCAAGTGAGCATCTAAATCTGTGACGAACCATCTTTACAATTCTCGTAAACCATTGATACAGTGCAGTTGGCTTTTATGAATCTTCTTCAAATAGGTGGGTATCACGGAAGACTTCCCCGTTCACTTTATGATGAAGCAGATACTCCAAGTGATGAGCTTGTCCTTGTCGAGTGCTTGCTTTCTCCTATGAATCTTGATTAGTGGTCAAACAATACTTGTGGAAAGTGGTAGACATAAAATTAAACGAAGTACAGTCAAAGTGGACTCGTTACGGATTTAGGAGCATTATAAAAATTTTTAAAAAACATGTCGATTATTTATTCAAAAAATTAATAACATTAAGATAAATATATATGCCATCAAAAATCCCCTAAGGCAAATTGCCCTAAGGGTTTTTCGTTTACTTCAACCATTCCGTATGGAAAATTCCTTCTTTATCAATGCGTTCATAGGTATGAGCACCGAAATAGTCGCGCTGTGCTTGAATCAAGTTAGCAGGCAGCGTCTCCAGCCGGTAGCTATCATAGTAAGCAAGAGCGCTCGCAAACGCCGGTACAGGAATCCCGCGCATGGCTGCCGTCGCAACAATCTCGCGCAGCGCTTGTTGATAGCTTTCGACGATTTCTTTAAAATACGGATCAAGCAATAAGTTAGGCAATTGTGGATCACGATCGTACGCATCTTTAATTTTCTGTAAAAATTGTGCGCGAATAATGCAGCCGCCGCGAAAAATCATCGCAATGTTGCCATATTGCAAATTCCAGTTGTACTCTTCTGATGCGGCTTTCATTTGCGCGAATCCTTGAGCATATGAACAAATTTTGCTCATATAAAGCGCACGCCGTACCGCTTCGATAAAATGCTTTCGATCTCCTTCATACGGAGCGACAGAAGGACCGGAAAGAAGCTGGCTCGCCTTCACACGCTCTTCTTTCATCGCTGAAATAAAGCGGGCAAATACCGACTCCGTGATGATTGGAAGCGGAACGCCCAAGTCAAGCGCATTTTGACTTGTCCATTTTCCTGTTCCTTTTTGACCCGCTTTATCCAAAATCACATCCACGAGCGGCTTGCCTGTTTCTTCATCTATTTTCGTAAAAATATCGGCCGTGATCTCAATTAAATAGCTGTCCAATTCACCTTTGTTCCATTCGGCAAACACTTCATGCAGTTCTTGAGCGCTCAAGCCAAGCACACTCTTTAATAAAAAGTAGGCTTCCGCAATCAACTGCATGTCACCGTATTCAATGCCATTATGCACCATTTTCACATAATGTCCCGCACCATCTGGACCGATATAGGTGGTGCATGGCTCTCCATTCACTTTAGCCGCAATCGCTTCAAAAATCGGACGTACAAGCTCATGCGCTTCCTGTTGCCCTCCTGGCATAATGGAAGGACCTTTTAATGCTCCTTCTTCTCCTCCAGAGACGCCTGTTCCGATAAAATGAATGCCAAGTTCAGACAGTTCTTGATTGCGGCGCTGTGTGTCTTTAAAATACGTATTGCCGCCGTCAATTAAAATATCTCCTTTTTCTAAGTGTGGCTTCAACTGCTCAATCGTGGCATCTGTCGCTGCTCCCGCCTTGACCATTAGCAAAATTTTACGCGGTTTTTCAAGAGATTGAACAAATTCTTCAACACTATATGTACCAACTACATTTTTTCCTTTGGCTTCCTTTAGAAACTCATCCGTTTTTTCCGGTGAACGGTTGTACACAGCCACTGAATATCCGCGGCTTTCAATATTCAAGGCCAGGTTTTTCCCCATTACCGCTAGACCAATGACACCAATTTGCTGCTTTGCCATCGTAAAACGTTCCTTTCTATTTTTAATTGTTCATGAAAGAACATACCACAGTCCATTTTCTCATTCAAGTTTTGTGAATGCATTTTTTACGCTTTTATATAAAGATAACGGAAAAAGGGAACAAACGATGGCTGTAACAATCCAAGATGGATGACTTGCCTTGTCACGAATCGAACGAACCCTGATCATTGAACCAAGTGATGAATCTATGCCTAATAGGAAAAGAGCCCAAAATTCGGGCTCTTTTTCTTTACCGTTTTTAGTATCCTCTATATGGATAGTGCGGATAAGAAGGATAATACGGATAATGATGATGGTGGTACGGATAATGTGGATAATACGGATAATGGTGTCCATGCGGATAGTGCGGGTAATATCCTCCTCCATATCCTGGATATGATCCATATGGCCATTGTTGTCTTTCATCCATAATCATAATAAAATTCCTCCTCATGTCATTTCCATTATTTTTTTGCCATTTCGCTATATAGGATATGTGCGGAGGAAAAAAATGTATAGGCAAAAACCCATACCCAAGTTTTCTTTCTCTTATCCCATTCTCCATCCACACCATATAGCGAACGGCTCGAATCGTGACAGGTTGCACTCTGCATTTTGAACAATCTCTCCCATCGTCTACTGCAAGTTTCCGTATATAAAAACTAGTCTAATATTCTCATAGCTTGTCTATAATAGTAACAAAACGGAAAAAAGGAGGCGCTCGCAATCATGATGCTTTATGACCTTCACAACAAGCTATATTATCAAGCAATCAATACTTCCAAACCGAAAATGGCCATGTCTCAACAAGGAAGATCATGGGGATATGTCATCAAGAGGCTAAACGGAGAACAAACAAAATTTTGGATTGATTTCACTCGCGGGCGTTTTATGTACTTTGAATACCAAGGAAAATGGTATCGTGTACAATATTTGCAATCCAACTATAAAAAGAACGCTCATGATGTGTGCCAAGGGTTAATGATCGATTTAATTATCGACGGCAAAGAATTAAAGCTCATCAAAGGAAATATTAAAAAAATGCCCCTTTTAGCAATGTAAATCGAAGGCATCATCCTTTAAATTTCTTTATGATGTTACATGCTTGACAGTCAAATCACTTCAAAGAGAGGGACTATCCGTTTCCCATCTACACTTCGTTAAGGGAAGGGAGGCTTCTCATTAGAACGAATGGTGCCTATGAAACTTTGCGGTCAGAAGAGTCTCGTGATTCACCTTTTCGTCACGTGGATACGTGACGAAAAGGTCCTTCGAAAAACAACATAAGCTCCGTAGAAAAAACGAAGTTTGATGATAGGTAAACATAAACGCCATACTTCTTAATGTCCAGATGTAAATTTCAGACCAATAAGTCCAACCAAAAGTAACAGCAAAAAAACAACTCTTAACATCGTAATTGGTTCATTAAAAAACAAAATGCCGGCTATCACCGTTCCTGCCGCTCCAATTCCAGTCCATACTGCATAGGCCGTGCCAATCGGCAATATTTTGATTCCAAGCGACAAAAAATAAAAGCTGACAAGCATTCCAACAATGGTAATGATAGATGGAACCATCCTCGTAAACCCAAATGTATATTTTAAAGCGATCGCCCACACAATTTCAAATAGGCCAGCAATAATTAAATATACCCACGCCATCATCTAAATCCTCCTTCTGTTTATATCAATACAACTTAAAAATCTGTAAAAACCTACGTGTCAGCCTTCGGGATACAAATGTCCATGTGCCAAGCTACATCTCTATTTTAGTAAGAAAAAATAAAAAGCCTCGAAAGAAATATCTCTCTACAAGACATTCCTCCCGGGCTTTTATCCCTCCGTGTACACAAGCGCGGCTTGTGCGTTTTCTCTCGGTCACAGTCTGGCTGCTAAGCGACCACGGAACCCTAGAAAACTTTTTTATATTTTATATTTCGTGAACTATGCTTCGCTTAGAGGTGAAGGCTTCAAACGCCTTGTGCATGTTCATTGAACAGCAAGCCACACACAAGGACCCTTTATGGCTTTCCTTCGTTCCGAAGGAGTTCGTTTGAACGATAGAGGATCCTTCCGTTGGCAATCCCTCTCCCACTTTCACTGGCGCTGGCACGCCTTCATGTTTAGAAGTGGGACACTGCTTTTGGAGCAAGGTTAAAAACATTCTACGTGATTCTAGCACACAGCGAGAAACTTGTCCAACCAAAAGCGTGTCACTTACATTGGCCAGCCATCTGAATGCGTGATCTTCACTATTATAGATGCAGCTAGAAGACTGAGCTTATTGAAATTAGAATTCCATTTTTTTGAAATAAGAAACAAGTTCGGTGACTTGCCTTTGTCACGCCAAAGCACCATTTTCACCTTTCCAATAGTGAAAAAATCGTTTATCATGGACGTCTATATGACAAAAAACAAGTTGAAATTTCTCGAAATGCATTGCCGCTGATAATTAAAGAAGCACATCAATCCAGCCGCGCTATTTTCATGATTGATTCTCTTTTATGCGCTCTTTAATCATCTGCATTCCTTCTAGACTCTCAAACAGGCGGTTGGCATCAATGAGAGTGATCAATCGCTCCGGCAAGTTGGCCACTCCAAGAAAATAAGGTGTTTGCCGGTAGGCGAGCATATTTAACTGCTTCATTGCTTCGCTAGGAATATCAAGGATTTCTTTCGCATCGTCGGCAATAAACGCCACGACCAAATCTTCCGCTTGGACGACAATCAATCTTGTTTTCTCCGTTTGGATGTATGAATGGCGATATAAAATTTTCACCATATCAAGCACCGGCACTAATTCACCGCGAATGCGCACAACCCCAAGCATATAATCAGGCATTTGCGGAATCACGGTTGGTGCCGCCATCTTTTCGATGGAAACGACTTGCTCGATCGGAATCGCATATTGCTCGTTCCCGAGCTGAAATACAACTACTTTATTCATCTTCCATTCTCTCCCCAACAAACACTATATATTCATCATACTCCAGCCTCTGCTGAATATCAAAGTCTTTGTTGTTTATTCTCATATGCTTTCACTGCTGTTTGCAAAATAAACATAAGCTGAAAATGGATAGCATAGAAATGCTCGCTCGCTTGTATTCTTCATCTGTGTGCTTTCCTCTAGCCGCAACTCTTATCTAAATTTAACTGCATTCGTTCAATAAACGAGGCAAAAAGCATTTGGTCACTTTACTATCCTAATATAACTACCGCATAAATGAGGCGGAAAAATTAGTGGTAAACCCAATCATAATCCCATGTAACATAAAAGGGTGCCTTAAACCCAACTGTCTTTTAAGACACCCCGTCTTTCTTATTTCGCTACTTCTTCGATAATCGCAATGACCATTTCCGCTGTTTTTACAAGCTCTTCAATTGGCATCTTCTCATTTGTGGTGTGAATATCTTCATATCCTACAGCCAAGTTCACGGTTGGAATGCCGAAGCCAGCAATTACATTGGCATCGCTGCCTCCTCCGCTGTGCAAAAGCTCGCACGAACGACCAATTTTAGCAGCAGCACGTTTCGCTATTTCTACCACATGATCCCCGTCGCCGAACTTGAAGCCCGGATACATGACTTCTACTTGGACATGTGCACGTCCTCCCATTTCCTCTGCTACCCGTTCAAACGTCTCTTTCATCTTCGTCACTTGCGCTTCCATTTTTTCTGGCACGAGCGAGCGCGCTTCTGCTAAAATATCAACGCGATCGCAGACGATATTCGTTTGTGTTCCGCCTTCAAAGCGGCCAATATTCGCTGTCGTTTCTTCATCAATGCGGCCAAGCGGCATTTGGGCAATTGCCTTCGATGCGATGGTGATCGCCGATACCCCGCGCTCAGGTGCCACCCCCGCATGCGCTGTTTTCCCATGAATCACCACTTTTAATTTTGCCTGTGTCGGCGCAGCAACCACGATATTTCCTACTTTTCCGTCGCTGTCCAATGCATAGCCGAATTTAGCCGTAATCAGAGATGGATCAAGGGCTTTCGCGCCAACAAGACCAGATTCCTCACCAACCGTAATAATAAATTGAATGGTTCCGTGTGCCATATTTTGCTCTTTAAGGACACGGATCGCTTCAAACATTGCCGCAAGCCCTGCTTTATCGTCGGCGCCTAAAATGGTCGTGCCGTCTGTTACAACATAGCCATCCTGAATCGAAGGCTTCACTCCTTTTCCCGGAACGACGGTATCCATGTGGGATGTAAAGTAAATAGGGTCAATTCCTTCTTTTGTGGCTTCAAGCGTGCAAATTAAATTTCCTGCCCCATGTCCTGTTTGGCCTGTCGTATCATCTTCGATCACATGAAGTCCAAGCGCTTCAAATTTTTGTTTTAATACTTTGGCGATTTCTCCTTCATATTTTGTCTCTGAATCAATTTGAACAAGCTCTAAAAACTCATCCACTAAACGTTGTTCATTAATCATCTAACACGCCCCCTGCACTAGTATGTAAAAATCATTATTATAGAAAAATTATACACCATTGTTTCATCAATGTCATATAATCGTCACATTCTTTCTATTATGCCCACTTCAAACGATAAACCGCTCTCCCAGCTATACGTCGTTTCAAAGTGAGCGGCTTCTCAATAGACATATTAAAACTTCATAGAAGCTTCACTTTTTTATCACAACTAGCTGTTATGATTCCACTGGCCAATAAATTTTTCATATCATGCTGAAAAGGAGATTCATATCATGAAAACCTTCTTGTCACCAAAAGATGTATACAAATCCATATGGCGCTGGCATTTTTATGCGGGAATGATCTTTGCGCCACTTCTCATCCTTTTGGCTATTACAGGGGCCATTTACTTGTTTAAACCACAAATAGAATCCGTTTTATATAAAAATTACTATTACATCCCAAAAGAAACTCAGGAGCTGACACCAAGCGAATTAATCGCAAATGTCAAACACCGATATCCGAGCGCCACCATTACACGCTACAAACCAAGTGATGCGGCAAACCGTTCCACAGAAGTGGGGATCGTTTGGAACAACAAAGCCTATACCGTTTTTATCAATCCGTATAACGGGAGCATTTTAGGGAAGCTAGCAGATGAATCCAGGCTGATGAATATCGTGGTCAAGCTTCACGGGGAGATCATGGCTGGTACCATCGGAGATCGTTTAGTTGAATTGGCTGCATGCTGGGCTATTATTCTATTAGTCACCGGCCTCTATTTATGGTGGCCTCGTAACCGTTCTTTATATGGAATAATCAAAATTCGCCTGCATACCGGAAAACGCGCAATGTGGAAAGATCTCCACTCCATCGTAGCGATTTGGCTTTCTGCCTTCATTTTATTGCTCATCATAACAGGATTGCCTTGGGCTGGGTTTATGGGAGACAAAATTAATCGAATCGCAACAGCTACACAATCTGGATATCCTTCTGGTTTATGGGATGGCAACATTCCAGAATCCTCCATATCGACGAAATCAGTAGCCAAAGTGCCTTGGGCAGCTGAAAATATGCCCGTTCCGCAATCCCAAGAAAATGGACCGGCGGCACTTCCTGTTGAAAAAATCATTGAAATTGCCAAAGAGAGAAATGTACATCCTGGATTTGAAGTGAATTTTCCGGAAGGAGAAAAAGGCGTATATACGATTTCTGTATTCCCCACGCTTCCGCAGGATCAAGCCACATTGCATATCGACCAATACAGCGGAAATGTGCTAGCCGATTTACGGTTCAAAGATTATGGATGGATGGCTAAATGGATTGAAATTGGCATTGCTCTTCATGAGGGACGCTACTTTGGGCTATTGAATCAAATATTAGGACTGATTGCCTGTCTTGGGCTCATCTTCATTGCTTATAGCGGTGTAGTCATGTGGTGGAAGCGCCGGCCGCAAGGAAAATTAGGAACGCCTCCGGCACCGCAAAATAAAAAAGCCATGCGCGTAGTAACAGCGCTCATCGTGATCCTCGGAATTGCGATGCCTTTGGTTGCTCTTTCCTTAGCAGCCGCTCTTATTTTTGATTGGTTGATCATTCGACGCATTCCAAAATTACACGCTTGGTTTTCATAAGAAAGGGCGAACAGGCTGCAGCCTGTTCGCCCAAACTATTGACAAACGCTTTCATCTCCTGTCATTAGCCGCGCTCGTTCGCTCATCAACGTTTTTATTTGATTTGTGTCTTCGCTCGTCTATGTTCCTTTTCCGTTCTAGTCCGATATGGAAAATAACAGGAGACAAAGCCTAAATGGACTTTGTCTCCTCTCTGAGCGACCGCTCAGTGTTACACAAATTATAATGGAATGTTTCCGTGTTTTTTCTGCGGACGCTCCTCCTGCTTATGACGGAGCATGTCGAGTGCTTGAATCAGCTTCACTCTTGTATCGCGTGGATCAATCACATCATCCACCATTCCGTATTTGGCGGCGACATATGGATTTGCGAATTTATTGCGATACTCCTCAATTTTTTGTGCTCGCGTTTCTTCTGGATTTGCGCTTTTCTCAATTTCGCCGGCGAAGATGATATTAGCGGCTCCTTGAGGCCCCATGACAGCAATTTCTGCGTTCGGCCAAGCGTATACAACATCCGCTCCAATCGCTTTGCTATTTAGTGCCACGTACGCGCCGCCGTACGCTTTGCGCAAAATGACAGTGATTTTTGGAACCGTCGCTTCAGAGTAGGCGTATAAAATTTTCGCTCCGTGACGAATGATGCCGCCATGCTCCTGTTTAACCCCCGGAAAGAAGCCGGTCACATCTTCAAATGTAATAATTGGGATATTGAATGAATCACAAAAACGAATAAAGCGGGAGGCTTTATCAGACGAATCGATATCAAGACCGCCGGCCATAAATTTCGGCTGGTTGCACACAAGCCCAACCACTTCTCCTTTAATGCGAGCAAAACCAACGACAATATTTTTAGCAAAGTCTTTATGCACTTCCATAAATGATCCTTCATCGACGACCTGAAGCACCACATTGCGCACATCGTACGGACGTACCGCATCCACTGGAATCGCGTCAGCTAAGTCTGGCCGATCATCATCATCGTCTGGGACAGAGCTAGCCGGCGGTTTTTCTTGACAATTTTGCGGAAGATAGCTTAACAGTCGACGCACTTCCTCTAGCACTTCTTCCTCCGATTTTCCAGAAAAATGCGCATTACCGCTGATTGTGTTATGTACACGGGCTCCTCCCAAATCCTCAGCGCTGATTTTTTCGCCCGTCACTGTTTCAATGACTTTTGGGCCAGTGATAAACATCTGACTCGTTTTTTCCACCATGAAAACAAAGTCTGTAATCGCCGGCGAATAAACGGCACCGCCCGCACAAGGTCCCATAATCACAGAAATTTGCGGAATCACTCCAGAGTAAATGGCATTTCGGTAAAAAATATGCCCATATCCATCAAGTGATAAAACGCCTTCTTGAATGCGAGCGCCTCCTGAATCATTTAGTCCGATGACGGGCGCTCCTGTTTTCGCCGCCAAATCCATAATATTCGTGATTTTTTTGGCATGCATTTCTCCCAGCGCACCGCCAAAAACTGTAAAATCTTGCGAAAAGACGAATACGGTTCTTCCATTAATTTTCCCATATCCAGTCACAACGCCATCCCCAGGTCCTTTTTTTCCTTCAAGCCCAAAATCGGTACAGCGATGCTCCATAAATGGATTTAACTCGACAAACGACCCTTCGTCTAAAAGTAAATCAATGCGCTCGCGGGCAGTAAGCTTTCCTTTTGCATGCTGCTTCTCAATTTTATCATCCCCGCCGCCCAATTCAATTTCTCGGCGTCGGTCATAGAGCTCATTAATTTTGTCATACATGTCTGTCATTCTTGATGACCTCCCGCATTTGTTTTTTCACAAAGCTCGTATAACACGCCGTGGGCCGATTTCGGATGCATAAATGCCACAAGCGCTCCCCCAGCCCCGGTTTTCGGTTTATCTTGAATCATGCGAATTCCCTTTGTTTTTAATTCGTCAATACGAGCTTGAATGTCATCGACACCGAGCGCAATGTGATGAATTCCTTCTCCCCGCTTTTCAATAAATGCGGCAACAGCGCTATCCGGGGCCGTCGGTTCTAATAGTTCAATCTTTGCTTCTCCCAGCTTTAAAAACGCTACTTTTACCTTTTCCGATTCGACTTCCTCGATTCCAACCAGCGGCAGTTGCAGCGTATCGACATAAAATGGCAGCGCTTTCTCAATCGACGAAACCGCAATGCCGATATGGTCGATTTTCTTTACGTTCATCCGTCTAATCCCCTTTGCTGTGAATATTCATAAACATTATTTATATTCGACCTTTCGACAAAAAATCCTGCTAACACGTTTTAGAGCGACCTATTTTTTTGCTTGTTCACGATTTAAAATGGCGGTACAATGATAAATGGCAATATGTTTAGATAGGGAGGAAATCTCATGTCCCGCAAAAAAACGCAAAAAATTGTCGTATACTTAATGCTTATTACCATGCTGTTAACAACTATTTTAGCAGGCGTTGGTATGTGGTTTTAATAAGAGAGGCGACTTTTCCATCAAAGTCGCCCGTCTTTCTTTTATCGCATCGCTCCCTGCTGTCTAGCTAGCACGGCAAATGATTCATTGCTACGAACAATGAACACCTTGGTTCCTTCTGGAATTTTTTCATATAGCGTTTCCACATCCCGATTGTGCATGCGCACACACCCTTGCGTAATATAACGGCCAATCGATTGTGAATTGTTTGTGCCGTGGATTCCATAGATTCGTCCATCGGTTCCTTTTGCATCAAAGCCGATCCATCTTGTTCCAAGCGGGTTGCTTGGAGCACCTCCGGGAATACTCTTCTTTCGGTAATATGGATTTTTCGCTTTTACCTTCACTGTAAACAGCCCTTCAGGTGTTAAAGCTGTTGTGACACCTGTTGCCACAGGATAAACCGCCTCAATTCTTCCTCCTCGAATAAAAGCAAGCTGATTCGTCGCCTTGTTAATAATAATAAAAGGCTGGGTGGCTGATGATGCTGATGATGTCGTCGGCCACAGCAATGAGCATGATAGCATAATCGCCATAAGTAGCCGCATATAATTTCACCCTTTGCTTTTTCTTATATTTTGAAGCAAAAAGGAAAACCCCATTCATGATTTATTTGTCAGGATGAAACTGGCTTTTAATGATTAAATATTGCTCCAATTCCTTCACTAGGTGAAGCAATGCCGCTCGCTCTTCAAACTCTTCGCGCGTTTTCGGAAGCTCCATTGCCTCAAATTGCTTTTTCATATCATGAAGCTTTTGCAAAAAACGATCAGCTGTATTGCCTGGATGAATGGCATCGCTCAGCTCATCAATAAAATCAGCAACGACTTTTCGCTGCTCCACTGTATATGTAAGCGACGTCACAAGCGGAAGCACCCGCTCGATAATTTCAAACTGTTTTTCCCGCATTCGAAAATAGTGATAATATCCTGTTTCATTCCTTAAGAAATGGTTTTGGAGATTGTGCAAAGCCGCTATTTTCGCTTCCTGTAAAATATCTGCTGCCAGCATAAGCTCTTTCCCGTCCCAGCTGCTCTCGTTCGTCCGCAAATACTTCACAACTTCCTTCAAAATAATGCGAAATAAGTCTTCAATGATGCGCTGGTACTCCTTCAATTTCTTCTCGATGCTAGGCATATACATATTGACAATAAGAGCCACGCCAATTCCGATCACAACCAACAGTACCTCATTGATGACAATTTGCACGGTAAATTGTTTAGCCGCATAAAAATGAAGAATGATAACAGAGCTTGTCGCAATCCCTTCCGTGATCTTCAGCCTAACCGTCGCCGGAATAAAAAAGAGCAGCAGCAATCCAATCGAGACAGGATGATAAGCAATTCCTTTAAAAAAAATAAAGGAAAACACGATAGCTACCATGCAAGCAGCAAAGCGGGCCCACGCGGTTTGCAGCGATTTCTTTTTCGTCACCTGAATGCATAAAAGTGTAATAATTCCGGCTGATACAAAGTTATGCAATCCAAAATACTGAGCTAAACTAATAGAAGCGGTTGTGCCGATCGCTGTTTTAATGGTGCGATATCCTATTTTCAGCCTATACACCCCCTGTGAATGTCATGATGCTAACCGCTTCATCATATAGAAGCTTGAGGCATTAACATCTGTTCTCGCATGCGCAAGCGCTGATCTGATTTCGCTGGTCAGGTAGACGAAAAGGCAGATCCCTGAACTCTTCCGACGGTGGATTTCCGTTCATTCCATCTTTGCATTGCTATACAAACACAATTGTTGATGAGCCATTATTTTACTAAAAAGATGGAATGATTGAGCTAGACACAAGCAGTGTCAATTGGTTTCTATTAGATAATCAATACACCTGATATACAAATTTTCTCGAATCATTCTCTATCCAACATCACCAACTCCGATTCAAAAAGAAAGGGATATTTGCAAACGGAACGCTCTCGGCTCGTTTTCTTCATCATCCATACTCATTCTATCTGCAAAAAAATAAAAAGATGATCGGCGATCACCTTTTTATTATAGCACCTTTTCGAGAAATTCTTGAGCCCTCTTGCTTTTTGGCGAGGCAAAAAACTCATTTGGCGGTGCATCCTCAATAAGCTGGCCGCCGTCTAAAAAAAGCACGCGGTCAGCCACTTCGCGGGCAAAACCCATTTCATGCGTCACAACGGCCATCGTCATGCCGGTATAAGCAAGCGACTTCATCACCTCAAGCACTTCTTTCACCATCTCTGGATCAAGTGCTGAGGTCGGTTCATCAAATAACATGATTTCAGGCGACATCGCAAGCGCCCGAGCAATGGCCACACGCTGTTTTTGCCCTCCAGATAAACGACTGGGGTACTCATTTGCCTTGGACACTAAGCCTACCTTCCCAAGCAGCTCCATTCCTTGGGTCTCTGCATCGCTTTTTGACATCCCTTTTACCTTGATTGGAGCATATGTTACGTTCTCTAAGACCGTCATGTGAGGAAACAGATGAAAATGCTGAAAAACCATCCCGATTTTTTCCCGCACTTTCATCATATCTGTTTGACGATTCGTAATTTCTTGCGATCCGATCCAAATTTGTCCGCGTGTCGGCTGTTCCAGCAAATTTAAACAACGCAAAAACGTGGATTTTCCAGAGCCGGATGGTCCGATAATGGCTACTACTTCTCCTTGTTCGATCTTTACTGTAATTCCCTTTAATACGTCCAACTTGCCAAATGATTTATGAAGGTCTACGACTTTAATCACTTTTTCTCATTCTCCCCTCGATCACTTTGCCAAGCATTGTGAGAATCATCACTAAAATGTAATAAATTATTCCCGCAATCAGCAACGGTTCAAAAAACGCATATTTGTCTCCCCCAACGATATAGGCGCGCCGCATAATATCCATCGCACCAATGACCGTTACAACTGCCGATTCTTTTGTCAATGTAATAAACTCGTTCATTAACGCCGGCAAAATATGTTTAAACGCTTGAGGCAAAATGATATTTCGCATCATTAGGGGATAGGGAACGCCCAATGCCATTGCCGCCTCTCTCTGGCCGCTATCAACCGCTAAAATGCCGGCGCGAATGATTTCAGAAATATAAGCAGCAGAGTTTAAACCAAAAGCAATCACGGCGGCCGGAAAGGCTTCAATTTCAAAGCCGATCATTTGCGGCATGCCAAAATAAATAATCATCAGCTGCAATACAAGCGGCGTGCCGCGAAAAATGGAAGTATAAAGATCTGCCAGCCACGTTAACAGCTTGATTCTGCCGATTTTAAATAAAGCTAAAACAATTCCGAAAGCAAACCCCAACAATGCTGCCGATGCCACAATTTTTAACGTTACCCCTATCCCTTGTAAAATAAAAGGGATTGTCGGGATAAACTGAGAGAAATTTAAGCTCACACTCAAACCCGTCCTTCCTTATATATCATCAACCGTAAAAAAACGAGGCTTGCCCGTAAGCAGCGCTTGGCCTCGTTTGCTGTTTCGATTTTATCCAATCCGCTCCATTCGTTCCGATCACGGGCTTTCTTGCCGTTCTGATTTCGCCGGCCCATGTGTTTCATCTGCGTTCTTCAAACTAAATACCGATTCAACACGAAATTTAGTTACTGCTGATCAAACCATTTTTTAATAAGCTTGTCTACTTCTCCGTTCTTCATTTTTTCTTGTAATACTTGATTAAATTTGTCTGTTAGCTTGCTTCCTTTTGGGAAAGCAATGGCTGAGCCAGCTTCTTGCTCACTCGTCTGCATGGTCGTTCCCATTAACTTGCCACCGCTGTTCTTTATATACCCTTTGGCGACGGTATTTTCGATAATCGCCGCATCGAAACGCCCAGCTTGTATTTCTTGAATTAACTCTGGTATGCGATTGCGACTTTCAAGCTTCATCTCAATGGTTTTTGCAAGTTTTTTCGCCTCTCCCTCTTGAATGGAGGCTGTTTGCACTCCAACCGTTTTTCCTTTTAAGTCCTCCATTGTCTTTAACCCATTTTCTTTTTTTGTAACAATCATATTTTTCGCTACATAATACACATCAGAAAAGTCGACACTTTTTTTCCGCTCCGGCGTAGGGGTCATACTCGCTAAAACAAAATCAACTTTACCCGATTGCAAAGCTGGAATCAAGCCATTGAAATCCATGTCAACCACTTGGACTTCATATCCAAGCTCTTTGGCGATCATATTTGCTAAATCAATATCAAAACCAATGACCTCGTCCCCTTTCGCTGTATCCATATACTCAAAAGGTGCATAATCAGCAGAGGTGCCTAGTTTCAATATTTTTTTATTTGACTCGCTTTGTTTTTCTGCAGATGATCCGGATGCCCCGCAGCCAGAAAGCAAACTAATGAACAGAATACAAAATAATAGCGACAAAAGTCCTCTCCATTTTTTCATGATCTTTGCTCCTTCTCTTCCCATTCAAAAAGTATTATATTTATATACTTTCATAACAACCATATTTAGAAATTGTCTAATGACAGACGTCTCCCATCTTCAACTGCAGTTCATGATTTTTTGTAATAAGACTAGTCTTTCTTAAGTTATTAAAACAATTTGTATCATAACATCGTTTTCATAAATATGCAATCTGTTTTCATAAATATAAAATTATTTTTATATTTAAAAAATATTCAACTGTCAAAAAAAGATCTGCCCGTCTTAAACGAGCAGATCTGGTTATAAGCTTCTTTATACTTCATCACAATGCTGTTCAAAGGCCGCTTGCAGCTTCTGAACAACGGCAATTGGTTCATGTCCTTCAATTTCATGGCGTTCAATCATTGTGCAAATCTTCCCATCCTTTAATAAAGCAAATGATGGAGAAGATGGCGGATAGCCAACAAAATATTCACGCGCTCTCGCCGTCGCTTCCTTATCTTGACCAGCAAACACAGTCACGAGATGATCTGGGCGTTTATCATAGTGAACAGCATGCGCCGCGGCTGGACGAGCAATTCCTCCCGCGCAGCCGCACACAGAGTTCACCATGACAAGCGTTGTTCCCTTCCGGCTAAATGCTTCATCTACCTCCTGTGGCGTGCGCAACTCTTCATATCCTGCTTCCACTATTTCTTTACGTGCTTGTTGGACAATGTCATTCATAAAAAACTGAAAGTTAAATTCCATATCACTCGCTCCTTCTTTCTTTTTTTTATCATACCAATAAGAGGAGCGATGTTTCAATTTATATGACATCGTGCATTTTTTAATTGCAAACAGGCCTGCCTTCAAATGTCATTGAATTTAGTACGATTTGATTTTTGTTTCCAATTGTCTGAGGGTTAACTGGTTCAACTCTGAAAAACCGTCTTCCAACGAAATGATTTTTCCTTCATAAACAGGATAAACTCCTTGCCATCCCCCGACAATGGTATAAAATTCTGTTCCTTCAACAGGTTTTAAAAAACAAACATACCGCCCTTCCGCCATAGGCCCTGGGTAAACTTTGTTAATTGGATTTAAAGGGGCAGGAAGTGGCTCAACTCCGGTGGATAACACGTTGATGATTTTACCATTCGTTCCCTTTATATATTTGTCTACATGAAATCGTTGGACAAAATTGACAAGCCGTCCACTTTGCACTGATTTGTCTAGTGATCGTTTCTGATGTGAAGTATCAAACCAGCCATACGCAATGAACGTTGAACGATTTACTAACCCCTTCAACGTTTCGGCACGTTTGATATGGACTGCTTGCTTTGGAATGCTATCAGAATAAGCCTCAGCAGGGAAATGAAACATAAACAGCAAGCCTATACAGATGAATAGCTTAGACCATCCTCTCATTTCATCACCTCATCATACACACTTCGTTAGCTGTTACTATTGTTCAACAATCTTCCTTTTTTTATGTGATCATTTAACATTCTTCAGTCGAGAAGTCTCCCACTTCTAAATCTTGCGAAGCTTGATGAAAGTGGGAGATGAATCGACTTCGGACAAGGACAGGCTTTTGCCTGTTCAATTGTCTGACCCTGTGGTAAAATAAACCTATGTCGTTCTTTCATAACTGGATATAGGAGGTTGCATGGAGAAAATAAAATGCGAAAACCAAGCGGATCCTTCCATGCGTAAAATATCCAAGGTACAAAAGAACTCCGAATTGTCGGACATCTAGGGTTGGAACGACCCGAAGTCACGCTCAGGGAGACGAAAGGCGGCTTTCGTCGTGGAACTGAGAAGCTCCCACTTCAAGCTTTAGCTAAGTGGTGAGTAGTTCACTAACAGAAAGAATGAAAAGAACTATATGAAAAACGTAAGAATGAATAAAAATAAAAATCCTCGCCTTCTGCCAAGTACAAAAAAGAATGTTCCATGGCTTAAGGAAGCCGACCGTTTAGCGCTGGCCAATGCTCTGCAGAACAAATGATAAATAAAAATAACGGCAATCGCTTTGATATACAAAAGCATTGCCGTCAAGGTTTTCGCTTATCAATGTCTCATGCTGTTTTACGTTAGAACATTTATTTAACACCATGCACCGAGAAGTCTCCCACCTCTACACGAAGGAAAGGTGGGAGAGGTTCATAGTGTAATTTTAATCTTAAAACCATCACTGCTTGATACATCAAGAAGAACAAGTTTTCTAAATGACATTTTCGCATTGATCAACTCTTTTCTTAAGACTTTTAAATATTCTTCTTTGATGGGAACATTCGAATACTTTTTAATACAACTCGCTATGATTCGGATGGTCACATCATTTAACACCACCTTCATGGGTAAAGGAAGGATAAGACGATGTCCGTTTGCCTCAATTCTAATCTTCATAACAGATCTCCGATCATTCAATTACAACTTCAACGTTATCGCCATTAGCACTCTTAACCTCCACTATCTTACCTATCACTCCGCTTTCCGCCATTAGTAATATCGCTTGTAAATCAATGTTTTTCAAAGCATCATGGCATGAAATCTGTGGTAATTGCATTCCGATTTCCAAAGCAGCTTTTATCAATCTAAGTGGCACATTCACTTTTACAATATCCCCCTGTTCACTATGAACAAATACCTTTAAAAGCATTTTGTTGAAATCTTTGCGTTCTTCTTCTGAAACGACTTGAACAACTTTAGATTTTCCACCCCTTAGAAGTTCATCTACTGTGACATGAAAATAATCCGCGAGTTGAGGAAGTAAAGTAATATCTGGGCATGACAAGTCATTTTCCCATTTACTTACTGCTTGAGAAGAGACTCCGATGTATTCTGCAAGTTGGTCCTGTGTCATTCCCTTTTTCTTTCTGAATTCTCCAATTCTTGAACCTAATGTATTAGCCATTTTCGATACCTACCTTTTGTTACGAAGTTGAAATAAATGTTAATTATACTGAACTTTATACATATTATTGCATTTAATAGGTATCGATTGAATAGAGAAATCGTTGAATTTTATCATCTATAAGTTGATTTTCAATCTACCGTTAGTTGTTTTTGTTACATATTGTAATAATAAATATCCTTGCCCTTTTCCAGACCGTTTCATCATCTAAGTCTCCTCAAAACGAGCTTCCGTCGTACGTGTGAACGAACAAACATATGTGTCCCGCATTGATTCGAAAGAAGTTCACCGTTTTGATCTTTTCTTGCCTACGTTTTCACTTGAGAGAACTAGGAATCCATAATGGCGCGGCAACAGCTTGATCACTTATTTCTCCTTTTTCGTACAAACGAACAGAACAGCTTGTAGCTTGAACTCCTCTGTATACAATTGAAATGTTGGTCTTTTTCGCCATAAAAAATCCCCTTCAAGTATCGTGTGACAGGCCACATCTGAAATGTGGGCTTTTACCAAGAAGCCCCCCACTTCCATCCCGTTAAGAGGTGGGAGAGGTTCATCACCGGTTACTCAAAGGGGATCAAATATCACATTCCGTAGAATTTAATCTAAGGCTTTTTGATCTATTTACTCAGACCCTTTTTTGGTTTCGTAAATCTGCAATAATTGTTGTACGGCCTTCGTGACAGAGAGCGTACCGGCAATGACATGATTTTCAATCATCGGCAGCTCTGCTTTAATTTGCGGATGCGAGAAAAAGCTTGATTCTAAATAATCTTTAATCATGGAGTAAATCCAGTCCTTCAATTGGTGGCGCCGCCGCGCATCAAATGCGCCTGACTGCTTGGTGACGGAAATAAATGCTTCCACAACGTTCCAAACTTTTTCGATCCCTTCTCCCAACAATGCTGAACACGTGTAGGCCTTCGTTTCCCATCCTGGTGTGGCCGGACGCAAATAGTGCAAAAACTGATTATATTCTTCTCGAGCCGCTTCCGCTTTTGGTTTATTATCGCCATCCGCCTTATTAATCACAACCGCATCCACAAGCTCCATAATTCCTTTTTTCATTCCCTGCAATTCATCGCCAGCACCAGTAAGAGCGATCATCATAAAGAAATCGACCATGCTGCGTACGACAAATTCGCTTTGCCCGACTCCGACCGTCTCAATTAAAATAATATCGTATCCCGCTGCTTCGCATAAAAGCATCGTTTCCCGCGTTTTTCGATGAACGCCGCCAAGCGTCCCTCCGGATGGCGACGGACGGATAAAGGCTCGCGGATCGCGCGCGAGATTTTCCATCCGCGTTTTATCGCCGAGGATGCTGCCGCCGGTAATAGAGCTGCTCGGGTCAACCGCTAAAACGGCAACCCGATGCCCTTGTTCACACAAAAATTGTCCAAACGCTTCAATAAAAGTGCTTTTTCCGGCGCCTGGCACACCTGTGATGCCGATTCGAATCGATCTCCCGACATGCGGCAAAAGCTCGTGCAAAATTTGCTGGGCCCTCTCCATATGTTTAGCTGCATTGCTTTCTACTAATGTGATGGCCTGTGCCAAAATGGTGCGATCGTTGTTTAATACCCCCTCCACATATTCGCTTACTGAGCGCTCTTTGCGTTTCACCCATTTTTTCGTTTCCTGCGATCTCAGAGTGGTGTCTTCCTTTCCCTTCACATAGGCAGTCGCAAAATCAGCCGTCTGTTCTTTTGGCGCCCATTCTGGACGGTAGGTCCGTTCTTCACTCATTGGCTCACTTCCTCATACCCGATCCGCTTATAAATTTCATGCAATACCTTTTCAGCCGCAGTCGGAATCACTGTTCCTGGGCCAAAGATAGCCGCCGCTCCATGCTCGTATAAAAATTCATAATCCTGTGGCGGAATCACTCCTCCGGCCACAACAATAATATCTTCACGACCTAGTTTGCGCAGCTCCTCCACCAGTTGCGGTAGCAAGGTTTTATGTCCCGCAGCAAGCGAGCTCATGCCAATGACGTGAACATCATTTTCCACGGCTTGACGCGCCGTTTCCTCTGGTGTTTGGAAAAGCGGGCCGATATCCACATCAAATCCTAAATCAGCAAATGCAGTGGCAATTACTTTCGCTCCGCGATCGTGTCCATCTTGGCCCATTTTCGCAATCATGATGCGCGGTCTGCGTCCTTCAAGCTCATAAAACTCATCCGTCAGCTTTTTCACTCGCTCGATTTCTTCCTCATTTGTAAATTCTGAACTGTAAACACCACTGATTGATCGGATGACCGCTTTATGGCGCTTCGCTACTTTTTCAATCGCATAAGAAATTTCACCTAATGTCGCCCGAACGCGAGCGGCCTCTACTGACAATTCCAGTAAATTCCCTTCTCCTGTTTCCGCCGCCTTTGTAATAGCTTCCAGCGCTTGTTGAACTCGCTCTTCATCGCGGGAAGCACGCAGCTGCTGCAGTCTTTCAATCTGTCGCAGACGCACCGCTGTATTATCGACCTCTAAAATGTCAATTGGCACTTCTTTATCAGGGCGGTACTTATTCACTCCGATGATCGTTTCCGCTCCTGAATCAATTTTCGCTTGCCGTCTTGCGGCTGCTTCTTCAATTCTCATTTTCGGAAGGCCGGTGTCAATCGCTTTCGCCATTCCGCCAAGGCTTTCGATTTCTTCAATGTGTTTCCATGCGCGAGTCATCAGCTCGTTCGTTAACGCTTCCACATAATAAGAGCCGGCCCAAGGATCAATTACATTGCAAATTCCCGTTTCATCCTGCAAATAAAGCTGTGTATTGCGGGCAATTCGCGCTGAAAAATCCGTTGGCAAAGCAATCGCTTCATCCAACGCATTCGTATGCAGCGATTGAGTATGCCCAAGAGCCGCTGCATGAGCTTCAATACATGTGCGCACAACATTGTTGAATGGATCCTGTTCGGTCAAGCTCCAGCCTGATGTTTGCGAATGCGTGCGCAGCGCCAGTGACTTCGGATTTTTCGGGTTAAAGGTTTTCATCATTTTCGCCCAAATAATGCGCGCCGCTCTCATTTTGGCGACTTCCATAAAATAATTCATGCCGATCGCCCAGAAGAACGACAAACGCGGAGCAAACGAATCAATATCAATTCCTGCTTTCAAACCTGTTCTCACATACTCTAAACCATCCGCAAGCGTATAAGCTAATTCAATGTCGGCTGGTGCTCCTGCTTCTTGCATATGATATCCTGAAATACTAATACTGTTAAATTTAGGCATATATTTCGACGTATATTCGAAAATATCCGCAATAATGCGCATGGACATTTCCGGAGGATAGATATACGTGTTGCGCACCATATATTCCTTCAAAATATCATTTTGAATCGTTCCAGAAAGCTTGTCCTGCGTCACTCCCTGCTCCTCTGCTGTGACAATATAAAAGGCCATAATCGGCAAAACCGCTCCATTCATGGTCATCGACACAGACATTTGGTCAAGCGGAATGCCGTCAAATAAAATTTTCATATCTAAAATGGAATCAATCGCTACGCCTGCTTTTCCAACATCGCCGACCACGCGCGGATGATCTGAGTCATAGCCGCGGTGGGTGGCAAGATCAAACGCGACGGAAAGGCCCTTTTGCCCCATGGCTAGATTACGGCGGTAAAAAGCATTACTCTCTTCCGCTGTGGAAAATCCTGCGTATTGGCGAATCGTCCATGGACGATTGACGTACATCGATGGATAAGGCCCTCTTAAATAAGGAGGAATGCCCGGCATGTAATCCAGAAAATCCAGCTCTTCAATATCCTGCTTCGTATACAGCGGTTTCACTGCGATTTGTTCATTCGTCTGAAATAACAGATCCTCCATTGACGCTTTTAATTTTTGTTCAATAGCCTGCTTCCATTGCTGTTCGTTGGCCGATTGGTTTGATAGATGCAAAGGAATATTTGTAAAATCGACTTTTCTACTCATCGAGAGCCACCCCCATTTCCTTCATCACCGTAACAAGCGTTTCGTAACAATTCGATCCTATATGAATGAATCCATCAATTCCAGCCTGTGTAAACATCGCTTCTCTATCAGGATTTTGCTTTCCGGCTACATATAATTTAATATGAGACTGCGCTTTCTTTAGCTCTGTTGCAATCAAAGGCACAGTCTCTATATAGCTTTCATCAGTGCCGCAAATAATGTAATGAGATCCATTCAGACGAAGCGCTTCCTGTACAGCTTCTTGGACCGACATATAGCCATCGTTTTTTACCACTTCAAAGCCCCCCGCCTCAAAAAAGCCTGTGATAAAATCAGCGCGTGCTTTATGATTTGGAATCGGGCCAAGATTGATTAAACGAACGGTGGGACGCTTTCCAGAAGTCGCAAGATGCGCCTCTGCCGCTTTTCTCAATTGTTCAAACGGCTCGGCCAAACGCCATTGCGGAATCGGCTGGATGCAAAACGACAAACCACTGCTTTCTAGCGCCTTCTCTATTTCCTGAACGGTCGCTCGTTGAGAAACCGCAGATAAAGCTGTTTTTACCCATTGCTTTGCTGCAAATTCCTTTTTCAACTGATCGACTCGTTCTTTATCGAGCGATTGCTCGACGGATATGCAGGCGTGTTTTCGATGAAGCTGTGGTGTTGGTTCTGCTAAATTCGCATAGACGTTCGTGCCGACGATTTTTTCCTTGCGCGTTTTGACGTGTCGATCGCGCTGCTCGGCTACTTGATTTACCTCCGATTGCACAAAGCCTTCCTCAAGAGCTTTCGTCATGCCGCCTTTTGCTTCAATTTGTTGAAATAGCTTCCACGTCTCTCGGGCCACTTGCGCCGTCAACGTTTCGACATAATAAGAACCTCCAGCCGGATCAATGACTCGGCCAATATGAGCTTCCTCTAGTAAGATCAGCTGTGTATTGCGGGCAATTCTTCGTGAAAATTCATCGGCTGGCTGAATCGCTTCATCAAAAGGAGAGACATGAAGGCTATTCATTCCGCCCACGACAGCCGCAAACGCTTCTGAAGTCGCCCGAAGCATATTAACATATGGATCATATATTGTTTTCGTAAAATAAGACGTGCGGGCATGCACCGTGAGCTTTTGGGCATCGTCACTGCCGCCAAATGCTTGAACAATATTGGACCAAACCACCCGAGCGGCGCGCAGCTTCGCAATTTCCATAAAGAAATTGGAACCGATCGCAAAAGAAAAGCTGATGCGCTGCGCGATGTCATCAATCTCCAAGCCACGGTCGAGGCACTCGTTGATATATTCTGCCGCCGCCGCAAATGCAAAGGCTAGCTCCTGCACCGCATTGGCACCGCCATTATGATAAGACTCGCCATGAACTATCACGGTTCGTATATTTGGCATATGCTCCATCGCCCATTTTGTCACATCGGCCATCATATCATATGAATCTTCGAGCAAAACAGGAAGCTGTCCTTTTTGGACAAGCCCCCCCAGCGGATCCATGCCAATCTCGCCATGCAATGCCTCAAGAGGTACTTGTTGTTTTTGCAAATAGGTAGCGAACAACGCTAAAAACGGCAATGAGCAGGCCCCTGCATCCACTCGAATCGGATAATGCCGTAAATCAATGCCAGAAAACATTGTTTCTACATCTTCAAGCGTCGTTACTAAAAAACCGAGCCTGTCGAGCACAAGATGGATGGCTGTTTGCCCTCTCGCGATGTCATGTTTGACCATTTCATTCCATTCTTTTGCACTCGCTGCAGAAAGCTCCTGACTGATAAACCATGGTTGTTGAAGATACCCATTGACTTCCGTCCCGCGTACATAATCGGCAAAACCCGGAAGCTGCTCAAGATGCTCTAACGATTCAATATCTTGACGTGTATAGATCGGTTGAATGCGCACATTTTCATAAGTGGTAGAATATAGCTTTTCAATTGGCTTCCCTTTTAATGATTTCTCGACTTCTTGCTTCCATTCCTCATAACTCGGAATAGGAAACAAGCCATTTTTCATCGTTGAAATCTCTGTCATCTATAATCCCTCCCCTTTGTTATCTGCTTGCTTCCTCTCTTCAGAAAACGCTTACTTTTGAATTTTTTTAAACATTCGTTACATATTTATTTTAGTATATATAAGCCTCCCTAGCAATGAACAAAACGGCTATCTTCCCAGACAGGCGCGATTTCTTTTTTCCTATCGTTCTCTTGAAGATAGATGGCTCTATCCTAAGGTTTTGCTTTTATGTTGTGTTGCTACAAAAAAGTCACTTATTTTCCAATTTTTCTTCCATCCACTCATAGTAAAGTTGAATCTGCTTGATTTTAAATGCAAACACCTACCGCCGAAATGCAGCGGTAGGTGTTTTTCTTAATAGATCGGTGTATTTTCTTTAGATGTGTTTTCTAAAATTTCTTTCACGCGCGCTAAGAAGCGGCCGCAGATCAAACCGTCAAGAACGCGATGGTCAAGCGACAAGCAGAGGTTCACCATGTCGCGAACCGCGATCATGCCGTTATTCATCACAACTGGGCGTTTCACAATCGCTTCTACTTGTAAAATTGCCGCTTGTGGATAGTTGATAATTCCCATCGATTGTACAGAACCGAATGAGCCTGTGTTATTGACTGTGAATGTGCCGCCTTGCATATCTTCTGGACGAAGTTTGCCTGCCCGCACTTTTGCAGCTAATTCAGAAATTTCCCGAGCAATGCCTTTGATGGTTTTTTCATCAGCATTTTTAATGACAGGGACAAATAGAGCATCGTCCGTTGCAACAGCGATCGAAATGTTGATCTCTTTCTTCTGGACGATTTTGTCGCCCGCCCACATCGAATTAATTTGCGGGAATTCTTTCAGCGCTTGAGCGACCGCCTTTACGAAGAACGCAAAATAGGTTAAATTGAACCCTTCGCGTTTTTTGAACTCGTTTTTCATGGAGTCGCGGTAAGCAACTAGGTTCGTAACATCCACTTCCACCATCGTCCACGCGTGAGGCGCTTCATGTTTGCTGCGAAGCATGTTAGCAGCAATCGCCTTGCGGACAGGAGTAACTGGAATTTCTACATCACCTGCTTGCACAGGAACAGAAGGCACAGCTGGTTGTTTTGGAGCTGCTGCTGGTTCTGCTTGCGGTGCTTCTTGAACTGGTTGTGCTGCCGCTTGAGCTGCTGGTTTTTGTCCTGGAGTCGGAATATTTCCAGACTCAATTAATTTTAACAAGTCTTTGCGCGTAATGCGTCCGCCTGCACCTGTACCTTGTACTTGATCAAGGTCAATATTATGCTCTTGAGCGAGGCGCAAAACAGCAGGCGAGTAGCGTCCTCTTTCTCCTGCTGGTTTTTTCGGTGCTTGAGCAGGAGCCGCTGCTTGTGATGCCGGTGCTTCAGCTTTTGGAGCTTCTGCTTGTGTTGCTTCTGCAGCAGGAGCCTCAGGCGCACTTCCTTCTCCTTCGACTTCAATTGTACAAATAACAGCGCCAACTGGCAGTGTTTCTCCTTCTGACGCAATTAATTCTTTAATAACGCCAGTGAAAGAGGAAGGAACTTCCGCATTTACTTTGTCTGTCATAACTTCTGCAATTGGATCGTATTTATTTACTTTATCGCCAACAGATACGAGCCATTTGCTGATCGTACCCTCTGTGACACTTTCTCCGAGCTGAGGCATTGTGATTTTTTCGATTGCCACTTCGATGACCTCCTATCTTGATTAAAGGCTGCTTTTATGATGATTTCGCATGACAAGGCAAGCGTTTGCTTGCCATTGTCACTTTCTCTTATTTTTCCCTCTTTTTTTTAGCATTCCATACTCATGTTCGTTTTTGGCATTAGAATGCCGCTAATTCGCGAATCGCTTTTTCCACTTTATCTGGGTTCACCATGAAGAATTTTTCCATCGTTGGCGCATACGGCATTGCCGGTACATCCGGGCCAGCAAGACGCATGATTGGCGCGTCTAAGTCGAATAAGCAATGTTCTGCAATGATTGCCGCAACCTCGCTCATAATGCTTCCTTCTTTATTGTCTTCCGTGACAAGAAGAACTTTGCCTGTTTTGCTTGCTGCTTCAATGATCGCTTCTTTATCAAGCGGATAAACTGTACGCAAATCCAATACATGAACAGAAATGCCATCTTGAGCGACACGCTCTGCTGCTTGAAGTGCAAAATGTACACATAAGCCGTAAGTGATGATCGTAATATCGTCGCCCTCTCGTTTAACGTCTGCCTTGCCGATTGGCAATACATAGTCATCTTCAGGTACTTCGCCTTTAATGAGACGATAAGCGCGTTTGTGCTCGAAGAATAGTACTGGATCTTCGTCGCGAATCGCAGCTTTTAACAATCCTTTCACATCATATGGAGTGGATGGCATGACGATTTTTAAACCTGGCTGGTTCGCGAATACCGCTTCAACAGATTGAGAATGGTAAAGCGCTCCGTGAACGCCGCCGCCATAAGGAGCACGGATCACTACCGGGCAGTTCCAATCATTGTTGGAACGATAACGGATACGCGCAGCTTCAGAAATGATTTGGTTCACAGCCGGCATAATAAAATCAGCAAATTGCATTTCGGCAATTGGACGCATTCCGTACATTGCTGCACCGATCGCAACACCGGCAATCGCAGATTCTGCTAGAGGCGTGTCAATGACACGTTCTTCACCGAACTGATCGTATAATCCGATGGTTGCTTTGAATACCCCACCTTTTTTACCTACGTCTTCACCTAATACGAATACGCGCGGATCGCGTTCCATTTCTTCGCGAATCGCCATCGTCACCGCATCAATGTATGAAATTACTGGCATTCTTCATTCCCCCTTACTTCTCAGCATATACGTACTTTAATGCATGCTCCGCTTCAGCATACGGTGCTTTTTCTGCATAATCAGTCGCTTCATTGACTTGTTTCATGACGCGATCAAGAATTTCTTTTTCTAACTCTTCTGTTAATACGCCTACTTCTTTCAAGTAGCCAGCGAATGAAAGAATCGGATCCTTCGCTTTTGCTTCCGCTAACTCCTCTGGTGTACGATAAGCGCGATCATCATCGTCGGAAGAGTGAGCTGTTAAACGATAAGAAACCGTTTCAATCAATGTAGGACCTTCGCCGCGACGTGCACGGTCAGCTGCTTCTTTCACGGCTTTATACACTTCTAACGGATCATTTCCATCTACTGTATATCCAGGCATGCCGTAGCCGATCGCCCGATCTGATACTTTTTCGCACGCCAATTGCTTTTCGACTGGAACAGAGATCGCGTATTTATTGTTTTCGCACATAAAAATAACTGGTAGCTTATGAACCCCAGCAAAGTTCGCACCTTCATGGAAATCTCCTTGGTTGGAAGAGCCTTCACCAAATGTAACGAAGGAGATGAAGTCTTTCTTTTCCATTTTCGCTGCTAATGCGATACCTACTGCGTGAGGCACTTGTGTTGTAACCGGCGAAGAGCCTGTTACAATGCGGTTTTTCTTTTGTCCAAAGTGTCCTGGCATTTGACGTCCGCCAGAGTTTGGATCTTCTGCTTTTGCAAATGCAGAAAGCATCAATTCTGTTGGCGTCATTCCAAACGTTAAGACGACACCCATATCGCGGTAATAAGGCAATACATAGTCTTTTGTGCGATCTAATGCAAAGGCTGCACCAACTTGAGCTGCTTCTTGGCCTTGACAAGAGATTACGAATGGAATTTTACCAGCACGGTTTAAAAGCCACATACGCTCGTCAATTTTACGAGCCAATAGCATTGTTTCATACATTTCTAATACCGTTTCATCACTTAAGCCTAGCGCTTGATGACGATTTTCTGCCATCGAAAAAACCTCCTTTATTGACTTAGAAATGAATCGCTTTGCCGTCAACGGCTAACGCTGCTTCAGCCATCGCTTCTGATAAGGTTGGATGCGGATGGATCGTATGAGCTACTTCCCAAGGAGTAGCATCGAGAACACGTGCAAGTCCCGCTTCTGAAATCATATCAGTCACGTGAGGCCCAACCATATGCACGCCAAGCAAATCGTTTGTATTTTTATCAGCGACAATTTTGACAAAGCCTTCTGCTTCACCAAAGACAAGCGCCTTTCCGATCGCTTTGAACGGGAATTTGCCGACTTTCACATTGAAGCCTTTTTCTTTTGCCTCGTCTTCTGTTAAGCCGACGCTCGCTACTTCTGGACGGCTGTAGACACATTTTGAAATCATTGTGTAATCAATTGGTGACGGAGCTTGTCCAGCAATATGCTCAACAGCGACAATGCCTTCATGCGACGCTACGTGAGCAAGCTGAAGGCCGCCGATCACATCGCCAATCGCATAAATATGGGACTCTTTTGTTTGATAAAATTCGTTCGTTTGAATGAACCCTTTTTCAACAATGATATCGGTATTTTCTAAGCCAATTCCTTCAACATTAGCTTGACGTCCGACTGATACAAGCATTTTTTCCGCTGTAAATGCTTTTTGTTCGCCTTTATGCTCCGCTTTGATCGTGACATCCTTGCCTTTTTCAAGCGTTTCTGGCAATACTTTCGCACCTGTCACGATTTGAATGCCGCGTTGCTTTAATACTTTTTCTACTTCTTTGGACACATCGCGGTCTTCCGTTGGCAAAATGCGGTCTGCATACTCTAGCACCGTTACTTCTACGCCAAAATCATTGAGCATAGAAGCCCACTCGATGCCGATCACACCGCCGCCAACGATAATGATCGATTTTGGAAGAGCTTCAAGCTGTAGCGCTTCATCAGATGTAATCACAAGCTCGCCATCAATATCAAGCCCTGGCAATGTACGCGGACGAGAGCCAGTGGCGATAATCACATTTTTCGGAACAAGCATCTCATTTTCTTCGCCATTGTTCATTTCAACTGAAATCGTTCCTGGCATCGGCGAAAAAATCGACGGTCCTAAGATGCGGCCAGTTCCTTCATATACATCAATTTTTCCTTTTTTCATTAATCCTTGAACGCCTTTATGTAGCTGTTCAACGATTTTCCGCTTACGCTCCTGCACTTTAACAAAATCTAATTTCACATCGCTAGCAAGTACACCAAACGTTTCACTTTCTTTTGTTTGTGCATATACTTCAGCGCTGCGAAGCAATGCTTTACTTGGAATGCACCCTGCATGCAGACAAGTGCCGCCAAGTTTTCCTTTTTCGACGACAGCTGTTTTGAGCCCGAGCTGCGCTGCGCGAATGGCTGCTACATATCCGCCCGTACCGCCACCTAATATGACGAGATCATATTCTTTTGCCATGAGTCTCTCTCCTTCCTATTGCAAAACTTCAACTTTAGAAAAATTTCCAGGATACACCTTCTCTTTCTCTTCACCGCGTAAAACACGAAGCGCTCCTTCAGCTAGCGCTTGAAGCTCATTTTCTCCCGGATGAACAATGACGTCAGCAATCCATTTCACACGATCAGCAATTTCCTTTACAAAGCCTTTTCCGTATGCTAAACCGCCAGTTAAAATAATCGCGTCTACCTTTCCTGCTAAAACCGCGCTGGCCGCCCCAATTTCTTTCGCCACTTGGTAAGCCATCGCACTATATACTAGCTTTGCCTTTTCATCTCCTGCTTCAATCATTTTTTCTACTTTTACCGCATCGTTTGTACCAAGATAACCGACTAAACCGCCTTGGCCAACAAGCATTTTTAAAATTTCTTCACGGTAATACTCTCCTGAGAAGCATAAAGATACGAGATCTCCTGCTGGAACCGTACCAGCACGCTCCGGACTGAATGGTCCTTCCCCGTCTAATCCGTTATTCACATCCACGACACGCCCTTGCTTATGAGCGCCAACTGTAATTCCGCCGCCCATATGAACAACAATGAAATTCAATTCTTCATATTTTTTGCCAAGCTCTTTCGCTACACGACGAGCAACGGCTTTTTGATTTAGAGCGTGGAAAATACTTCTTCTCTCGATTAATGAAAACCCTGAAATTCTCGCGATAGGGTCAAGCTCATCGACAACAACAGGGTCAACGATAAAAGCAGGAATGTTTAGGGCCGATGCAATTTCATGGGCTAAAATACCGCCAAGGTTCGAAGCATGCTGTCCCGCATATCCCTTACGCAAATCGTCAAGCATCTGCTCATTTACGCGATACGTTCCGCCTTCAATCGGACGCAACAAACCACCGCGACCGCAAACAGCGCTTAATTTCGAGATATTGATTCCCTCTTGATCCAGCGTTTCTAAAATCGTTTGTTTGCGGAATTCATATTGATCAATAATGGATTTGTATGATTGAATCACATCTGTGTCGTGGCGAATCGTTTTTTCAAAAATCGAGCGTTCGTTATCGAATACCCCGATCTTTGTCGATGTTGATCCTGGATTAATCACTAAGATGCGAAATTCTTTCGTTTGCAAGATGTCAACCTCCTTTTTACAGTGAAAGCGAGAATATCCATTCCCGCTTTCACCGATTATTGTTTAGCGACCGCGACGACGGCTTAAAATGTGATGGCCGTTTTGTAAAAATTGGCTGCGAGATTTACGCATTGTTTCAATTCTCTCTTCTGCCAAGCGGTCTGCCGCTTTATAGGATGGAATGTTGTCACGTTTAGCGATTTCAAATACTTTTTCAATATTGTTGTAAATTTGCTCTACTCGCTTCATTGCGCGTTCACGGTTGTATCCGTATAACTCATCCGCCACGTTGATAACGCCACCTGCGTTGATGACGTAGTCAGGAGCATAAACGATACCCATTTCATGGATGATATCGCCGTGTTTTGCATCACGAAGCTGGTTGTTAGCTGCTCCTGCAATCACTTTTGCTTTTAATTGCGGAATCGTTTGATCATTGATAACACCGCCAAGTGCACAAGGTGCAAAAATGTCGCAATCTACGCCGTAGATCTCGTTAGGGTCGACGGCTTTTGCTCCAAACTCTTCCACAACACGTTGTACCGCTTCTTTGTTAATATCTGTCACGATTAATTTCGCACCTTCTTCATGAAGATGGCGGCATAGGTTGTAAGCTACGTTACCAACACCTTGAACAGCAATGGTTTTTCCTTCTAGAGAGTCGCTTCCAAAAGCTTCTTTTGCTGCTGCTTTCATACCGCGATAAACGCCATAAGCGGTAACAGGAGATGGGTTACCTGAAGAACCAAACGCTGGCGAAATTCCTGTTACGTAATCCGTTTCTTCATAAATAATGTCCATATCAGCCACTGTTGTACCAACGTCTTCCGCTGTGATATAGCGGCCGTTTAACCCCTGAATGAAGCGGCCAAATGCACGGAACATCGCTTCGTTTTTATCTTTGCGAGGGTCGCCGATAATCACCGTTTTTCCACCGCCCAGATTAAGGCCAGCAGCTGCGTTTTTGTATGTCATACCGCGAGCAAGACGAAGCGCATCTTCAATCGCAGCCTCTTCTGATTCGTACATCCACATGCGAGTTCCGCCAAGTGCTGGACCAAGCGTTGTATCGTGAATCGCAATAATCGCTTTTAATCCTGATTCTTTGTCTTGGCAAAATAATAGTTGTTCATAGTCATAATTTTCCATATATTTGAAGATTTCCATGTGATTTTCCTCCCCTATTTCTTTCATTTATCATTTATTTAGATGCGGAGCAAACCGCAAGTGCTAACGAATACAGCTTGCTTTCAGCCGAATCGGCGCGTGATGTCAAGACAATCGGCGCTTTCGCCCCTGCAATCACAGCCCCTACCTTCGCATTGGCAAAATAAACAAGCGATTTATATAAGATGTTTCCAGCTTCAATATCAGGAACGAGTAAAATATCAGCGTTTCCTGCAACCTCGCTGACGATTCCCTTATGCTCAGCAGCAGCTGGAGACACTGCATTGTCAAGCGCGAGCGGCCCGTCAACGATGCATCCTTTGATTTGACCGCGGTCATTCATCATCGAAAGCGCGGCTGCATCAATAGTGGCCGACATAGCTGGATTGACGACCTCAACCGCCGCAAGTGGAGCAACCTTTGGCTTCTCAATCCCAATCGATTTCGCAACAGAAACGGCATTGGCAATGATTTGCGCCTTTTGCTCTAAATCAGGTGCAATATTCATCGCTGCATCTGTGACGATGATATATCTATCATAATGTGGCACTTCAAACACGGCCACGTGGGATAATACACTTCCTGTTCGCAATCCGTATTCTTTATTTAACACGGCTTTTAAAATGGTCGCTGTCGGAATATTTCCTTTCATTAATACATTCGCTTCATTCAAGCGAACCGACTTAACAGCAAGCTCGGCTGCTTGAGCGACGGAATGAGCGTGAACAATTTGGATTTTTCCCTCTTTCTCATAATCCTTGTTCTTCTGCTTAAGCAGCTGCGAAATACGTTCGCGATCTCCATATAAAACAAATTTTCCGAATTGATGATCTAAGGCCATCGTAACGGCTTCAATCACCTCTTCGTCTTCCGCTGCGGCAACCGCAACAGTCATATCGGAATATTGGGTTGCTTGGTCAACTAGTGATTGTAGCTTCATTTCATGCATCCAACCCCTTTTTTCTTTATCATTTTGTCCGCTTTTTATTATATGCAAAAACTGTGCCAAATAAAAAAACACAAACGAATGAAAGAAAAGCAAGAAAAATGACGAAAAATCGTTGAAAACGCTTTATTATCTTTTTGCATTTTTTTGCACACCGTGCAATTTATTGCGTGTATTTTTTTGCAAGGTCGTATTTTTCCAGCTTATAGTATAAGCTGCGAATCGAAATTCCCAGCGCTTTGGCTGTGGCCGTTTTATTCCCTTGATGTTCAAGCAAGGCTGCTTCAATTAATTGAGCCTCATATTTTTCAAGCATTTCATCAAGCGGACCGATGCTGCTTGCAAAGGTGGGTTCTTCAGCTAACGCCTTATTCTGCGGCATTTGCAGCGGTGGAATATGGTGAACATCAATAAGCACTTCATTGAATTTCATAAAAATCATGGCCCGGCCCAATACATTTTCCAGCTCGCGAACATTGCCCGGCCAATCATAGGATAAAAGATAGCGAATCGCTTCCTCCGTCAAGCCCTCGACATTTCTGCCATAATCCTGATTCAGCTTATGGATTAAATGTCGGCATAAAGCAACAATATCCTGCTTTCTTGCGCGAAGCGGCGGAATATGGATCGGCATACGGCTGAGGCGATAGTATAAATCTTCGCGAAATGTTCCTTCAGCAATTGCCTTTTCCAGATTGACGTTTGTCGCGGCAATCACCCGCACATTAATAGGAATGGGCTTTGTGCCGCCAACACGGACAATTTCTCTTTCTTGCAAAACGCGAAGTAGCTTGGCCTGAGTATTAGCAGAAAGCTCGCCGATTTCATCAAGAAAAATGCTTCCATTATTCGCTTCTTCAAACAACCCTCTTTTCCCGCCACGCTTCGCACCGGAAAAAGCGCCTTCTTCATATCCGAATAGTTCGCTCTCCAATAGTGTTTCAGAAATGGCCGCACAATTCACGCGGATAAATTTGTTATATTTTCTATCGCTGGCATTATGAATGGCGTGGGCAAACAGCTCTTTTCCCGTTCCTGATTCGCCGCGCAGCAAGATGGTAACAGGGGTTTTCGCAGCTAATTTTGCTTGTTCAATGGCCACCATCATTTCTTCCGATGTACCGATGATATCATCAAACGAATACTTCGCTTCCAGCGTGCGGATAATTTGCCGCGCTCGGTTTAATTCGTTAGTCAGACGCTGAATTTCTGAGACGTCGTGAATAATGCCGACGCTTCCTTTTAACATGCCATCGACAATAATTGGAGCGACATTCACGATCACATCACGGCTTTTTGGTCCTACCTTCATGCGCACTCCACGAACAGGACGCCGTGTTTTCAACACTTGCATATGCATGCTTTCCCCTTCAGAAATATCAGCTGTCGCTGGTTTTCCGATCACTTCCTCCTCAGATAGGCCGGTAATGCGCGTATAAGCAGGGTTAATCAAAATGCCTTTTCCGTGCTCATCCACCACTGAAATAGCTTCTTCAGAAGAATGAATAATCGCTTCCAGCATCATGCGGATGTCCTTTAAATTAGTTACTTCTTCAGCAAGTTTCATCACTTCTGTCACATCTTTAAAAACCGCCAGCGCGCCAAACAATCTCCCTGATTCATCGATCATCGGAATGCGTGTCGTGATGATTTTTCGGCCGTTTTCAAGCTCTTGTTCTTGATGAATTTCCGTTTTTCTCGTTTTTAATATGCGAGGCAGCTGGCTGGTCGGAATCACTTCTAAAACATGCTTTCCAATCACTTGCTGCTTATCGACTTTGATCATAGCGGCAGCGCTGTCATTCATGTGTGTAATATAAGCAAATTCATCCACTACAATCATTCCATCATGGGTGGAGTTAAGGATTAAATCAAGACGTGCTGTTTCGCTTTTCAAAGTCGAAATTAACGCCTCTTTTTCTTCGACAAGCTCGGCAATCACATAAGCGACCTCTCCAGGAATCACAAGTGTATTTTTTTTTCGTTTTTGACTGATCTCCGCAAACACATCCTTTTCACCAGTTGCTTCCACCACAATATCAATGTCGTCAGTTAAAAACGGACGCCAGTCGTTTCCTGTACAAATATTCATTCTTTTCGCCAATTCTAATCCAGGCGCCTTGTCATCGTGATCAATAACTGCTACGATCTCAACAATCGCTGTTTCCTGAAATATTTTCAATAAAGCAGTGCCACCTTTGCTGGCTCCTACAATCAATGCTTTTTTCATTTGCTTCACCTTTAAACTATGCAATTTTTTGCAGACAATTTTATCATATCATTAATGAATATTTCTTGACAAATATAATCAAATCGTTATGATTTTTTCATGAACCCATTTTCTATAGGAAAGGATTCTGCTCGTATGCAACGAATCATTGCCCTTGTGATTTTATTGATCCCTGGCTTTTTAGCTGCTTTAGGAATTAAATGGATGCGCGATACCTTATTTGGCATCCTACATCCTCCCATTCCTGCTCTTTGGCTGCAATTTTTGGGCGGTTTTGTTTTATTTGCGCTTGGCTTAGGGTTTGTTGGCGGTTTTATTCTTCATCGTGATCGAAAACGCAATAAAGTGCAGCCCCGTTTCCAAAAAAAATGACCTGAACGATACTGTTCAGGTCATTTTTTGACTTGTTTTGCTTTCAGTGGGTAATCAGTAAAAATAGCATCTACTCGATGTTCAAACATTTGTTTCATCAGCCGTTCATGGTTGATCGTAAACGGCCTTACCGCAATCTGGTTGGCATGGGCTTTCTGAACAAATAATGGAGACAGCGTGCGATAATAAGGATGCAAGCCGCTCGCGCCAAGAAGCCGAGCATATTGCCAAGGTTGATAGAGCGGCTCCATATAAAGCAGGGCAGTTGCGATATCCGGCGCCATTTGATGACAACGTGCCATGCTGTTATGATTAAATGAAGATAAAATGACACGGGATTCTAATCGATAATATTTGATCATCTCGATCACTTTTTCTTCCAGCTTATGATAAGCAATCAATCCATTTTTTAATTCAATATTCAATAATAACGAAGTTGGCGAAATCCATTCAAGTACTTCCTCAAGCAACGGAATTCGGCAGACTCCGTACTGATTGGCAAATTTATAAACCGCATTAAACGCTTGAAGCTCTTGATACGTAAAGTCCTTTACCCAGCCCGTTCCATCTGTTGTTCGATCAATCGTTTCATCGTGAATGACCACAAGCTTCCCATCTTTCGTCATTTGCACATCTAATTCAATCCCGTCAGCTCCTACGCGTTCCGCTTCATAAAAGGAAATCATCGTATTTTCGGGGTGCGTGCCAGCTGATCCGCGATGAGCAAAAATTTTGGTCATACTCCTGCCCCTTTCCCAAGCAATCGAAAACATAGTAAAATTATATGCAAGAGCGAGAGGGTTGATTATCCATTCTTTGAACGGCAACAGGCTTTTCCATGTGCCGCAGCGGCGGAAAAGCGAAAAGCTTTTTTCTAGCTAGCCATCTCCTTTTACTAAACGAATCAACGCTCTTCATGCATAAATGAAAATGCTGCTCTTTTCCAAATAAACAGAGAGGTGATTCAATATGCGTCCACATCAAATTTCGCTAGAAACCGCACAAAAGCTAGCAAAAGCGCTTGGCATCCCGATCGAGCAAGTGATGCATATGCCCCAGCATGTTTTAATCCAAAAGCTTATAGAAATCGAAAAAGCGGACAAAAAAGAAGAAAGGTAGCCTAATTTTTTAGGACTGCCTTTTTCTACAGCTCTCGCTAAATGTGATTGCATGTCTCTACAATCAGCGTTCAGTGGTAGCACCGTTTGAATCGTTTAAAACTAGGCTCTCACAAGCGATATTAACTGATACAAAGGAGAAAGCCGATAATCGCATTCGGTTTACGTCACGTTTGTAACAAGAGTAAATTTATTATCTATTCTAATTGGATCAATGCCTCGCTGTCACTTATGAACCACAAAATCATTGTTTCATCATTGAATGAACCATTTATTCAAAGTGCAGATTTCATTTGAATTCTTCCATTGTCAAATCACTATTTACCCCCATGGCAGCACACGTTCCTTGAGCAGCAGCGATTACTAACTGTGAAGGCCCGACTACAGATACATCCCCCGCGGCATATACCCCCTCTACATTACTCCTGCCTAAAACGTCAACAATCACTCGACCATTTTTATTCACTTCACATCCTAGCGATTTAGCAAGGTCATTAGGTTGCTCGAGATCAGTTGTAACAAAGCCACCTGATCGATTAATTTCTGTACCGTCCTCAAAAACCACCTTTTCTAATTTTCCATCTGAACCACTTAACTTTAATATTGGCTTCTCCTTAATAATAATACCCTTTCTTTTAAGTACTTGCTCTTCTGTTTCTGAGATTATTTTATTGCCGTTCGTACAAACAACTAAATCTTTACTCCATTGATAAACCATCTTTGCCATATGGAAAGCATTGTTGTTTTCAGAGATTAGCACTAAAGATTGTTCTCTTAATTCCCAACCATCGCAATAAGGACAACTGAATATGCTCTTCCCATAATAATCCCTAATCCCATTCACATTGGGGAGGCTTTCTTTAAGACCCGTTGCAATAATCATTTTTTTACTTAAATATGGCTTACCTTCATGGGTTATTAGTTTGAATATAGAACCTTTCTCTCTTTTTACTTCTACAATTTTGCATTTTTTTATTTGGACAGATGGATATTTACTGATATCTTGATGAGCCAAATTTCTGAACTCTCTGGGAGTAACACCGTCTCTAGTAATAAATCCATGTGATTTCTGAGTAACGGCATTTCTCGGTTGATCATTGTCAAAAAGGATCACTTTTCTTCCAGCTCTGCCTAACACAAGAGCGGCGCTCAATCCTGCAGGGCCACCACCTATTATTGCGCAATCTAAAATCATTTTCCCACCTCATTTAGTTTTAAATTTATTAGAGATATTAAAGATATTTAAAATCTATAATTATCAAAAAAAAAATTAATTTACTACAGAACGGATACGATTCACAATATTCTTATCTACTTTCTGTAATATATGCTCAATCGTTTGAGATCTTAGATAATCTTCCATTTTTTGTTCAGCTTCATTCATTACTTTCTCAATAAGGCAATTTTGTCTATCATGTATAGTATGATCTAAACCGCAATTAAACAATGAGGTCGTTCCCTCAATCGCATGAATGATATCTAAAAACGTTATATCTTTGGCATCTTTAATTAATTGATATCCGCCGTTAACTCCCGTGCCCGACTCGATAAATCCAGATTTAACTAATTTAGTTAAAACCTTAGAAAGGTACGTAGGCGACACTTTTTGAGCTTCAGCTAAAGGCTTTACACCTATTGTTTTTCCTGGTGGTAACAAAGCTAAATAAACAATGGTATGGAGAGCATAATTAGTTGCCTTGGAATACTTCACTTTCTCACCTCCTAATTAAAGACTTCGTGAATCTATAATATCCTTAATCCTTCAGATAAGTCAACCCTTTACCCTCATAAGCAAATTTGTTTCCTGGCAGTGGTCCCTTCTTTTTACCGGTTTCCTATAACATTTGTCCAAAGGTTTGGCACGATAAATGTTTAGCTTCACAATGCAATATGAAATTGTCTAACTGGATAATAAAATCGGACAAAATAAAAACACCCCTTACTACCGTTCTTTTTCCGGTAAATAAGAGGCGTTTCTTTTTCGTATACATACGCACAAACATTTATTGGCTTCGTCCCGATATTTATCGGTAACTAAAATGTATGTTCGAAATCACCCAAACGTTGATATTATTGCCTTTAACTCGCCTTATGCTCCAGTCTCAGCTTATCCGCCACCATCGCAATAAATTCCGAGTTGGTTGGTTTCGCTTTCGACATGCTGACGGTGTAGCCGAACAGCGAGGAAATCGACTCGATGTTACCGCGGCTCCAAGCGACCTCAATCGCATGGCGAATCGCCCGCTCGACGCGACTGGCGGTTGTATTATATTTTTTTGCAATGTCTGGATAAAGCACTTTCGTAATCGAACCAAGCAATTCGATATCATTATATACCATCGAAATCGCTTCACGGAGATATAAGTATCCTTTAATGTGAGCCGGTACACCGATTTCATGAATAATGCTCGTAATGCTTGCATCTAGATTTTTTGGCTTGCTTTCACGCACTTGATAAGAGGACACCGCTTTTTTCACAAGAGGAGTCGTTTTTCCATGCACTTGACGAATGTGATGAACTAAATTTTCCATATCAAACGGCTTTAAAATAAAATAAGAAGCGCCTAAATCAACGGCTTTTTTGGTTACATCCTCTTGACCAAAAGCGGTTAGCATAATGACATTCGGCTGTTTTTCCCGCTTCATGCGCATCTTCTCAAGAACAGCCAATCCGTCCAAATGAGGCATAATAATATCGAGTAGCAATATATCCGCTTGCTTTTCTTCAAGCATATGTAAGCAGTCTTGGCCATTATAAGCTGCGCCAACGACCTCCATGTCATCTTGATTGGAAATATATTCTTCTAATAAGCTTACTAATTCGCGATTATCATCCGCAATACACACTTTAATCTTCAAGAAAATCTTCCTCCCCGCTTCCAATTCATCATTTTTTCTTCCTTAAAATTCATTCGACAGCGTCAGCAAAAATCCTTTATTTTTTCAAAAATAAGTATCTTTTTAAAATTCATCAATAACCGTTCCATTTCGACGCAGAACCCCTCATTTCTTTGTCGAAAAATCTTCGTATTTTTATTTTAACGAATTGTTCAACAAATATCTATGCAAACAACAAAAAAATATTGACTTTTTTTTGCCTTTTTTCAAACAAAAAGCGAGCATTTGTCAGCTCGCTTTTTGTTTGGATCCATATATATCAATTCCCGCCTCATTCAACATCCATTCAATGTGCACGCCGTATCCTGACGTTGGATCATTTACAAACACATGTGTGACTGCTCCGATTAGCTTCCCATCCTGAATAATAGGACTGCCGCTCATTCCTTGCACAATTCCTCCCGTTTTCTTCAGTAGCCGAGGGTCAGTGACACGGATGACAAGTCCTTTTGTTGCCGGGAACTTTTGCGGAACTGAATTGACGATTTCAACGTCAAACGCCTCCACTCGGTCGTTTTCAATCACCGTCAGCATTTTTGCTGGCCCTTTTTTTACTTGGCTCGACAAAGCCACTGGCATTGGTTTATCATACAATTCATTTGGCACTGATTTCGATAATTTTCCAAAAATCCCAAAAGGACTGTTTGTTGTGATATTCCCAATGATTTCTTTATCTTTGGAAAATCTTGCGAGCTTTTCACCTGGATTTCCGCTGCTTCCTTTCTCAATCGAGGTGACTGTCGATTTCATAATTTGTCCATTTTGAACGATAATCGGTTTTTTTGTATCCATATCTGAGATCACGTGTCCAAGTGCTCCGTACTTCTTGGAAATGGGGTCAAAAAAGGTCATCGTTCCGATACCAGCAGCCGAATCACGGATATATAAGCCGATGCGATAAGCGTGGTCATGCTTGTCTTTTAATGGGGTTAGTTTCGTCGCTATCGAACGTTGATCGCGAATAAGCTGCAAGTCCAATGGCTGTCCTGTTTTCCCTGACTTTTCAATAAAAGGAGAGAGGTCGCTCATATTTTCGATTTTTTTCCCATTGACACTTGTAATCATATCTCCAACTTGGATTCCAGCCAATTCTCCCGGTGATTTTTTTCCGCTTTCTGTATCAACAAGGTGATAGCCGACCACAAGAACTCCTAGTGTATTTAATTTCACACCGATCGATTGTCCTCCAGGAATCACTTTCAAGCTTGGGAGCGCTTTAACGTCAATCTGCTTAATGGGCACTCCTCCCATATTTAACACTACCTTCTCTTCATCAGGCTGCTTCGCCTCAACGGTAAGGGTATCGTCTGCTTTCTCAAGCTCAATGGAATGAGAAGCGTCTTTCACCTCTGCATGAACAGGAAGAGCAGAAGCGAATGTTGCTTTTTCTCCTTCAAACATCACCATTTGCTTTGGAATGCGTAAATACTCCCTTACCGGCTTCGATGTACTGATTAATACGAATGAAACAAGGAGAAAGATCCCCATCATTTTTCTTATTGTTTCTGCGTTCAAACCTTTTCACTCTCCTCGCTCCCACCTACACCTTCAAAATGTGACTACAATCTTAATTTTGCCTTAATCCTCATAAATATAATCGTTTTTGCTAATAAAAAAAGCTACCCATAATGGATAGCCTTTCATCCTTTGATTTTTGCTGCTAATTCAAGCAGCTCTTTCGCATGTTCCTTTGTCAGCTCTGTAATTTCCACCCCAGAAATCATTCGGCCAATTTCCTTAATTTTTTCATCTTCTGTAAGCGCTTTGACCGATGTTTTGGTTCGATTTCCGTCTGTTTCCTTAGAAATGAGCAAATGCGTATCCGCCATCGCTGCGACTTGCGGCAAGTGGGAGATGCAAAGCACCTGTGAGCCGACAGACACACGATAAATTTTTTCAGCAATCGCCTGCGCCACGCGTCCGCTCACTCCCGTATCCACTTCATCAAAAATGATCGATGTAACGCCTTGATGCTTAGAAAAAATACTCTTTAAGGCCAGCATGATGCGAGACAGTTCGCCTCCTGAAGCGACTTTGGCGAGAGGTTTTAACGGCTCGCCAACGTTTGTTGAAATATAAAATTCGGCGACATCAACACCGTCCTCTTGAAATTTGACAGGCACGCCATCAATTAACGGAGCATCAAGCAAGCCCTCCCGTTTGCTAAAAACAATATCGAACTGCGTCTTTTCCATATACAAATCTTTGAGTTCTTGATAAATGTGCTGAACCAGCGTTTGGGCATGCTTCATTCGCACAGCGGTAACATTTTTCGCCTCAATCAGTAAATCTTCTGTTACAGATTGCAGTTCTTTTTGAAGCTGATGAATATGCGTATCGCGATTTTGGATCGTATCAAGCTCTTGGGCAATTTTTTCTGCATATTGCAAAATATCGGCGACTGTCTGTCCATATTTTCGTTTTAAATGATTAATTTCATTCAGGCGTCCTTCAATAAAATCAAGGCGGTTCGGATCATATTCCAACTGCTCTAATTGATCGCGCAATTTATAAGCCATTTCTTCGAGTAAATAATAGCTGTTGGCGATCGTTTCATGCATTTCTCTCAAGCCGGCATCAATGTGAGCAACGTCATCTAAATGGCTCATCGTAAGCCCGATCCAATCAAGCCCGCGCTGTTCTCCATATAGCGCTTCGTAACTATTCTTTAACGCTTCATATATTTTTTGGAAGTTCACAATCTTTACTTTTTCTTCCATTAATTGTTCATCTTCATTTGGCTGCAAGCCGGCTTTTTGAATCTCATCAAGCTGAAATGTGAGCAAATCAAGGCGGTGCGCCATTTGCTGTTCATTTTCATTCAATTTTTGCAGCTGTTTTTTTAACTGTTCATATTTTCGATACACCGCTTGATACTCTTCGAGGGCCGAAGCAATTTCTGCGCCTCCATATTCATCAAGCAACGGCAAATGCCGGCTGGAATCCATTAATTCCTGATGTTCATGCTGCCCATGGATATCAACAAGAGTAGAGCCAATTTCGCGCAAAATTCCCATCGTCACCAATTTGCCATTCACGCGGCAAACGCTTTTTCCGCTTACCGAAATCTCTCGGCGCAGAATGACCATCCCTTCGCTAATATCAATGCCCACTTCTGCACATTTTTGATAGCAGGGATGCGTTTCTTCTTCTAATAAAAACAGTCCTTCAATTTCCGCTTTCTCTTCGCCGTAGCGAACAAATTCAGCGGAACCACGCCCACCAATCAACAAATGGATGGCATCAATAATAATGGACTTTCCGGCTCCTGTCTCCCCTGTCAGCACTGTCAAGCCTTTCTCAAAGGAGATCGACAGAGACTCAATAATGGCAAAATTTTTAATTGATAATTCCGCAAGCACCTTGGAATCACCTCATACTATAGCATGTCTAATAAGCGCTGCGAGATTTTTTCGGTATCCTCTGGAGTACGGCAAATAATCAAGCATGTATCATCACCGCAAATCGTTCCAACAATCTCCGTCCAATCAAGATTATCAAGCAAAGCGCCGATTGCATGAGCGTTTCCAGGCAACGTTTTCATTACAAGCATATGCCCTGCGCCATCAATTTTGACAAACGCATCCATTAAAGCACGTTTTAATTTTTGCAACGGGTTAAAACGCTGATCAGCAGGAAGGCTATATTTATACCGGCCGTTCATCATCGGCACCTTTACAAGCTGCAATTCTTTAATATCGCGTGAAACCGTTGCCTGCGTGACATTAAAGCCAGCCTCCTTCAGCATATCGACTAGCTCATCCTGCGTTTCCACTTCATAATTCGTAATAATTTCGCGAATCTTAATGTGCCTTTGTCCTTTATTCAAGATTAACACCTCACACTTGTCCTCATTTATCGCAAAAACGGGAATAACGCTTTTGTTATTCCCTTTCCTCAGCGCCCGCTTTTAATTCACTATGAGCCTGTTTGACAATGTCAGCTGGCCGCTTCGACAGTTTATTTTTGCCCGCTTCTTGTTCTCCTTCCCAACGAAGGTGAAGCAAAAACTCAATGTTTCCGTCTCCTCCCGTAATCGGAGAGTAGGATAAATCAAGTGCATCATAGCCTTCGCTAAGAGCGAAGTCAATGATGGAAACAAGAACGAGTTCATGGATGCTAGGATCACGGACAATTCCTTTTTTTCCGACATGCTCCTTTCCCGCTTCAAACTGCGGCTTGACAAGAGCGATGACATCGCTTTCTGGAACGAGCACGGTTTTTAATACAGGCAAAATCAGCTTAAGCGAAATAAACGATACATCGATCGTTGCTATTTCTGGAAGCCCTTTAGTAAAATGAGCAGGAGTAACATAGCGGAAATTCGTTCGTTCCATCACGACAACCCTCTCATCTTGCCGAAGCTTCCACGCTAATTGATTATATCCCACATCAAGCGCATATGACATTTTCGCTCCGTTTTGCAACGCGCAGTCCGTAAATCCCCCGGTCGATGCACCGATATCCAAAAGAATTTTATCCTTTACGCTTACATCAAATAGGCGCAACGCTTTTTCAAGCTTTAATCCGCCTCGGCTCACATAGGGCAAAGCATTTCCTTTCACAGTAAGCGGAATGTCGGCAGGCACCTTTTCTCCCGGCTTGTCTAGGCGCATTTCATTAGAATAGACAAGCCCTGCCATAATCGCCCGTTTGGCTTTTTCCCGCGTTTCCATTAATCCTCGTTCAACTAATAACACATCCACACGTTCTTTTTTTCCTTTCATCTCTCATGCCCTTTTTTGTTTTCTCGGTATGATCTTCTTAACGCGATCAACGACATGCGCGGTTGTTAAACCGATTTCCTGAAGCAGTTCTTTCACGCTTCCATGCTCAATAAAGCGATCCGGGATGCCCATGCGCTGGATCATCGCTTGATGGTAGCCGTGATCATGAGCAAACTCCAGCACCGCACTACCAAATCCCCCCATGAGTGCCGCTTCTTCAATCGTTAGCATCGGTATACCACTTTCCAGCAACTCATGCAGCATCAATTCATCCATTGGTTTAATAAATCTTGCATTGACCACTTTGACCGATATATTTTCCTTTGCCAGCTTTTCGGCGGCTTCTAATGCCATCGGAACGGTCGTTCCAAACGTTAAAATGGCAATATCGCGACCTTCGCGCAGCGTTTCCCATGTTCCGATCGGGATGGCATGAAGTTCTTCATCCATCTTTACTCCAAGCCCGTTTCCGCGCGGAAAGCGAAGCGCAATCGGCCCATCATCATATTGAATCGCCGTATAAACCATATGTTGGCCTTCATTTTCATCCTTTGGCATCATCAGCACAAGGTTCGGCACATGCCGCAAAAAGGCAATGTCAAATACTCCCTGGTGCGTTTCCCCATCTGCGCCGACAAGACCGGCACGGTCAATCGCAAAAAACACGTTTAAATTTTGTCTACAGACATCATGGACCACTTGGTCATACGCCCGTTGCAAAAATGTAGAATAAATCGCTAAAAATGGTTTCATGCCTTGTGTAGCCAGTCCTGCTGCCAAAGTGGTCGCATGCTGCTCGGCAATGCCAACATCATACATGCGGTCCGGAAACTCAGCAGCAAAGCCTTCCAGCTTGGAGCCGACAGGCATAGCTGGAGTAATGGCAACAATACGTTCGTCTGTACGTGCAAGCTTTCTTACTGTTTCGCTTACTAACTTACTCCATGATGGAGCTTGGTCGGCCGACTTTAAAAAGTCCCCTGTTTCAATTTTATAAGGACCTGTCCCATGCCATGTGCCCGTTTTATCGTTTTCCGCTGGCTCATATCCCTTTCCTTTTTTCGTGATGACATGAAGCAAAACCGGACCTTTGATTTTTTTGGCATAATGCAAATTCTCAAACAGATCATCAAAATCATGGCCATTTACTGGTCCAAGATACGTAAAGCCCAGCTCTTCAAAAAACACGCCGGAAACAAGCAAATACTTTAAGCTATCCTTTAGACGTTCAGCTGTTGCCGCAATTTTTCCGCCCACAGCCGGAATTTTTTTTAAAAGCATTTCCAGTTCGTCTTTTACCCATTGATATTTCCCTGCTGTGCGCAAGCGACCTAGCACATTATGAAGCGCCCCGACATTCGGAGCAATCGACATTTCATTATCGTTGAGAATGACGATCATATCTTTTTTCTCATGTCCGATATGATTCAATGCTTCAAGTGCCATTCCTCCGGTAAGAGCACCATCGCCAATAATAGGAACAATATATTCATCCGTTCCTTTTAAATCACGGGCAATGGCCATGCCCATCGCCGCAGATAGCGAGGTTGAGCTGTGTCCTGTTTCCCACACATCATGATCGCTTTCACTCCGCTTTGGAAAGCCGCAAAGTCCTTTATATTGCCGCAATGTATCAAATTCATTCGCACGTCCAGTTAAAATTTTATGAACATAAGATTGGTGACCGACATCCCAAATCAGTTTATCTTTCGGGCTGTCAAAGACTTTATGGAGCGCGATTGTTAACTCGACAACCCCAAGATTCGGGCCGATATGTCCACCTGTTTTCGAGAGCTTCTCTACTAGAAATTGACGAATATTCGCGCTCAATTGAATCAGTTCTTCTTTTGACATCGACTTCAAAAAGCGCGGATTAGTAATATTGGTTAGCTCCAAACGAGATCACTCGCTTTCGTTTTATCACTGATATCATATAAAGATTACTTATTATTATACATGATAAATGGTTAAAGAAAAATGTCCCGCTGCGATTTCATCAGACAGGCGAAAAAAGAGCCGCTAACACAAATGTGATAACGGCACGTGGTCTCCATTTTCTTAGTATAACATAATAGCATCAGAATATCGAATCAACCATTTTCAAAATCCGTCCTGAAATGTTAATAGTCACGGGTAGCGACCAAATCGCATATATAGCGCAATATTTCTTCCTGAACACGAGCGGCCTTCAAACAATGCTTCGCTGCTTCTATGTGAAAATACAGCTTTTCTTTTGCGCCATCCATCGTTAATAGCGATGGGTACGTGACTTTTTCGTTTTCAATATCGCTTCCGACTTTTTTTCCCATTTTCTCTTCTGTTCCTTCAATATCCAGAATGTCATCGCGAATTTGAAAGGCAAGCCCTAAATGGGAAGCGAACTCGTCAAGCTGTGCAACTTGCGCATCGTCTGCGCCCGCTAACCAAGCGCCAGCTAATACGCTATATTGCAGCATTTTTCCTGTTTTATGACGATGAATGTATTCTAATTGCGAAAGCGACAACGGCTGTCCTTCCCCTTCGATATCGGCCATTTGCCCAGCTACCATTCCTTCTGGCCCCGCTGCTTTAGCCAGTTCAGCGATCAGTTTGAGCTTTACTTCTGCGGACACGCGGTTGTCCATGCCAGCAATCAATTGAAATGCGTATGTAAGCAATCCATCTCCTGCCAAAATGGCAGTCGCTTCACCAAACACTTTATGATTCGTTGGTTTCCCTCTGCGCAAATCATCATTATCCATACATGGCAGGTCGTCATGAATAAGGGAATACGTATGAATCATTTCAATGGCACATGCGACAGGGAGTCCAATTTCGCTTTTCTTTCCAAATGCATGCAGCGTTGCGAATAAAAGCAATGGACGAATTCGTTTTCCGCCTGCTTCAAGCGAGTACAACATAGCATCCTTTAGCGTATCCGGGGCATCAAGCCCGGCAATATAGGCGGAAAGCGCTGCGTCGATGCGCGGTTTGTTTTCATTTAAAAATTGCTCTATCAATCCTTACTCCTCCTCAATCGAAAAAGGCGCCAATTGCCCGTCTTCCCGCAAAATATACTCCATTTGCTTTTCAGCATGCTGCAGCTTGTCATGGCACCATTTTGAGAGCCTCATTCCTTCTTGAAAAAACGAAATCGCTTGTTCAAGAGGAACGTTTCCCTCTTCAAGTTTTCCCACAATTTCCTCAAGCTGTTTCATCGCTTCTTCAAACGTTAATTCTTTTTCTTCACTCATCAGAAGCTTCCTCCATTCCCCATACGTGGCAATCAAGCCGTCCATCCTGCAAGCGAACTTGGATCGCATCTCCTGGCTGAATCTGCCGCACGCTCGTCACAAGCTCATCCTTTTCATTATAGACTAAGCTATAGCCGCGTTCCATAATTTTAAGCGGACTCAATGCCTGCAGCTGTGACAGCAGTGAAGTAAATTGCCACTGTTTTTGCTTTAATAGCGCTTGTATTTCTTTTTCAAGTGACTTTGTCAGCATTCGCTGCTTCTCAGACATTTGCGCTAGCTGTTCTGCCGGATGATAGGTTTCAAGCCTTAAATGAAGCTGCTCAAATCGCTCCTGCTTTCGCTCGAAAAGGCGCTGGGTTTGCCGTTTAAGGCGATCCAAGAAAGAATCGAGCTGCTGCTCTTTTTGCTCATATAGCTTCTTCGGATAGCGGAAGGCATAAGACTTTTGCAAGCGGCTTAACCGATCGGATTCGATGGTGATTTTTTCCTTAACTGCCCGAATCAGCCTTTCTTTTCGTTGGGTTATTCTTTCGGCCAGCTCGGCGACGTGAGGAGCTGCCAATTCAGCCGCTCCAGTAGGTGTCGGCGCACGCAAATCAGCGACAAAGTCAGCGATCGTAAAATCTGTTTCGTGTCCAACTGCGGAAATAATCGGAATGCGAGAAGCAAAAATCGCCCGTGCCACCTGCTCCTCATTAAACGCCCATAGCTCCTCGATCGATCCTCCGCCTCGGCCGACAATTAACACATCCACGTTCCCGAATTCATTCGCTTTTTCAATCGCTTGAACAATTGACCCGGCTGCATGCTCCCCTTGGACAATGGCTGGAAATAAAATGACGGTTCCAAGCGGATAGCGGCGCCGGATCGTTGTGATAATATCGCGAATCGCCGCTCCTGTTGGAGACGTTACCACTCCGATACAGCGAGGAAATAAGGGGATCGGCTTTTTATGCTCCGGGGCAAACAGCCCTTCTGCTTCCAACTGTTTTTTCAACTGCTCATACGCCAAATATAAATTTCCGATCCCTTCCGGCTGCATCTCTTTCACATAAATTTGATAATTTCCGCTCGGTTCATAGACAGAAATTTCGCCGCGGACAAGCACATTCATCCCGTTTTCGGGACGAAACGCCAAATAGCGATTATAACCAGCAAACATAACCGCTTGAATTCTTGCATTTTCATCCTTGAGCGTAAAATACATATGCCCCCGCGAATGGCTCGTAAAATTGGAGATTTCTCCTTTGATCCATAAATCCTGAAGATGCGGATCAACTTCAAACTTTCGTTTAATATATTTTGTCAGCGCTGTAACCGTTACATATTTAATTTCTGCCACAACATCATCCCCGCTTATCGCTGAACTTGCTGATGCCCATATTCGCGTGCCGCTTCAACAGTATTATGGAGAAGCATCGTAATCGTCATCGGTCCGACTCCCTTTGGCACAGGGGTCAAATAGCTTGCCACCTCTTTCACTTCTTCAAAGCGCACATCCCCGCATAATTTGCCATTTTCCAAGCGATTGACGCCGACATCAATAACAATGGCTCCTTCTTTCACATGATCAGCTCCAATCATGTTGGCTCGGCCGACAGCTACAATTAAAATATCAGCTTGACGAGTCATTGCTGCTAAATCCTTTGTTTTAGAATGACAATAGGTAACCGTAGCATGCTCACGCAAAAAGAGTTGCCCAACTGGTTTACCGACAATATTGCTGCGGCCAACCACCACTACATGCTTCCCAGCAATTTCGACGCCAAGTGACTGTACCATAAATAAAATGCCGTAAGGAGTGCAAGGAAGAAACGCTTTTTGTCCAATCATCATTCGACCGATATTAATGGGATGGAAGCCATCAACATCCTTTTCCGGGGCAATCGTTTCAATCACGTTCAACTCATCAATATGCGGCGGAAGCGGAAGTTGTACTAAAATACCGTGAATGGACGGATCCGCATTCAATTGCTTGATTTGTTCTAATAAAGCGGCTTCGGTAATGGTATCAGGGAATGTAAGTAATATCGAGCGAATCCCGACTTCAGCGCACGCTTTTTGTTTCCCCTTCACATAGGAATGCGAAGCAGGATTATCACCGACAAGAATCACGGCTAGCCCCGGTTCAATTCCTTTGCTTTTCAGCTGTTCTACCTCTTTTGCTAATTGTGCACGCTTTTCTTTCGCTAATTCTGTACCACTAATGATTTGTGCCGTCATCGTTCTAGCTCCCCTTTATTTTATGATAGGTTTTCCGATATCAGTCACTCGTGGTGCTAGTTTGAGCACGACGCTATCCCGACATTTGTCTCCGTGTGAACAGGCGATCATTGATGTTGATAGTCGGGAAAACGCAGCTTTTACATACAGGACACGGACAACAAAAAATCCATTTTATCTGACACCACGAGTATAAGCGGTTAACAAATAAAGCACGATGAAAATCGCCTGATTTCCCTATTTTCTCCCAAAGCGCTTAAGGAAACAGCTGCTGTCTCTAACGGCCCCGATCTTTATTCACGCCAAGCATCGGCCGCTTATTTTTGTCACAATAAAACAGACAGGAGCTGTTTGCGTTCTGCCTCTCATTTTGTCGCTGGCCCGTATAATGCGTCCTTTACCTTTGAAAGAACTCCGTTAATAAATCGGCCTGATTTGTCATCCCCAAACTTTTTCGCCAACTCAATGGCTTCGTCCAAAATGACTTTAACAGGCACATCCTCTGTATACTTCATTTCATATGTCGCCATGCGCAAGATCGCTCGATCCACGTTAGCCACTCGTTGAAGCGTCCATTTTTCTAAATGGTCAGATAATAACGCATCAATTTCCGTTTGGTGCTCCATTACCCCGAAAACAAGCTGACGTAAAAACGGATCGGCTTCCTCCTCTTTTTTTATTACATTTTGAATCGCCTCTTCCGGCTCGATATGGCCAACATCAATTTGAAACAAGGCTTGCAATGCTTTTTCTCTCGCTGTATGCCTCTTCATTATGTTCACTCCTTTACAAATAAACGAACGTTATGTGATGATCATACCATATTTTTTCGCTAAACGACACTATAATCCGTACAAATCATTTAGATGACACAAAAAATTATCGCCTTTTCTCCATATCCCGAAAAAGGATCTGTCCATTAAGATACCAAAGTTTCAAAAAAATACAAGGGGGCTCATGAATGATATCATGAAAAGCCCCCTTTTCGCCCTTTTATTGCTCAACCTCTAGTTCTTGCTGCTTCGCTGTTTCAAGCTGAATTCCAACAATGTGAACGTTGATTTCGCTTGTTTCCAGTCCAGTCATATTAAAGAGTGCCTGACGGACATTTTCTTGAATTTTCTTAGCCACATTTGGAATAGAAACGCCGAATTGGACAAGGCAATAAATATCGATCGCTACTCCTTCTTCCTTTACGTCTACCTTCACGCCTTTTCCGTGATTTTTCTTTCCGAACCGCTCAACAACACCGGCTGCAAAATTTCCGCGCATTTGCGCAACTCCTTCAACCTCGTTTGCTGCGATTCCAGCAATGACCTCAATGACCTCTGGAGCAATTTCCACTTTTCCTAAGCTTGCTGCTCCCTGCTCAATGTCAAATACATTTTCTGACATTCACCGCTCCTCCTTTATGATGATTTCATGACATCATACAACTCAAGAAACTTTGTATTAAAATCTCCCTGCACGAATTTTTCGTGCTCTAATAATTTTAAGTGGAATGGAATCGTTGTATGAATGCCTTCAATAACAAATTCACTTAGCGCTCGTTTCATGCGCGCGATCGCTTCTTCTCTTGTAGGAGCATGCACAATCAGTTTGGCGATCATGGAATCATAATAAGGTGGAATCATGTAGCCTGGATATGCCGCGGAATCCACACGAACTCCTAACCCTCCAGGAGGAAGGTACATTTGAATGCGACCTGGAGACGGCATGAAATTTTTCTCGGGATTTTCAGCATTAATGCGGCATTCGATTGCCCAGCCATTAAACGTCACGTCTTCTTGTGTAAGAGAAAGCTTTTCTCCTGATGCCACACGAATTTGTTCTCTAATTAAATCAACTCCTGTAATCAGTTCCGTAACAGGATGTTCCACTTGGATACGCGTGTTCATTTCCATAAAATAGAACTTTTTAGCTTTATGGTCAAAAATGAACTCAACGGTTCCCGCGCCTGTGTAGTTGACCGCTTTGGCCGCTTTTACTGCCGCTTCTCCCATCTGTTCGCGTATGTTTTCGTCAAGAGCTGGAGACGGCGCTTCCTCTACAAGCTTTTGTAAACGGCGCTGAATGGAACAGTCGCGTTCTCCCAAATGAATCACATTGCCGTGAGCATCAGCAAGCACTTGGATTTCGACATGCCGAAAATCCTCAATGTATTTCTCAATATATACACCCGGATTCCCAAACGCAGTGGCGGCTTCTTGTTGCGTGATATTAATTCCCTTTATTAATTCTTGTTCGTTTCTAGCCACGCGAATTCCTTTTCCGCCTCCGCCTGCTGTCGCTTTAATAATAACAGGATAGCCAATTTCATTCGCCAACGCAAGCGCTTCGTCGATACTTTCAATAATTCCTTTTGAACCTGGAACGATTGGGACTCCGGCCTCGCGCATCGTTTCGCGCGCAATATCCTTTATTCCCATTTTTGTAATCGCTTCCGGACTTGGACCAACAAATGTCACATTGCACTCACGGCAAAGCTCAGCAAATGCAGCATTTTCCGCCAAAAAACCATACCCTGGGTGGATCGCATCACTGCCTGTTAGCATAGCGACACTCATAATATTCGTAAAGTTTAAATAGCTATCTTTAGAAGCTGTTGGTCCAATACAATACGCCTCATCAGCTAATTGGACGTGCAACGCCTCCCGATCCGCTTCGGAAAATACAGCTACCGTTTCAATGCCAAGCTCTTTGCAGGCACGAATGACGCGAACAGCAATTTCGCCTCGGTTCGCTACTAATAATTTTTTGATCATGGCTCGTCCTCTCCTTATTCAGTTTTTACAAGGAATAAAGGCTGTCCATATTCGACGAGCTGCCCGTTTTGCACAAGAATTTCTACAATCTCACCGTTAACTTCTGCCTCAATCTCATTAAATAGCTTCATTGCTTCAATAATGCAAACAACCGTATCTGGCTTTACTTTATCACCCGTCTTCACATATGGCGCTGCATCTGGCGATGGAGCTGCATAAAATGTACCAACCATCGGAGAAGTAATTTTATGTAAATTTTCTGCTTTCACCGTTTCTTGCTTCGGTGCTTCTGCCGGCTTTGTCTCCGGAACAGCTGGAGCTGCTTCCATCTGTGGCGCTGCTTCTTTCACAACAGCTACTGGTGCTGGTTCTACGACTGCTGCTTTTGCAACCGCTTCAACCGGGACGCTTCCATTTGGCTTCTTCATATGAACCTTTACTCCATCATGCTCATATAAAAATTCCTCAATACTAGATTGGTCAATAAGTCGAATGATTTCGCGAATTTCTTGAATTTTCAACATTGTTCACACCTCTCGCCCCAAAATAATTTCATATACTACCATCATACGACAGACCTTCCCTCATATTCAACTGTAGAATTTAACTAGGCCGTTTGATTTATTACCTAGTCATATAAACAATTTCTATTATATAGCATAAGAACAATTTTTCCACTGTAAAAATAAACTGCCTCTTCATTTGACATATGAACACTGGTGATACTAGTTGGGCATAATATGTAACAATGGCTGAGATCGCTTGATCCCTCCACGTTCCTGATGTGAGTGGGAATAATCGCGACTAACCAACACGAAGTTCTTTATCCCCCACTCATGCCATAAGCATTGAAAGGGGCGATCAGCGAGGATAAGAAAAGCGCAAAGCGTCCGCCAAGGAGAGCTCGAACTAAGCCAAGCTTGATTCTGCGGCGGGCAACGCAAGTGAGGGGACTCCACTTGTCGCCGCCGCAGTGTGGGGCAGATCCGACTCGAGATGATGGCGCTTGAAGCTAGACAGCAGCTTACTTTTTTGAAAAGTCTAAATACAAATTCTGCGAGGATAAAAAAACTGGCATCCTTTTGGAAGCCAGCTCTTCGCTTGCTTATTTGACGGGCTGAAACTCGACAGCTATATCCTGCATATCCTTCATCTCGCTTTTTACAAGCTGGATAATTTCATTAGCCGCTTTTGTCGAGCTTTGTTTTGCTTTTACCATTACTCTTACTGTGTCGCCATCAGCACGAACGAGTACGTCTTCGTATCCACCCTTGGATTTAATTAATGTCTCTAATGTTGCCTCTTTATTAGCGATCGTTTGAAGTTGTTGCATTTTTTCATATGCGTCATTCTTTTGCTCCGGTGTTGTGTTTGATGAAGTAACAATGGTATTTAATTGATCTCGCTGGCGGCTGCGTTCATCCTCAATTTGTAAGCGCAATGCCGTAAATACATCGTCATCGCTCGTAGCGCTTGAAGTGACCTTTTCATCCTTTGCCTCCGCTTCATCCACCGCGACATTTGCCCTTTCTTTTGTAGAAGCTGTTTTTTCTGTTTGGTTTGTTTGATTTTGCTCATCCGTAAAAGCAACGCTATCATTCATATCTTTTGGCGCTGTTACGTAATACACCGATAATACGACAACTAAACTCAACATTGTTAATAACCAAACTGTTTGCTTTTTTAACATTTCCATCGATCCTCCCCTATTTTTTTGGCAGTACAGCAACTCGGTAGCTCGGCACATTTAGCACACGCGTTACTGCTTCTACAATCCACTGTTTCACCTGCAGATTATCCGCTCCTTTAGCTACAACAAGCACCCCGCGAATATCTGGTTTTTTCGTCGTTACGACAATCGGTGTTTCTTTATCGCCATCCTGTATAATGACGACTTGTTCATTTGATGAATAATTTTGAATTTTACGTGTCCCGCCTTCTTTGTCTGTTTCATCCGTTGTTTGCTGCTGAGTTACTTCGTTTTTTTCTAATATTTGCATCTCTGTAGCATCCACGTTGACAACAACTTTGACATCACGCACTCCTTGGATATCTTCAAGCGCTGATTTTAGCTGCTCCTCGTAGCGTTGTTCATATTCGGCAATCACCTTAGCTTTCGTGTCCTTGTTGCGTCCAAAGGTCTCGACAGCCTGCTCATCCGTCTCCTGTTTTAAAGCCGCGACAGAGTCCGCCGGTGCCGCATCATTTTTCCAATTATGGCTCATTAGCATAAACAAAACACCAAGCAGCAGTAGCACAAAAACGTAAGAAATCGGCGTTGCCTTCTTTTCGCCAGTTCCTTTTTCTTGTGGTTCTAGCCAGCGTTTAATGAACGGAAACATCCCCCCATTCCCTCCCCTCGATTTGTACATCGATTTTTTCTTCATGTACATCCCATTTTGCTGCAAAGAACGAAGCGAGCTTTTTTGTTTGTTCGGTTTCTTCAGCTGATGGTTCAAGCGATTTCGCCGTATCAATCACGACAGGCTGAACCGCTTCGGGATCTTGCGATTTACTTACAATGACTTTAATGGTTTGAATATCATCAGGAATTTGTAATGATTCATGTTCATTTTCTTTTGTTTGTACAACAATTTGTTTGACAGTCAATCCATATTGCTTCATCAACTCCTCAGCTACTTGTTTTTTCATCTGGACAGCCGTTTGTTCTAAAATATATGCACGTTGTGAGGCTTGTATTTCTTTTTTCTTGTTTTCTAGTTCATTTTTCATCATATCTTGCTGTCCGTAGTCTTCCTCTGTAATGGCAGCGAGAAAACGATTGACATCAATCGAGAAAATATGTAAAAGAGGTGATAGCATAACAAGAAGAAGAATCAGTCCGACCACCATTTTTACATATTTTTGAAAAGAAGAGGAAGGGAGCAGCAAGTCGATAATCGTCGCAAATAAGATGAATAGAATGATATTGGTAACCCACTCTGTAATCACATGCATCCCGTTTCCCCCTTCTACCGCACCATCATCGCGATATTTCCGGCTGTAATGATCACAGTTAAACTAAGAAAAAACATCAATGATACGATTGCTAATGCTGCAAAAACATAAGTAATGCTCTTGCTTATCACATTCAAGCACGATATAATGGCGCCGCCGCCAAGCGGCTGTAAAACCGCAGCTGAAAGCTTATAAATAAAAGCAATCACAAAAATCTTTAAAGCCGGGAAAATGACAATCATTAACAAAAGTGCTACCCCGACAATACCTACCGCGTTTTTCAATAACATAGAAGCGGTGACAACGGTATCAGCTGCATCCGTAAACATTTTTCCAACGACAGGAACAAAATTTCCCGTGACAAACTTTGTCGTTCGTAAAGCAATGCCATCGGCAACGGCCGAGGTTGTCCCTTTTACAGACATAACGCCAAGAAAAACCGTTAAAATGGCGCCGAGCGTCCCAACGGCTACCTTTGTGAGCAAATCGGCCAGTTGCGTCACTTTGTAATGCTCAGACATCGTGCTGACAATTCCTAATAGCGCTGCCAAAAATAAAAGAGGGAGCGTCACATACTGTACAACCACTCCAGTTGTATTCATTAAAAATAGAATGATAGGATGAAAAAACGCAGCAGAGATTAATCCGCCGGAAGAAGCGAGCAAGGCTAACAAAAGAGGGACCATGGCAACCATAAAATGCGTCATTGTCTGGATGGCTTCATGCGCATACTCCATCGCGAGACGAAAGCTATTTAAAGCAATAATAATGAGCATCATATAGACAACGGCATAAGCTACCTTACTAACTGCCTGCTGCTCAAAAGCTGTTTGTAGCGACTGCAAAAACATGCTAAATACGGTTAATAAAATAAGCGTACCAAGAAGTTTCCCATTCATTTGCAACTCGTACATCAGAAATTTGAGCAACGCTAGAAGCCATTCTTTCATCGACCACTCTTTTTGTCCTTGCAAAAACTGGACAAGTGATCCTTTTTGACTTTCCGGCAAAAATCCGCCATACTTTGTCACGATTTCATTCCAATATTGCTGCACCTCATCAATTCCAAGCGCTTCTATCTGCTTTTGCATAAGCGGCTGATGATCAGCGGCAGCTTGTACAATGTGCGGAATGAAAAAAAAGAAGCCGCACCAGATCAGGGATATCAACGTTTTTTTCAATCCATCACCCCCTTTGCTATGACGTAGGAATGAGCCCGATGACCGTTTCAATAATGGCGGTTAAAATCGGGATGGCCATCGCCAAAATTAAAATTTTTCCCCCCAGCTCAATTTTGGAAGCAATCGCCCCTTGACCGGCATCTTTCGAAATTTGCGCTGCAAATTCGGCAATATAAGCAATACCAATAATTTTTAAAATCGTTTCAAAATAAATCATATTAATCTTTGTATCAGAGACCATTTTTTGAAGCATATGAATAATATGGCTAATTTGATCAATCAAAAACAGAAAAATCACACAACCAACAAACACCGTCAACAAAAACGCCACACTGGATTTTTGCTCCTTAAGCAAAATGGCTAAAAACGTTGCAATCAGCCCGATCCCTACAATTTGCAATATTTGAATGGCTCTTCCCCTCCTAGCTTTGAAACAAAAATACGTCCTTAATTTTTTGAAATAAATCGCTAACAATGGAGGCCACCATAAATAAAATGTAAATGAAGCCGAGCAGCGTCACCCATTGGGCATATTCCTTTTTCCCCATCTGGTCCAGCACGGTATGCAAAAACGCAACAACGATGCCAACTCCAGCAATTTTAAAAATGATATCGACATCAATTCCCATAGCTGCTTCCTCCTAATTAGATCAATAAAATAATAATGAGCAATCCTGTGAGCAAACCTAAGCTTTTAGCCATTTTTTCATAACGCGCTTTTTTCTCTAGCGCATCTTGTTCTTCTCTTTCAAGGTGGACGATTGCTAGAGCGATCTGCTTTTGCTGGGCCATTCGATCATACTGCCCTAATGTTTCGCCAAATTGCTTCATCACTTCAAACTCCCCTTGTTTGAGCGCCGTAGCTCCCCAGATGCTTTGCAAGCTTTCCTGCCATGCTTCTTTTACGCTCGTTTCCCCCGTTTGGAGCGTTTCCGCAAATTGCTGGAAAAAACGCGAGAGAGGCAGAGGCAGCTGGTTCGCCAAATGCAAGGCAGCTTCTGATAGCGGTGTATGCCCATACATAATCTCTGCTTCGAGTGCCTGCAATGCGGTTTTTAATTGCCGCAATTGCCGCGGACGCTCGCTGAGTCTGTTGGCTGTTTCAAATCCTGTCCATGTTGTCGCCAGTAAAATAAGAAGAGCGCCAATCCATTTCATCTTCTTGCCACCGCCTCATAGAGCACCGTTCCATTTTGATCTGTGATGCGGCGAACGGTTCCTGGTCCCCGTTCGTTTGTTAATTCGATAAATCGATCAAATACACGCTGTTCAATCATTGCACGTAATGTTGGCCGTAAAGCGACATCGTTCCAATTTTTCCCATGAACTGTCGTCCAAACGCAAACTCCCGCATGAACAGCTTCTAATAAGGCTTCGCTATCCTCTATACGGCCAATTTCATCGACAATTAACACCTCCGGACTCATCGAACGAATCATCATCATCATTCCTTCGGCCTTTGGACAAGCATCTAATACATCAATGCGGTGACCTAAATCAAATTGAGGAATGCCTTTCACACATCCGGCAATTTCTGAACGTTCATCCACAATTCCGACCTTTTTTGGAGGAATTTTCTTCATCGGTACGCCAGTGCTGACCATTCGTGCGATATCGCGGAGCAGTGTCGTTTTGCCTGTTTGCGGAGAGCCAATAATCATCGTGCTACACCAACGACCATCGTATACATATGGAATCAGCGGCTCAGCAATTCCAACTTTTTGTCTGGCTATGCGAATATTAAAGGAGGTAACATGTCGGATCGCTTTCACATTTCCTCCATCTGTAATCACTTTCCCGGCTAGTCCTACACGATGGCCGCCTTGAATCGTGATAAATCCTCTTTTCAGCTCTTCCTCCATCGCATAAATGGAATAGTGGCTAATTTTATTCAGAAGATGTGTGCCATCTTCAGCGGTCACTTCGTACGGCAGAAAATGAACCATCCCCTTCATCGTTACCTCAAGCGGTTTCTGAATTCTGATCCGAATTTCTTCGAGTTCCTCTTTCCAAGAAGGAGGCAGCTTCAAAAGAGCGGAGCTGATTGTTTTTGGCAGAATTTCGATAATCTCATTCATCTTTCCCCCTCCTTTTCCATAAGTGCACACCCCTTATTTATAGATGCCAACTAAAATCAAACCAACACCAAGGGCAATCCAAAATAATTTAGAAAATGAAAGCTCGTCCGCTACGGAAAGAAGGCCAATTGTCATCGTTACTATAAAAATAATCGGGCCGACAATGGCAAGAATCGCATTGACGGCAACCGCTTTTTTTACGTCATTGAGACAAAGCATGATGATCGCAGCAGTCAGTTCAATTGTCGCCGACAAAAAACGCATTCCAGCCATGGAAAGCACCGTTGAATCGATCATGGACAACCATCGCTTCATGGGTTCCTCCTCATAAATAAAATGATTAGTACAAACGTATGCAACGCTCATTCATTTCAGAAGCAATTTTTTGCATAAAAAAACTCCTTGCTAAAAAGCAAGGGATCAGGTGGTTGACAAAAAACGCTTTCATCCCGTGTCACTGTCCGCATTCGTCCGCTCATGAACTTCTTTATTCCCATTTCCTCTGCATTCGGATTCGTTGCTTCCCTGTTGAGCGTTTTTAAGCAGGACTGATGCGAAAAAGTGCCTACAAATAAAAATGATGGTAGGCAAACGCTAAGTTAGCTTTGCCTACCATCCCTATCATTCGCTTAAGCGCGGGAAACATAAGTTCCGTCTGTTGTATTGATAATGAGCACATCTCCTTCATTTACAAAGAACGGCACTTGAACAACAAGCCCTGTTTCTAATGTAGCTGGTTTAGAACCGCCAGAAGCCGTATCACCTTTAATGCCCGGCTCTGTTTCCACCACTTTCAACTCTACTGTATTTGGAAGCTCTACACCGATCGTTTCGCCTTGATACATCATAATAAAGACTTCCATGTTTTCTTTTAGAAATTTCAACTCATACTCGATTTGCTGTGAGGAAAGCTCAATTTGCTCATACGTTTCTGTATCCATAAACACGTGCTGATCGCCGTTTGCATATAAGTATTGCATTTTGCGATTGTCAATTTGCGCACGGTTGACTTTTTCACCGGCGCGGAACGTTTTTTCTTGAATAGCACCTGTGCGAAGGTTGCGAAGCTTGGAACGAACAAATGCAGCTCCCTTTCCTGGTTTTACGTGCTGGAATTCAATGACGCGCCAAATATCGCCATCTACTTCAATCGTTAATCCTGTACGAAAATCGTTCACTGAAATCATTGACGAATGTCCTCCCACTTACAAGTATTATAAAATGATCAACTCTTTTGGTGAGCGAGTCAGCGGATCATTACCATCCGCGGTGACAACCGTATCATCCTCAATACGCACACCGCCAAGCCCTGCTATGTAAATTCCTGGTTCGACCGTCACCACCATGCCCGGCTCCAATCTTACATCAGAACGAACCGATAGTGTCGGCCCTTCGTGAATCTCCAGACCGATTCCATGACCGGTGGAATGCCCGAAATGCTCGCCATATCCTTGTTCCGAAATATAATCACGGGTCAGCGCATCTGCTTCTTTTCCAGTCATGCCCGGCTTAATTCCTTCCATGCCGCGCAGCTGTGCTTTTAATACAATATCATAAATCTTTTTTAGCTCATCGCTGACTTCACCAACCGCGACGGTTCGGGTGATATCCGAACAGTAGCCGTGGTAATAAGCACCAAAATCGAGCGTGACGAATTCCCCTTTTTCAATGATTTTGTCAGTTGCCACTCCGTGCGGTAATGCTGACCGATAGCCAGATGCAACGATAATATCAAACGAAGACGAAATAGCGCCCTGCTTGCGCATAAAAAATTCTAATTCATGAGCAACCTCGATTTCCCGTACCCCGGGGCGAATAAACTGAAGTATATGGTTGAACGCTGCATCAGCAATCTCCGCTGCTTCCTTTAATATCTTAATCTCTGAATCCGACTTAATCAAGCGTAACTTTTCAACTAAACCGGAAACAGGGACAAGCACCACTTCCGCCTCTCTTTCATAGGCTTGAAAAGTGGCATAGGATAGATGATCCTGTTCAAAACCAAGCTTTTTAATTTGAAGGCGGGCCGCCTGTTTAGCTACTTCTTCGATGATGGAACCAGCATGCTGAACAATCTCGTATCCTTTAATTTGCTTGGCAGCTTGTTCAGCATAACGAAAGTCCGTAATAAATACCGCTTCTGTTTTGCTGATCACCGCTACGCCGGCCGTTCCGGTAAAGCCTGTCATATAGCGGCGATTATAGCTGTTTGTAATCAACATTCCATCAATGCCGTACTCAGCAAAACAAGCACGTAGTTTTTCTAGTTTTTCCATGCTCTCTCCCCTTCCCCTAATTTGTCCAATAGCGCTAAAATGGCTAAGCGATATCCGGTCACGCCAAGACCCACAATTTGTCCGATCACTACCGGTGCAATGACCGACTCATGGCGGAACGGCTCGCGGGCATGGATGTTGGAAATATGTACTTCAATGACCGGGACATTAACACTGGCAATGGCATCACGAATGGCATAACTATAATGAGTAAATGCGCCTGCATTTAAAATCACACCATCATACACACCATCGGCAGCATGAATTTGCTCGATGATGTCTCCTTCGTGATTGCTCTGAACGCATGCCAGTTCTGTTTCCCGTTCGGATGCAAACGAGATTAACTGCTGCTCTAAGTCGTGCAAAGTTCCGCTTCCGTAAACATGAGGCTCTCGTTTGCCAAGCAAATTTAAGTTTGGACCATTAATTAAAAGAAGACGTGCCATTTCTGCAACCCCTTTTAAGCCAAATCGCCAAAATGTTTAAACAATCATATTTTAGCATAAAAAGGGTTGGGCCACTACTCATTTCTTACCTGTGTTTGCGTATACTCGCTTTCTTGATGTTCAAACGAAATGGAGTAACCGATGAACAGACCATACAAAATATACAAGCAGATGGTTGTAATAACCGTATTCCGTTCAAGCTCAGAGACAGAACGCAATCCCGGAATCAGCGGATTCAGCACATAAAACACAATAATCCATAATGCTACACCGTATCCGATGCCTGCCCACATGCTTTTTATTTTACGCAACAGCACATAATAAAGTAGAGCCACTAATATAGATAATAAACCGATGAGGAAAATGGCAAGATAATTTCCCGTCTTTCCATATTTCCAATCACCAAAATTCCATGGAAGCAGAAGCATATTAGGACTTAATTCCGTAAAATGAAAAAAGCTAGCCAAATATCCCAGCAAACTCCAAAATATACCGCCGACAAATCCAGTAATCATCGCTTTCATTAACAGCGACATCGGTTGTTCACGCTGATTTTGTTCAAGTGATTGACCATTGTCCTTCATGAATGCTTGACACCTCCTTTTTGTTAGTATGGCCCTTCATCGGCAAATTCATGACTATATATCACAAGTGTTGATTGTCCATTATTTTCGTACGGAATCATACGGCCACACATAAGCGGTCAGCATGTCCAGTCGACAAGCAAGTGGCTCGTACAACCAAGAACCGGGCAATATTAGTTGGATCATCAACATAACTGACTATATAAATGTAACTTGTCCTCTTAACACTTGCAGCAATAGGAAGTTGGGGACATTTTTCCACGATTGGGCACTCCGCCGCGCTTTGGCATAACGAAGATCCCTCACCGCCTTGCATTCAGTCGTTGAAAAAATGGGACTCTGCTTTGGAATGGGCTATCGGTTCAACCTTTTAGCTGTATCTATTATAGATGCAACTTAAGACTTTAACATGTATCTGAACAATGCGGTTGAGTGGACGAACAGCGCCGCTTCATCGATCCATAGATGATCCGGCTGTTCGAATTCTTGCCACATGCTCACGTGACAAAAAGCCCCCCAAAACTTCTCCAACCGTCGGTGTTCCATAGAGACCATTCGCAACAGGTTGCATTTATATCCATATAAACAAAAAAAAACTCGTTTGGCATGTCTATCCATTTTTATTTTTGGAAATGATAATCATAGCATCGACCTAGAGGTTTCTCGCTATTTCTTGTAGAATAGAATATAAATAACGAAATAGGTTGGTGTCGACACGATGGAGAAAATGATCAAACCGATATATGGCGGGCAAGCCGTGGTAGAGGGCGTGATGTTTGCAGGAAGAAAGCATTCTGTAACCGCGATTCGCCGAAAAGATCAGACAATCGAATATTTTCATATGCTTCGCCAAACAAATCCAACATTATCATTTTTAAAAAGGATTCCTTTGATTCGCGGAATTGTCGCTATCTTAGAAGCGAGCGCAAACGGCGCCAAGCATTTTCAGTTTGCTAGTGAACGCTACGATTTAGACCCAAAAGATGACGACACGCTGAATGAGCCAAAAAAAGAAGAGTCGAAGCTGTCTTTGATTCTCAGCGTAGCAGTCATTGGCGTCTTATCATTTCTGTTCGGGAAATTTTTATTCACCATTATTCCGGTGTTTTTAGCGAATTTTACAAAACCTCTTTTTCCGACGAAAACAGCGCAGGTGTTGGTGGAAGGAGCGTTTAAGCTACTGCTGTTGCTTACTTATATTTACGCTGTTTCTCTGACGCCGTTAATTAAGCGTGTATTCCAATACCACGGAGCGGAGCATAAGGTGATCAACGCCTTTGAAAGTAACGTTCCGCTTACGATCGAAAATGTTCAGCGGCAATCGCGCCTGCATTATCGGTGCGGCAGCAGCTTTATTCTATTTACTGTTATTGTCGGTGTCTTTGTCTACTTGGCTGTTCCGACAGATCCGCTTTGGTTGAGAATTGTTAACCGTATTGCCTTAATTCCGGTCGTGCTGGGGATCTCTTTCGAAGTCCTGCAGTTTACTAACCGGTTAAGAAGCATTCCCGTACTGCGCTGGCTCGGCTATCCGGGCTTATGGCTGCAGCTGCTGACAACAAAAGAACCGAGCGACGAGCAAGTGGAAGTGGCGATTGCTTCATTTCAGGAGCTCCTTCGGCTAGAAGAAGGACAGGAGGCAACCAAAGCCGTTCGGTAATTATCAGGGAGGTGGATGCGGAATGTTCCGTCGCACATTTCATCCATTGATTGGGATTGTTCTATTATTAGGAGCCTTCGGCCTGGCATTTACACTATTTTCCGAGCCGGTGATACTGCTCCGCCGCATCATCTTTATCGGTCTTACGATCGCCATTATATATGCGCTTTTTCGTTGGATTTCCCAGCGGCGTTTCAATAAAGAAAATGCCGCCTATTTAAGAGCGGTCAACCAATCGAAAAAGCTTCATGTGAACCGGGACCGAAGACCTTCAGCAAAAGCATTGTCCTATTCGAAGAAAGGAACGCACCACCGCTTACCGAAAAAACGAACATCATCCCACTTAACAGTCATCGAAGGGAAAAAAGGAAAAAAGAAGAATCGAGCTTTGTTTTAGCTCGATTCTTCTTTAGTATGTCCATTTTTTTAAAAAAAGCTCTGTTTTGCGTCTGCCATAGCCGATTAAATGGTCTCTTTCCTCATCGGTCATGGAAAATTCTGTAGATAATACGTTACGAACAGGAATAAAAATAATGTTTTTTTCATGCCGCCGCGAGATGTACCGAGCATCATGCGCCTCCTTCATGGCACTGAATAGCGCTTCATACAGCTCAATCGCATTGCGAACTTGCTTTTTTGGCCGCTTATCAAGCCGAGCGCTAAGCTGAACGCCAAGAACAGGCCGCTTTTTCACCTTTTTTTCTTCATCAAAAATAAACAAAGGAAAATTGCTAAGTACTCCCCCATCGACAACCACAAATTTCCCGGCATCCGTCTGGAGCTTAACAGGCTCAAAAAAATAAGGAATGCTGACACTCATGCGCACCGCTTTTGCTACTGAAAACGTATCAGGATCAATTCCATATTGCGGCAAATCAGTCGGCAGCACCAAAATACGTCCACTTGTTACATCGGATGCCACAATATACAAACGGTCTTTTGGCAAATCGCCGAACGTTCGAATTCCCTTGGCTGCCAGTACCTCCTCCATCCATTCCTCCAGCACCTGTCCCTTATATAATCCCATTTTCCAATATAAAAACACCCACTTCATTAATGAAAATGGAAGAACTTCCTTGCGCTTATCCAGCAGCTGCTTTAAATCCAAATGATCAATCAACTCAATCATTTGCTGGCTTGTATAGCCTGCTGCAATGAGCGCTGCAATCATTGAACCTGCGCTCGTGCCGGCGATTCGCTTTAATTGGAGCCCTTTTGCCTCGATCGCTTCATAGGCGCCCACCAGCGCGAATCCCTTTACTCCTCCCCCCGAAAGCACGATGTCAATCTCCATGCTGCCAGCCCCTCTCTGCGACGATTCGTATCTTATATATGTATAAGAGCGGAGGAAGAGATTTAGTATCAAAAATAAAAAAGAGTAAGAAAATCCTTACTCTGTCTGTTGTTCATTTTGTTTTTGAATATTGCGGAGCGCTTGAAGACGCACTGGATCTTCTTGGAAGTATTGAACGAGATCCCCAATACGATCAATAGCGTTCCAGCTCAAATGATGTTCAATTCCCTCTACATCCTGATAAATGTTCCCTTCATCTACGCCAATGATGCGCATAAATTGTTCAAGCAGTTCATGACGATATACAAGTCGTTTGCCGATTTTTTTCCCTTTAGCGGTTAAAACAAGGCCACGGTATTTTTCATATACTAAATATTCATCTTTATCAAGTTTTTGCACCATTTTTGTAACAGAGGAGGGATGAACGGACAATGCCTCGGCAATATCCGATACTCTCGCGTATCCTTTTTCTTCAATTAAATTATAAATTTGCTCGATATAGTCCTCCATGCTTGGTGTCGGCATCATAATTCCCTCCCATACTTACCCGTACTCATCCAAAAATCACAATCAGTATTATTATACCATGCTATAGTGAAATGACAAGGAAAAGAGCGAATCACGTAAAATATTGAATTTCTGCCTCAGGGAAAAATTGTGCAATATAATACTCGAGTGTTTCTTTCAGCTGCTTGGCCTCTGAATCTGGATATACATATTTGCCAATGCCGTAGCGCCCCCATTTGTATTTTCGCTTGCTTTCATCCAAATCCAGCTTTGTTTTTGGATAACGCTTTTGAATCACAGCCTTTGCCGGTTTCGTAAAGCGATGCTGGATTAATTCAAACGAAAGATGAGGTGTCTCGACTCCTGCAAGCTGTTCAGACAAACGTTGGAACAATTCTAAATAGCCTTCCCTCCACCCATCATGCCGATAAATCGGAGCAACAATAAAACCGAGCGGATAACCGGCGCGAGCCACTTTTCGCGCCGCTTCCATCCTTGCTTCAAATGATGATGTTCCCGGCTCGAAATGACGAATGACATAGCGCGAATTCACACTAAAACGAAAGGTGGTTTTCCCATTATGCTTCGCATCAAGCAGATGATCGACGTGCTCATATTTCGTGACAAAGCGAAGCCGTCCGTATTCCGTCGCTCCAATAAATTCGATCGCTTTTTTTAATGAATGAGTTAAGTGATCAATGCCGACAATATCGGATGTACAAGCGGCCTCAAAACGGGTAATTTCCGGTGCGCGCTCATCGATGTACTTTTTCGCTTGGGAAAAAATTTCATCGAGATTGACGTATACACGGATATAAGGCTTGCTTCCGAGCGTCGTTTGCAAATAACAATAATGGCAATGCCCCATACACCCTGTCGCAAGCGGAATGGCGTATTCTGCCGACGGCTTGGACGTATCAAACTTTAATGTGCGCCTAATGCCGACAACGAGCGTTGATTTCGCGTTTCGGTACCGCTGCAACTCCGTTTCCCCAGGAATGCCGCGCACTTGGTTATGCGACGTTGTCTCGCGTATTTCAATATCCATGCTTTTGAATTTTTCATATAACTCTTTGCCTAAAGAATATTGCAGCGCCTCTGGTTCAAAATAAACGAGCCGCGGAATAAATGGTTCCATAGCTGAGGTACGCCTCCTTGTTTTGTTCATACTTATGGTTAGTATGAACCAATAAAACAGCGATGTTGCTTGGGATTTTTTTGTTTAATCAAGCTTCCAGCGAAACCAGCGGCCATGCCATCGGTTTCAGCGACAGCACGCGCATATTTCCTGCCATCAATAACAAAACGAAAAGGTGCGTGCCGTCGGAATCTTCCTTCTTTACACGCACCATTTTTATTATCGCTTACGAATGTGAAAATTGTCTTCTAATAGCGCCCAGTTTTCTGGAAAAGGATAACCAAGAACCCAATAGCTGATTCCTCTTAGCTGATACTCTTTCACTAGTTCAAACTTCGCTTGAGCGCTGCGAGCATTCTCAAACCAAACTTCACGTGTTCTTCCTTGACTGTCGACATAGCGATAAAACGGTGACTGGGCTGTATAATCATACTGAATCACCGCACCATAACGAATCGCGCGTTCCACTGCTTCTTGCGGACTGAATGTCTCCGCTTCTTGTCCTTGTACATGAGGAAGAACCCAATCCCGCGCATAAATTTGAAACCCCATAAAAATTTTATTCCGCGGAATGACACTAACGGCATAATCAAGCACCCTTCTAATTTGATGAACTGGGGAAATAGCCTGCGGCGGCCCAAGCCTGTATCCCCATTCATACGTCATTAACACGACAAAGTCGACAATTCTTCCATGCGCTGGGTAATCATGTGCCTCATATAAGATTCCTTGTTGTTCTCCACTTACTTTAGGAGCAAGGGAAGTAGAAACAAAGTAGCCCTCACGATGAAGTCTCTCGACAGCGTTTTGCAAAAATTGGTTATACCGTTCACGATCAGATGGATAGACATTTTCAAAATCGATATTCACTCCACGGTAGCCTTTTTCGTGCATCGTACGAACTATATGATCAAGCAGCCGGTTTTGTAATTGCAGATTGGAAAAGATCGTCTGCGCCAATCGCGAGCCTGGGTCTGTATACGTAAAATTCGTGATCGCCATCATCGGAACAACGTTTTCCGACCTTGCCGCTTCAATAATGGCAGCATCATTAGGCGGATTAAGCCCGCCATCGGCTCTCATCGTATAAGCAAATGGAGAGGCGTATGTTAAATAACGCCCTACCTCTCGGACTTGTTGCGCTCCTTTTTCTCCTCCATCAATCGTAAAAGCGTTCACTTCAATAGTTGGTTTAGGATGAGGAATCATCAATGCCATGCCAGCGACAATCCTATTCGGATCAGCAATCTGATTAGCTCGCGCGATGTCTTGCACAGTCGTTCCATAACGAGCAGCGATCTGTGATAGCGTCTCTCCTCGCTGTACGGTGTGAGTTCTTGGCGGAATCAGAAGGACTGTGCCCGAATAAAGAACAGACGGGTTGCTGATGTGATTAGCTTGAATAATAGACTCAAGCGAAACGCCGTATTGTCTAGCAATAGCCCATAATGTTTCTCCTGCACGAACCGTATGATAGCGGTATAAAGATGGAACGACGAGCTCCTGTCCGATCGCAAGACGGTTAGCATCTTTCAGCTTATTAGCTGTAATAATCGCCTCGATCGATACTCCGTAACGCTGAGAAATCGTCCAGAGCGCTTCCCCCCTCTGTACAACATGGATCAGCATCGTTCTCCCCCTTATTTATTCATTATGCCTCATACTACTATATTTGCTCTTTCATCGTTTTATGAATAAAAAACTGGCTCCACGATTGATTGGAGCCAGTTTTTTATTGCTTACAGACCACATTTCAGTTGTGCGCCGCAACTTGTGCATGTGTTGCAGCCGCCGATTTCTTCAACCGTTCCTTCACGGCATACCGGACAAATGTTGCCGACTTCCGAACCGATCGTCACATCGGTCGTGCGCAAATCTTGGATCGTATCAATTAATACAACCGCCCGTTTTGTTTCTTTTTCTTCTTCTGGAATTAATTCAAGCTGTTCTTCAAATGTGTTTTCTTCTGCTTTCAACGTCAATACTTGCGCATCTCGACTGCCGTCAACATAGACGGTGCCGCCCTTCGCGCCGCCGCGCCATAAACGCTCGTACACTTTTTGTACCTGTTCAACTGTATAGCCTCGCGGCGCATTGACCGTTTTCGAAAGGCTGGAGTCAACCCAGCGCTGGATGATGCATTGCACATCCGCGTGCGCCTCTGGCGATAAATCCATTGCCGTTACAAACCAGTGAGGCAGGTTGTTTGGATCTGCCTCTGGATGGCTGTCCAAATATTCTTGCACAATATCGGCCTTCACTTCAATAAACTTGCCGAGACGGCCGCTTCGGTAATAAGAGAAGGAAAAGTAAGGCTCTAATCCTGTTGAAACGCCGACCATGGTTCCGGTACTCACTTGTGTTACTTCTATCTATACAACATTGGACAGAAGGCAGGTAAGATTGCTACCTGCTCCATATGTCGCCATATGGGTCAGACTATATCTTCAACCAAAATTCTTTTGAATGTCTCTTGCGATGACAAGGGTGTTCACATAGAGTTATTAAATTTGACAAGTCATTGGCTCTTTTCCAGTCGCCGTTGAAGGCTCTGAAAGGTATAATGTGATGAACTGAGAGTTCTTGTCCGTATTCTGCTTCTGTTATTCCGCAATCTTGACAAGTAAAATTATCTCGTTCTCTAGCCTTTCTACGCTGAATTCTCCAATTGGGCCCGTAATATTCTATATCTCCACCTGCCCAAGTGCCGCTATTTTCTCCGGAAAACATTCCACTCTTTCCATAATAATCCCCCATACATTTTATAGAACAAAAATTTAAGTTCCTAACAACAGAAGGCTTTTTTTCAAATTTTGTTCCGCAGTTATTACATACGACAATAACTCTTTTTGAATATTGAACCTTTCCTCTCTGTCCATTTGCCTTGACTAAGCAATGTTTAGAACAATATTTTGCGCTTAACGCCCTATTTTTCGGAACACTAACCTTTTGTCCACAAAATTTGCAATTTAGCTCTACCCTTCTTTTTAAGTGTTGATTAATTTTATCGTTATTTGCTATAGATACTTCCTTCTACAATGTCTATCACAAAAGTTGGTTTCTCTAATTTCAGAAGGTTTGCGGATGATTCCTTTCCCGCAGAATGAGCAATTAACGAGTCTTTTCTTACTCATTTCTTTCCAAAACGATGGGGGGTTTTTAAAATATTCAGCTTTACAAGACCGAGAACAGAACTTTTTTCTCTCAACTTGGCTTGGTTTTACATAAATTTGTCCATCGCAATTTAGATATTTCTTTTTCACAGGAACACCTCTTTTTTAATATTCCCATAAGATTATTATAAAACGAACTTGTGTTCCTGTTAAGAATTTTGGTTGCTCGGCGTATAGTCGTTGAGGGGTCAGCCACGACTTCCCTGCGGATTGTCTGGTAGGATTCATCCAACACTCTTGCATTTTTACCTCTTTGTGTGCTGGCAAGGCACAGGTAGCAAGAGATACGCCAGAGTTCCCCGCATACAGCCGAGTTTTCACTGTATTTTTACAAATACAGGGGGCAACTATTTACCCGTCGGAGCCACCGTTAGCAAATGCGAATTGCGAATGCCATATTTTAAAATGTCTTCGCGAATATCATCCGGCATTTTTTTCATATAGCCGGTATTAATCAACGCTTCGCGCAGCTTCATCGTTTCTTCTTCCGTCTCGCCAACCAAGAACGGGAAGCTGCCTTTTTCTTTCGCCAGTTCAATCGAAGCGCGATATGCCGTCGTCGCGATCATTTTGAATACTTCATCAACAAGTTGGTTACCTTCTTCGGAGCCGTATTCCTTTTCGCAGTAAATGAGCAAATCGGCCAATCCCATTACGCCAAGGCCGACGCGGCGTTCACCAAGTGCTTGCTTTTTATTTTCTTCAAGGAAGTATGGTGTTGCATCAATGACATTATCTTGCATTCTTACGCCAATTTCTACCGTTTGTTTCAGTTTGTCATAGTTAACCGTTTTTGTTTCTTTATCGACCATATTCGCCAAGTTGATAGCTGCCAAGTTGCAGACAGAATATGGTGCAAGTGGCTGCTCACCACATGGATTCGTCGCTACGACTTTTTGGCCGTACGCTCTTGCGTTTGTCATGTCATTGGCATTGTCGATAAAGAAAATACCTGGTTCCGCAGAGTATGTGGCGCAAATGTTAATCAGCTTCCACAACTCGCGGGCACGGATTTTGCGATAGACACGGATGCGATACCCCATTTTTTCCCATTCGCGTACATCGCCAACTTCATGCCACTTTTCGTTGTAAATGCGCATTTCTTCTTCTGAATATGTCTCAACATCCGGGAAGCGCAGTTCATATTCTTGATCGTTCTCAACCGCTTGCATAAACTCTTTTGTTAAGCAAATAGAAATGTTTGCGCCTGTTAGAAAATCTGGATTATGCACGGTGTAAGTGCCGCCCGTCCGCAGCTTTTCTTCCGCTTCTTTAATAATCTTTTCGGAAAATCCGCCATATCCCGGCATATTTTTGTAGTTGACAATTCCTTGGTACATCGCACGCTCTTGCTCGGTAAGCGGAGTGAATTTCAGTTTTTCTTTTGCCGCTTTTTGAATGCCCTCATCTTCTGTATTTTCTAGTAAATAACGCAGAATGCGCGGATTTTGCATCTTCGAAATGATAAACTCAATCACATCCGGATGCCAGTCTGCCAACATAATCATTTGTGCGCCTCGCTCTTTGTTACTCGCTCGATCGGAGCGGGCTAGGCCATTTCTGCCTAGCTCTCTAGCTTTCACTAGAGGTCGGACTCTATCATCAAAGAGAACGTATCTCCTTGTCTCGCGCTCTAAACGAGCGTTGCCGCCCGCTTAGTCTACTCCCTCCTTAACGCTAAGTGTCTTAGGAGGTTTCGATCGTCTCTGAACCTTCATCTCCGTTTCCAGAGAAGCTTGGCTGCTGATAGCCCATTGTTTCATCCAACTTGTTTTTCAACCGTCACGCTTGCCGTTGCCAGCTACGTTGTGGTCAAGTTGGCTTTAGGGCGTCCCAGCAATTCACGAGATTTTACTCCCGCCGGTGGCGCTTGGTTAACGGGAGCCTCCTTGCTCAACAAGGTGGGTAAGCTTGGCAATATCATCAAGCCATGAGACCGATCCGGATGATTTTCCGTTTACGCCGCGGGCCAGCGCATTTCTTGGACGAAGTGTCGAACCATTTGTACCGACACCGCCACCGCGGCTCATAATTTCCATTACCTGCTTGCGATGCTCGGAAATCCCCTCGCGCGAATCTTTAACAAACGGCATGACATAGCAGTTAAAATAGGTTACTTCTGTTCCCGACCCAGCACCGTATAATACGCGTCCTGCCGGAATAAAATTGAGGCTGGACAATTCTTGATAAAACTTGTTAAACCATTCCTTCCGCTTTTCTTCTGTTGCTTCCACAGCTGCAAGCCCTGTTGCATTTCGCTTGGCAATTTGCTCATAAAAAATTTCAAGCGGCTTGTCAATCGTATCTAACGAGCGAACGACAATTCCCGTTTCTGCTTCCTCACCATCTAGCACGCCGCGATAGTCTTCTTCAACCAGCACCTTCGCTTTTTTCGTTTCCCAATCCATATCGACAATAAAGCCAAGTCCACGCGCTGGAAACTTCGGATCCTCTTTGACCGTCAATACAACAAAATCGCCCACGCTCATCGTTAGCTTTTCCGTGTCCTTAAATGAGTAGCGGTCCAGCATCACTAAACGGGACACGCCTTTATGCGTAATGTTCATATCTTCTGTAATTGGGTGCACTTGCGGAAAAAGGCGAATATCCTCATTCAGCTTTTCAATATTAATGCCCATTTTTTTCGAAGACGCAACCGTCATTCTCCAATCTCTCCTCTTCTTTCTAATTCTACATGATCTTTCTGCCTGCAAATTCTGTCTAGATTAAATTACCATACCGCCAGCAAAAAAACAATATATAGTATTATTTTTTTAACAACACCTACTATATATTGTATGATTGGTCAACTCTCTTTCATTTTGTCAAATAAAAAAAACAATAGAAACTAGAGAAAAAAGAAGAAAATCGTTAAAATTCAAGCCATTTTGCTGATAAACGAAGCATTTTGCCAGTTGCCTTTATAAAAAAACGGAAAAACGCGGTGGTCGCCCGCGTTTATCGCTTAAAATTCCATTCGTCGCTCTCATATTTTTTTCTAGCGAGTTCGTTGACATACTCAATTTCCGCTTCTGATAGCGTGTATGGCTCCAAAATGATATCAAGGCCGTTTTCAAATCCTTGATAAAACGCTTCCTTTGCTTCCGAAATCGTCACTTTTCGATCGGTGAGCTCATTAATAGCTACCGCTTTATTTTTAAAATTTTTCTGCAGGCGAGCTTTGACTCGCTCGTTCGGATACTTGAATAAGCTAAATAGCAAATCTTCATCTAAATCAAGCAAAATCGAGCCATGCTGCAAAATAACTCCTTTTTGTCTTGTTTGTGCACTTCCAGCCACTTTTCTTCCTTCCACCACAAGCTCGTACCAGGATGGAGCATCAAAACAGACAGCGGAGCGCGGATTTTTTAAACTAGCCTTTTCTTCCTCCGTTTTTGGGACAGCAAAGTAAGCGTCAAGCCCTAGCAAACGGAATCCTTCTAAAATTCCTTGCGAAATGACGCGATATGCCTCTGTCACCGTTTCCGGCATAGCTGGATGCGCTTCAGACACAATGACGCTATAGGTGAGCTCTTTGTCGTGAAGCACTCCTCGTCCACCCGTCGGCCTTCTGATAAAGCCTAGGCCGTTTTTTCGTACTGCATCCATATCGATTTCTTTTTCAACTTTTTGGAAATAACCAACCGACAGCGTCGGCGGATTCCAGCCATAAAAACGAACGGTTGGCGGAATTTTGCCTTCGCTGTGCCACTCAAGCAGCGCTTCGTCTAAAGCCATATTAAACGCTGGAGAACAATCTCCAGAATCGATAAATCGCCATCTTTCTTTTCCCATTTTCAACCCTTCTTTTTTCCTTATTTGCGCTTATAAGTTTAACAAACAAAAGAAGCAAAGAAAAGTGAAAATACTTTGCGTCATAGGCTCGACATCTATATAATAGAAGTTGTCGAAAGTTGAGGAAAAGGGGGCTTTCTGCTCGTGCAGTGGATATGGATTTTGCTTGGCGCCATCATCGTCTATTCAGTAACCATGTACTTTATGCAGCGCAGAATGGTAAAAGCGCTAACAGAAGAAGAGTTTCGTGCAGGCTACCGCAAAGCGCAGCTGATCGATGTACGTGAAGCAGATGAATATGCGTCTGGGCACATTTTAGGGGCGCGCAATATCCCGCTAACGCAAATGCGAATGCGAATGAAGGAATTGCGAAAGGATCAGCCTATTTATTTATATTGCCAAAGCGGGCTGCGTAGTGGAAGAGCAGCACAAATGCTTTACCGCAAAGGCTACCGCGATCTTTACCACTTAAAAGGTGGCTTTAAAACATGGACGGGAAAAGTGAAGAAAAAAGCTTGATCGGGTGACAGACTGTTTTTGTCACCCATTTTACTTTCGTATACAAACAACAGCTCCCGTTTCGCCCTTCTTCCCCCCTTTTTTCTGGATTAAGCCATCCATACTCTTTCCATTTTAACAGCGCCATTTAGTGGCACTGACCGTTCACGATATAAATTTCATTGCCTATGTCACAACATCCCCCTCAAATAAGCAGACGGCCGGGCGATGAAACAACAGCGTCTTCAGGTCACGCTTTAGTATGACTTAGCCAAGCCACTGATTGTCTTTGACCGTCGATCCTGCTTTTGAATGAACCATACGCTCGATCTTCTCGTTGGGTAAATATCATCCACAAGTGAATCGAAATCATTCATCATTTATATATAACAACAGCCTAAGTGAGTCGCCTGATCAACTCTATTCATTATTTAATTCCTTACATGAATCTCTCTCACCTCCACTCCGTTAAGAGATGGAAGACTTCTCGGTGGAAGATGTGAAACTCTATGACTCTTCTCTGCTATGCTACAAAAGGTCTGGATTTTATCTATGGTTTGAAACATTTTCAACATTATAATGATAATGATTATCAATTATACTCCCAAAAAAACGCACATTCGAATATAAGGAAGCAGATGTGGAAATTTGCTCAGACGTCGCCAAATTTAGGAGAGAGGCCAGAGAAGCTTTGCTCCGAGCTTATCACCCAACTAAGCATTTCAGATGAGAAGATTGTTTTTCAGCTCTAATGACTTTTAGAAGAAGCAAACATTATACAACTAAAAGAGCAGGCATGCGCCTGCTCTTTTAGACTAGACTGTTAACCAACGGGGACCCCTGTGTCACTGGCTTCGCTCGGCTGCGCTTCTTCACTGCCAAGCGCTTTCAAGCCCGTCTGTATGAAGCAAAATAACCTGCTCTCTTTTATTTCTGATAGCGTAAAATCGGTTTTCGTGCTGCTGTTGTTTCATCAAGACGTTTCACAACGGTTGTATGAGGCGCTTCTTGCACAATTTCTGGCGCTTCTTCCGCTTCTTTCGCGATTTGAATCATCACATCAATAAACGCATCAAGCGTCTCTTTAGATTCGGTTTCCGTCGGTTCAATCATCATACATTCCTCAACGATCAACGGGAAGTAAATGGTCGGCGGATGATAGCCGAAATCAAGCAGGCGTTTTGCGATATCAAGCGTGCGCACACCGAGCTTCTTCTGCCGTTTGCCTGATAAAACAAACTCGTGCTTGCAATGACGGTTATATGGCAAATCATAATATTCTGCCAAGCGGCGCATCATGTAATTCGCATTTAATACAGCATATTCGGTCACCGCTTTCAAGCCGTCTGGCCCCATCGAACGAATATACGTATAAGCGCGGACGTTAATGCCGAAGTTTCCGTAAAACGGTTTGACGCGGCCGATCGCCTGCGGTCTATCGTAATCGAAGTAGTAGCCGTTTTCTCCCTTTTCAACGGTCGGTTTTGGCAAGAATGGAATGAAATCCGCTTTGACGCCTACTGGTCCTGAACCAGGTCCACCGCCGCCGTGAGGGCCGGTAAATGTTTTGTGAAGATTTAGATGCACAACATCAAAACCCATATCTCCAGGTCTTGCTTTACTTAACACCGCATTCAAATTGGCGCCGTCGTAATATAATTTACCGCCAGCACTATGCACAATTTCCGCCATTTCTAAAATATTCTCTTCAAAAAGACCTAACGTGTTCGGATTTGTCAGCATCAATGCTGCTGTATCCGGGCCGACTACCCGTTTTAAATCTTCTAAATCGACAAGCCCTTCCTCCGTCGATTTGACAGTGACCGTTTCAAATCCGGCAACCGTCGCCGACGCCGGGTTCGTTCCATGCGCGGTGTCCGGAACAATCACTTTCGTGCGGTTGAAATCGCCGTTTGCTTCATGATACGCGCGAATCATCATCAGCCCTGTCCATTCTCCATGCGCTCCCGCTGCTGGCTGCAGCGTCACCGCGTCCATTCCAGTGATTTCTTTTAGATGCTCTTGCAAATCATACATAAGTTCAAGTGCCCCTTGCACCGTCTCCTCCGGCTGAAGCGGGTGAAGATGGGCAAAGCCGGCAAGCCGCGCCACGTTTTCGTTAATTTTCGGGTTATATTTCATCGTGCAAGATCCAAGCGGATAAAAGCCGGAATCCACGCCATGGTTGCGTTTCGATAAGGCAGTGTAATGACGCATAATATCAAGCTCCGACACCTCAGGAAGCTCCGCTGCTTCCATGCGAATATAATCGCTTGGAATCATTTCAGCAACATCTACTGCAGGAACATCCAACTCCGGTAAGCTGTAACCAATTCGTCCCGGTTTGCTTAATTCAAAAATAAGCGGTTGATCTTTATGCATGACAATCCCCCAATTCCTTCACAAGCATGTCGATTTCTTCTTTTGTCCGCAACTCTGTGACCGCCACAAGCATGTGATTTTCTAGTTCTGGATAATCGCGTCCAAGGTCGTAGCCGCCGATGATGCCTTTTTCAAGCAGCCGTTGATTGACTTCCCTCACTGGTTTATTTACCTTGATTACAAACTCGTTAAAGAATGGGCCCGTAAATGGCACTGTAAAGCCGCGTTCAACAAAGGCATTTTTGGCATAATGCGCTTTTTGAATATTCATCAACGCCATTTCTTTGACTCCCTGTTTGCCAAGGGCTGTCATCGCTACAGAGGCTGCTAGCGCATTCAACGCTTGATTCGAGCAAATGTTAGAAGTCGCTTTATCGCGGCGAATGTGCTGTTCGCGCGCTTGCAACGTCAACACGAAGCCGCGGCGACCTTCTTCATCTGTCGTTTGCCCGACAAGGCGCCCAGGTATTTTTCGCATCAACGCTGATTTGACCGCGAAATAACCGCAGTGCGGTCCCCCGAATTGAGCTGGGATTCCGAAAGGCTGCGCATCTCCAACAACAATATCAGCGCCAAACGCTCCTGGAGGTGTCAATCCCCCTAACGCAAGCGGATTGCTTGCTACAACCAGCATTCCTTTTCCTGAATGAGCAATCGGCTCCATTTCCTTTAATGGCTCAATTTGGCCAAAAAAGTTCGGATATTGCACAATGACGCAGGCGACATCATCGTTCATTTCCTTTTTTAGCGTTTCTAAATCCGTCACGCCATTTTGCAGCGGAATTTCAACAACTTCAAGCCCCGGACCTTTTGCGTATGTGTTAACGACATCTCGGTATTCCGGATGAACAGCTTTTGACAGCAAGACTTTCTTCTTTTTGGTGTGAGCTGCGCTTAATAAGGCTGCTTCAGCTAACGCGGTTCCACCGTCATACATCGACGAGTTGGCCACATCCATTCCCGTTAACTCACAAATCATCGTTTGGAATTCAAAAATGGCTTGCAGCTCCCCTTGGGAAATTTCCGGCTGATACGGCGTGTATGCCGTATAAAATTCAGAGCGGGAGATCACATGATCAACAACAACTGGAATGTAATGGTCGTATACACCTGCACCAAGAAACGAAGTGTAACTTTTAAGATCAGCATTTTGGGCTGCAAGCGCTGCCAGCTCTTTCATTAGTTCCGGCTCTGACTTTGCTTGCTTAATCCGATACTCTCCCTTAAAGCGGACGCTCTCTGGGATATCGGAGAACAGTTCATCAATCGACTCGACACCAATGGCTTTTAGCATTTGTTGTTTGTCGTCTTCGGTCATTGGCAAATAACGATGAAGCATAAAATCCTCTCTCCTCTTTTGATCTATTTTGCTCGTTTATAAAATGGTGTAGCGACGACCTTCGCTTTTAAGCGTTTCCCGCGAATATCGACCTCTACCACCGTATCTACATCAGCCCATTCTGTTCGAATCAGCGCCAAGCCAATATTTTTCTTCAATGTCGGCGATTGTGTTCCTGTTGTTACAATCCCGATCCATTCTCCTTCTGAAAACACGTCATACCCATGGCGCGGAATGCCTTTATCAATCATTTCAATGCCGATAAGCTTTCGGCTCGTTCCTGCTTCTTTTTGTTGCTGCAATGTACTTTTTCCAAAAAAGTCGACTTCCTTATTCGTTTTCACAGCGAAACCGAGTCCTGCTTCAATAGGCGTGATGTCTTTAGACAGCTCTTGGCCGTAAAGCGGCAGGCATGCTTCAAATCGAAGCGTATCGCGCGCACCGAGACCGCACGGAAGCACCCCTCCCCCTTTTCCAGCTTCTAAAATCCCATGCCAAAGCGTCACCGCATCTTCTGCGCGACAATAAATTTCAAAACCATCTTCACCTGTATACCCTGTACGGGACACAAGGGCCTTTACCCCCTGTAAATCAACATCATCTTGGAAGCCGAAAAATCTCAGCGCAGATAAATCAATAGTCGTTAATTTTTGCAGTACACGCTCAGCAAGCGGTCCTTGCAAAGCAAGCTGTGCGATTTCATCGGAAATATTCACAAGTTCTACATCGCCGAAAAGGTGTTCATGGAGCCAATGAAAATCCTTTTCGATGTTTGCAGCATTAACCACGAGAAGATAATGGTCGTCCGCTTTCTTATAAATAAGCAAATCATCGACCGCACCGCCATTTTCATAGCACATAAGCGTATATTGTGCCCGGCCGTCTGCTAATTTCGAAACGTCGTTTGTCATCATTTTTTGTAAAAAGGCAAGGCTATCTTTTCCCTTCACCTCAAATTCACCCATGTGCGATACATCAAATAATCCCGCGCGTGTACGAACGGCTTCATGTTCTTCTTTAATGCTTGAGAATTGAACAGGCAGCTCCCAACCGCCAAAATCAATCGTTTTTGCCCCGTATTCGGCATACACAGAAAATAAAGGTGTGCGTCTTAGCATATAGAACCTCCTGTCTTAAAATACATAAAAAAGGACAGACGACTCCCACATATAAAAATGCAAAGAAGTCTCTGTCCTTTCACCTGAAAGTTTCCCCGCGTTTAAACACAGGTTTCCCCTTGGGTGGTTCACATGAGTGAACACTCTCCAGAGCTGCGTCAAGCAAGAGTTCTTTTGCCTGAGAGATTCGTGTTGCCACTTGCTCCTTCGGCGCTACAATTTGTAGTCTCTCCCCTTGCTCTCATTCGCCGGTATATAAAATTCGATAAAAATGGTCAAACTATAGGAAAAGCAGGAAAATAATTTTTTTAACTTTCTAATTTATTATTATACTACCATTAACATGCGCATAAGAGCAATAAAAATTCGCTGAAAAACAAGAAAAATAACCGAACTTTTTATTTCGTAACCAAGTAAATAATTAACAATTAACCGCATATTCAATGTTTCATAAATAAAAATGTTCGTTATTAAAGGAGAAGATAATGATGATCGAAATCGAATTTGATTCATCTTGGCAAGAATCATTTGTGGAACGAATCGAAAAGGATGGGCCTTGGGCTAGCTGGGAGATGTACCAGCTGGCATTAGAAGCTGCTGAGCATCTGCTCATTCCAGAGTTTGATGGCTTGCAAGCTCCTAAACATCTGCCTCATCTCACTCCTTTGCCGCATCAGTTGGAGGTTGCAAAGCAGGTGGTTGAACAAATGAACGGCAAAGCAATTTTGGCGGATGAAGTAGGACTTGGAAAAACGATCGAAGCGGGTTTGATTTTAAAAGAGTATATGATTCGCGGATTAGTAAAAAAAGTGCTCATCCTCGTTCCGGCATCCCTCGTTTCCCAATGGGCGATGGAATTAAACGAAAAGTTCTTCATCCCTGCCGTCCCGCAAAAAAAGAGTTACGTTTGGGAACAATGTGATGTCGTTGTGTCATCGATCGATACAGCCAAAAGAAGTCCTCACCGCGACATCATTTACGAGCAGCAATATGATATGGTCATTATCGATGAAGCGCACAAGTTAAAAAATAATAAAACAAAAAATTACGAGTTTGTCCAAAATTTAAAAAAGAAGTTTTGTTTATTATTAACGGCTACTCCTATCCAAAATCGGATAGAGGAAATTTTCCATCTTGTTTCATTGTTGAAGCCTGGACATTTAGGAAATGCCACTTACTTTGCTGAAACATATGGAAAAGAGCGGTCATTACAGACAGATGAGCATTTAAAAGCGCTTGTAAATAAAGTAATGATCCGAAACCGGCGTGCCAATACCGGCATTGAATGGTCGAAGCGCCATGTCGAAACCGTCATGATTGACTTTTCAAAAGAAGAGCGCGAACTATACGAAGCTGTACAAATGCTGAAATCTAATGGCGCTATGCTTAACAGTCAGTTTTCGCTCATCACGATGCTTCGTGAAGCTTGCAGCAGCCGCGAAGCCCTGTTTTTCACCCTTAAAAACATGATCAACAAATACGAAGGAAATATCCCTTCATATTTTCAAGCACTAATGGAAAAAATCAATGCTGTCACTGCCAATTCCAAGGCCGAAAAAGCTTTGGAACTCATTCGCCGCATTGATGACAAAGTCATTATTTTCACCGAATATCGAGCGACCCAATTGTACTTACAATGGTTTTTACAGCAAAATGGCATTTCTTCTGTTCCCTTTCGCGGAGGATTTAAACGCGGCAAAAAAGACTGGATGAAAGAACTGTTTAAAAATCGTGTCCAAGTTCTTATTGCAACTGAAGCTGGAGGCGAAGGAATCAATTTGCAGTTTTGTCATCATGTCATTAACTACGATTTGCCTTGGAATCCAATGCGCCTCGAGCAGCGAATTGGACGTGTGCATCGTCTAGGGCAAACAAAGGATGTTCACATTTACAATTTCGCTGTTAGAAATACAGTAGAAGAGCATATTTTAAAGCTTCTTTATGACAAAATCCGCTTATTTGAACGAGTGGTTGGTGAATTAGACGATATTTTAACTAGAATGAATATGAATAACCTAGAAAATTATTTGCATGATATATTCTTTCATTCACACAATGAACGGGAAATGCAAATCAAAATGGAAAATCTAACTTCTATGATTGATTTGGCTGATCAACTAACAAAGGGGGAGCACTATGCAGCAAAATGACATTCAACAGTTTCTGAAACGCTATTTTCAAACCAACGATTGCAGCATTGTGGAAGAAACGGACGGCCATCTCACAGTCCAGCTATCCGTCGAATTAGATAAAGAACTGATGAACCGCCCCTTTTATTGGCATTATATTGAGCGGACAGGCGGCACGCCAGCACCGATGAAGCTAACGCTTATTACGAAGCAAAATGAGCAAACCCGCTCGCTCACAGGAGAGCGGCTTCATTTCGGATCACCTAGACTTCATCAAATTTTTCAGTCGGCGCAGCGCCGCGGCAGCTATATTCGTCTTTATGAACAGGCACAAGCAATCGGGCCATCTTCTATTCCGCTCCATCCTTGGCTTGGTTTAAATATGAGGATCTCCTATCAATGCGATCGAAAAAAAGACCAATTTTTATCTCTTGGCTTACATTTAATCAGCGGGGCGATTGTCGAACAATTTCACGAGAAGCTGCAGCGTCTTGCGCTGACTCCTAAAATTCCTGACTATTGCTTCACCATTTCGCCCATTATTAAACCAAGCAGCGGCATTGGAAGATTAGAGCAATACGTCAAACGAATCATTGACCAAGACGATCATACATGGGCAGAAGAAGCGATCGCACGTTGGCAAGAGGATAAGGCGCTTTTGGACCATTTTTATGAAGATATAGCGGAAAAACCGGAGTGCTACTATATTGAGGAAGAAGCGCTTGAGGAGCAATATAAGCCAAAAATTACCGTTTCTATTATTAACGGAGGGCTGTTTTATTTGCAACCGCGCACGGCTTAACTTGACGCTCTTCATTCAACTTAAAGATAGAGCAAGCAGAATCAGAAAAAAAGGAGGAAACCGTTTCAGCATTTGAAAAAATCACCGCTTTTTTCTTTGTCGTGCGAATGCGGAATATACCTCCAAAAAAGATGGCTTTTTTAAGAAAATAGAGCTCAGATTTGATATCTGAGCTCTTAGGCTGTGAACAAACGGTTTCATATCATGGCAAATATTAAGATGGTAAGTTACATCTATATGATACTTCTTTCGTCTACCATATGAGTCACTTCGCAATCGAGCATTTTTCTCGCTATGATTTTCTTCGCCAAAGAAGTTTAAGGGAAAGAGGAATCATTCCAAATAAGCGATATAAAATCGGCTCCTTTCCTTGCTTTCGCTCTTCCCGTCTTTTTTTCCGTTCTTCCTTTGGCTGATCCATGTAGCGCACCAGTTGTTGAGTAACAAATCGAACATAGTCATTGGCAGACATTCTCACACCGCCTTTTTTTGGCTATTAGTATTTCCATGGCGGATCGTTTTTAATCATTTTCGTGATTTCATCCACAATTTGTTCAATGCTTTGTCCCGTCGTATCAATGATCCAATCCGCTTCTTGATAATACGGCAAACGCTGCTGCCACAGCTCTTCTAAACCTTGACGGTGGTGCTGGGAAAGAAGCGGGCGCGTATCATCATGCTCCAACCTTTTCAAGAGCTCGGCAAACTCACAATGCAAATAAATTACCGTTCCTGTCCGCTTCATCCAATCGCGATTTTCCTTTTGAATGACAATGCCGCCCCCTGTTGTCACAATGATCTTATCAAGAGGCAAGGCGCGCAAAAACTCCCTTTCATATTGCCGAAATGCCGCCTCCCCTTCTTCCGCAAAAATGCGCTTAATCGTTTTTCCGATCTGCTCTTCAATGTATTCGTCTGTATCGATCATCGAAAGGCCTAATCGCTTAGCTAAGCATTGGCCGATCGTGGTTTTTCCAGCTCCCATAAAACCGGTCAAATAAATTCGTTGCATCGTTCGTCTCCTTTTCTTTCGCTTTTTCTCAAACATACCACATCATCGCTGAATGGTGAACTCCCCTCTTATTCGTTTGCTACGCTAAATGCCGCTTGAACTAGAACGAATGGTCTTTGAAAAATCAATAGACGACAATGACGGATTCATATGGCCAAGATCCAAACTGCGCTCGCTTTCGATCGACGAATCAGTCTTTGAAGCGGTTCACAGTTGGATTGCCTGCCTCTGCAAAACCAATGGTCACTCGATATGACGCTCCGACGATAAAAAGCTAAATGCTGTTCATCGCGGCCATTTGTTGGGACATCCTATTTTTTAATGATGGTAGCTTGATACCCCGAAAGATCGATCATGAGGCTTCCCCCACCTTCCCTTCGTTTGGGGGTGGGAGACTTCTCGGTAGATGGTGTTAAAGTAGAAGGCTGCATGTGTTTAGCCGACATCACCAAATATGTCCTATCAAAAGCTTTCTTTCCAGTCAAGAAGCTCCAAATTGGGGAAAGAGACTGTAAATTCAGCCGTATAGCGAACCCCTTCATTGGAAAAAACAGAAACTTTTGCTTTAACTTGATCGTTGCTTAATTGCTGCCAGCTATATTCCGCTCTGCCATTAGGGTAAACAAACATTCCGTTGTTTGTCTGTTGAGTCGGCACATGGGATGCAATGCTCGCTTTGATGTCGGCAACAGCCATTTGCATTAATGAATCCGCCTCATACGATTGTTGCTCATCTTTAGCAAATTCCAGCTCCATTTCATATAAACACAGCACATGAAGCAGACAAAAGAGAAAGACACATGAAAACATGACGGTCATCGGAAAAATCATTCCTTTTTCATTTCTCACAGCCGCTTCACCTTTATTGGGAAAAATGTAGAAATAAACGCTGAATAACGTTTTCCGTCGTTCGCTATTACCACTACTTCCACACCATTTTCCTCCAATTTGTACTGAATGCTAGAAATAGATTGGAGGACAATTTCATTCCCTTGACCATTTACTCGCCGACGGATAAACGAGCCATATTGTTCCAAACAAACCTCTTCTCCTCCCCGCTTATACAGATACAGCTTTTCTCCATCGCTCGCAATCTGTCGAGACTCGCGCACCTCTTGCTTTAATTGCTGAAGAAGTACTTGCCATTCCAAACGATTAAACTGTGGCTGCTTCTCTGTCCGCAGCCAACGAATATCCAACAATATTGGAAAAAAGCTAACAATCAACAAAACAACAGATAGCACAATGAGCATCTCAATAATCGTAAAGCCGCGGCTTTGTCTCACTGTTTTTGTAATATCCACATCTTTCCGCCTTCCTTCCCATATAATCATGCCATTGAATGCAGATTTTCATCACTCCATTTTCGTTGTGACTTCGCAAAACCTTGTATTCTACTCCTTCAACCACAACGGCTTTTTCTATTACTGGCTCCTGATTTCCCATTTCTTTGTTCAGCAGCTGCTGGGCATGGCTCTTTAATGCTTGATTTTGCCGCTCCATCATCACTTGAGTAATAGCTGGTAGCAAGATAGCCGTAACAAACAATAAAAGAGACAGCGCTATAACGGTTTCTACTAAGGTAAATCCTTTACAGCTTTTGTGCATAAAATCTCCCTTTTCCAAGTAAAAATACAACTTTATAAACGGATGACCCCTTTTTAAAAAAGACGGTGCCTGATTTGTTTACATTTCCGTTCGGCAAAAAAGAAAGGGGGCTTTGCAAGGTTGCCAGCTCAATCATCCATGACGAAGGAAGTTGGCGTTCAATCAACGTCCTTCCGAATGTATAGCTTTCTGTAATCCGATATTTCCTTTGACCATTATAAAAGATGAGCGTTACAGCTGTTTTATGAGTAAGTGCATATTGCTGTGCATACAACAAATCATCTGTCAGCTGCTCAATCACGTATTTCTCCTCACTAGCCTGCAAAAATTGATCCATATGCGGGATACAGACCGCTGTAAGAACGCCGATAACCGTTAAAACAACGAGCAGCTCGATTAGGGTAAACCCGCGTTTATTTCTCACCCTCATGCACTTCCCCGCTGCTATCGATATAAATGGTGCGGCCGTTAGGGCATTTATTCGATTTAATATAATTTCCATCAACAAGCTGTCGGATAGTTGGAAGTGTATCATGCTCCATCTGATAGGCCTTAACCTGTGCTTGCACGGTTTTAACAAATGCTTCGCATCCTTTATCGTTAATCATTTGGTTATGCTTGACGATATTGGGAATGGCAATAAGCAATAAAACTGAAATCACCATCAAAACGATAAGCATCTCGATCAATGTGAATCCTTTTTCTTGCATCATCGGTTCCTCCTTTTTCACTTATTCATCGCTTCAAACATCGGCAGCAAAATCGATAAATACATCAAAACGATGAGTAGCCCAATAAACGAAAAGAGGATCGGCTGAATCGTACGTGTCCATTTTTCAAGTTTCTCTTCCAGCTTTTCGAGCACTAGCCGGCTATAATGGAACAGCTCCATCGCCAGCTCGCCATTGGATTGACCGTGACGAATGACAAGCCCTAATTCCTTCTCGTAATAAGATCGGCTGCCAATCATCTCCTCTAATCGTTGTCCTTTAACCAGCTGTTCTTTCAACGCTGCGCCTTCGGCTCTCAAAAATGGAACATTTTCTTGCTTTTCAAATACTTGAAGCGCTTCATAGACAGATAAGCCGCTGTTTAATAAATGACTGAACTGCAAAGCAAATAGATGGGTGTGATATAACATGGAAAGATGACGAACAAAAGGGATGCGAAGATATATTTTGATTTGTTCGATCGGAGGCAGCTTTTTCAGCCAAAAATAGTAACCGGCTATCGCTGCGCCAATAAGAAATGAAAGAGCAGTGAAAACAGAGGGGAAAATCGAAAAAAGCTGAAGAATGATTTGGGAAAACGAAAAGCGATGAGAATCCAAAGAGGATGACAACTGCACAAATTGCGGAAGAAGCAATTGCTGAATAAAGGCAAGCATGATCGCAACCGCACAAAGAAGAAAAAGAGGATAGCGAGCTGCTTTGCGAATTCGTTGCCAATAGCGCGCCCTGCTGAGCAGTAATTTCCCTGCTTCCGCCAGTCCTTGAGCTAAATCTCCGTGCTGTTCAGCGAAAAAGATCGATCCTACCGCTTCCGAATGAAAAGAAAGAGCTTCTAGCACTTTATAAAAAGCGAAACCGGAGCGAAGAAGGGAAAGAGCGTGCTGCAAATCGCGACGGCGCAAAACGGGCTGCTGGATTTCTAAAAATTCTATCGCCTGAGATAAGGAGTAGCCTTTTTCAAGAAGCTGACCTAACCGCCATAAAAATTGTCCCTGCTCTTGAAGCGGCCATGTTTTTTTACGCATCTTCTATCATCTCTCTTTTGAAAACGGAAGGTGATAAAAAGCCGAGCGCCACTCCTTTTTTCATCATGTGCTGCAGCGTGCGATACCGATACTCCACCTCTTCGCCTCTTGCCGCTTGAATCGCTCTTGCCAGCGCCTCTCCATGCAAACATTCGTAAACGGCCGCTCGTCTGATCTTCCTTTGCCGGCGGCAAAAAGCCGAACACGCTTCTTTGCAAAATGGGCACATCAGTTCAACAAGGCGTTGGGCTGTCACAGCCAGCATCGTTTGTTCGATTTCCCGCCAAGAAACGCCAAACTCCAATAAGCGATAAATCGCACCGATAGCATTTTTTGTATGCATCGTCGATAAGATTAAATGTCCTGTCAAAGCGGCGCGTACCGCGATTTTCGCCGTTTCTTCATCGCGGATTTCGCCGACGATCACGACATCGGGATCATGGCGCAAAATCGCCTTTAGCCCTGTTGCATACGTGATCCCCGCCTTTTCATTGACCTGAACTTGCAACATATTTTCGATCCGTTTTTCCACAGGATCTTCCAAGGTAATGACATTGCGCGGCCACTTTTTCTGACATGCTGCTAACAGCGTATATAAAGTGGTCGTCTTTCCTGAACCGGTCGGTCCCGTAAAAATAAGCAAACCGTGGGAATGATGCAAAAGCGACAGCAATATTCGCGTTGTGCTTGGAAATAAAGCAAGATGTGAAAGAGGAAGAAGTGAGTTGTGAGGAAGGAGACGAATCACGAGGCTTTCATCATAAAGCGTCGGAAGCGTAGATAAGCGCAAGCTGACATGAACTCCGTTTTGAGTGATTTCCATGGCTCCGCTTTGCGGGCGACGCCGCTCTCCAATATCCATATCCGCCAAAAACTTAAAATAAACAAGCAGCCGCTCGTATAACCCCTTTTCCAGCATGCCCTTCACAACGAGCGCTCCATCCATGCGGAACTGGATGAGGGCATCATCTCGTCTTGGAACGATATGAATATCTGAGGCACCGATTTCGCTCGCCTCTTTTACGAGACGATCCGCTAATTGTTCAATTTCGTTCATCCATTCACCCCTTTTCTCTTAGATAGAATCAGCACCAAATTATAAATTCTCCATTTTTCTACAAATTCCTGCATCTTCATCTAAAAAATTTTTTCATCCTTTGATTAATGTGGAAGCAAAATCGTGAATAATTTATGAATTTTGCATCAATAAGACCATTAATTACTATAAATATCATTCCAATGGAAAATTAAATGTAATATAATAGAAATAGCATCCGATTGTGTAGGAGTGAATAACCATGGATCAAGTTTTAAAAATTACAAATGTATTAGCTGATCCAACCCGGTATCATATCTATGAATACATTACGAAAAAACACAAAGAAGTGTCCGTTCAGGAAATTGCAGAGGTGTTCAGCATCCACCCAAATGTGGCACGGCTTCATTTAACAAAGCTGGAAGATGTGAACATGCTTGTTTCGGAGACGCAAAAGACTGGAAAAGGAGGACGTCCAAGCCGGCTATACCGTTTGTCGGAGGATGTGATTCATCTACATTTCCCGTTTCGCGATTATCAGCTTCTTGCCAAAATCGCGATTCAGACAATGATGTCATTAGGGGAACAGGGAAAACAGGCGCTATATGAAACAGGAAAAAACTTTGGAAAAGAGATGGTTCAGCAACGCTTTCCACATGATCGGCCAATCGCCCATTTATCATTTGCCGAAAAAGTTCAGCTTTTAAAAGAAGCGGCTGAAGCCGCTGGATTTTATCCTTCGTTTGATTATAACGAAACAACGCAGAAAATTTATTTTCAAATTTTTAACTGTCCATTTAAAGAGATCGCTTTGCATCATCCACAAACGGTCTGTGGCATGCATCATGCTTTTTTGCGCGGCATGTTTGAAGCGCTTTTTGATAACGTGGAGCTAATCGAACTTGATAATATGGCAAACGGATGCGATTCCTGCTCTTATCGCGCAGAATTCGCATCCGCTTGCGAATAAATGCGCTTGGAAGGCCATCGTTTCATCCGCTGCGGTCGGCCTTCTTTCCGAAAATTGAAAGCGCTGTTTACACAGCTATAATCTGTACATTATAATATGTAGAGGCAGCTATTAGGGCAAAAAGGAGGGATACATAAGATGGACCGCATGTTCCGTGTTTTATCGTTCTGGACTGGTATTTTTGCAGTAATGTTTTACCTTGGCCATATGCATACCACTTCCTTGATTTTCTTCGGCCAAACGCTGTTCTTCTTATTGTTAGGCTACTTAAAGCTGACAGAGCGGATGTACATCTATATTTTTGGTGCATACTTAACGATTTTCTTCGCGGCCTTTACGTATTGGACCACATTTATGCTTGTGCCCGGAGTAGGGGAATAACCTACAAAATGATAGACAAAGCCAACATTGGCTTTGTCTATCATCATTTTCACCCTCTTCATGGACAGTGATGGTTTCACATCAAACTGGTTTGAACATGCTTGGTAGACAAAAAACGCTGCCGAATGAAGACGCGAATCAAACCAAAACGAACGAGGTCCTTGACAAAGGATGAAAGCGTTTGTCAATAATCTGAAGCGATGGAATTCCATCGCTTTTTTGCGTGGCGGCACTTATAAAAAGCTAGGCTCCACCCAAATTTTCTCCCAATCCATTTGGAGATTTTTCTGCTGAATCATCACTTGGAAAAATGCGCTCATCCCTTCATCCATCATCAGCGAACGAATCGCTCGGTTACGCTTGCTTTGTTCTGAAAACGGGTCGCTGCCATCATGCTCCTTTAATTGTGTTAATATTCCTGCCGCCAATAAAAAACGATCCTGCCTAATGGTTTGCACCCATTCCCATCCAGCGATATTTCCATACATTCTCAGGGCATCCCATTGGATATGAGCGGTTAGATCCATTTGTCCGGGATAAGCGAGAGGATCTCGGATAAGCCGATGTTGATAATACCCCCTCAAGCTTCCTTGATGACGGGCGGGGTTTGCCCATTCTTCATCGGTGTAGCCATAATCGACAGTAATCATCACACATTCCGCAAATACATGAGCATTTTCTAATAGAAAAGATTTCATAGCAAGCGGAACTTCCAATCGTTGCCCTTCTTTTAGAACAATATTTCGTTCCTGCAAATAAACGATAATCTGTTCATTTTGCAACATATGCGGCTCTTCTACCAGTTCATTCTCACGCAAAGCGACAAACAGCTCATATATCTGTCCCTTTTCTTTCTTTATCACATGCACAGGAAGCGCATCAAAAAATTCATTGCTAAACATAATTCCTGAAAACGGCGCATGCTTTTTACAAAAATCGTCAAAATGCCGGTACTGTATCACTCTTTCAGCGAATTCTCCTAGTATTTCTGCTTGCCTTGTTCGCTGGTATGGACTAATTTCAATGAGTATATAGGTTAATGATTGGTAAGTATGCGGTGATTGATTTTTCCATTCCTGCAAAACAGCACGAGCAAAAACCCCATCTCCCCCGCCGAGTTCGCAAATACATGGAGGAATGCGCCCCGTTTCCACTAGTTTAATGAATAAAGACGCAAATAATGTGCCAAACACACTCGATACATGGCTGCTCGTATAAAAATCACCATGACGGCCAATTTTTATACGCTCGTTCATATAATAGCCATGCTGTTCGTCATATAAAGCTGCATTCATGTAATCGGCATATGACATTCGTTGATTTGGCGATGCCTTAAGCTTCTCCAACAAAAAATTACACATTTTATTTTCTCCTTTGGAGTTTTTCACTATTGACATAGTGAAAATATTATTATATTGTTATGATAGTAGCTTAACTATATCCCCTCCCATTATATGGATAGAACATCCCCCAAAGTCCCTTCTCAATTATTGAGAAGGGCTTTTTTTTATGAAGCCCTTTTAAAAACCATGCAAAAATGGATTGGTGTCCATTTCCGTTCCAATGGTTGTTTCCGGTCCGTGTCCCGGTAATAACGCTGTTTCTTCCGGTAAAACAAGCAAGCACTCATGAATGCTCCGCATAAGCTCTTCATAGTTTCCTCCTAGTAAATCCGTGCGCCCGATGCTTCCAGCAAATAATACATCTCCCGAAAACACCGCTTCTATCTCAGGACAATAGTAGGAAACACTGCCTGGTGAATGCCCTGGCGTTTCCAAAACCTCCAAGGCAAATGAGCCGATCGTCAACGTTGTTTCGTTTTGCAAACAATGTGGCTCATGTGCAACCTGCACCTTCTCACCGATAAAATAGGCAGATCCATTTAATGATGGGGTAGAGAGCCAAGCTTTTTCTTTCTCATGCAAATAAATCGGAAGCTTCCATCTGATTAGCAAGTCATTGATCGCTCCAATATGGTCAAAATGAGCATGTGTCAGCAAAATCGCCAACGGCTCCCATCCTTGCTGTTCAATCGAACGGATCAGCTTCTCCCCTTCGCTTCCGGGATCAAAAATGAGGCACGTTCCATCAGAGTGAGATAAAATATAGGCATTAGTTTCCAGTGGTCCAAGCGGAATGCGGTTCCATTTCATAAACATACTCCCTTCATTCTTTATATCCATCATTTTACTCTACCTCTTTATTTGTTACAATAAAAAGAAAAAGAAGAGGGAATCATATGATAAAGCGATATGCGCTTTCGCCGTTCGAACAAATAAACAGCACGATCCTTGATCAAGATGAGGAATGGGTCATTGTTTCACAGCTCCCTAACTTGATCTCCAGCTATGAAACGCTTTTTGAGCTGGAACAGCCGACTACCACTACATCGTTGTTTAGCGATTATGGCTTTCTCTCAGCAAATGGGCGCTTCTACCTGTTTGCATCTTTGGTCACTGCCTTTTCCATTGTGGATGGCGATCCTTTGGAAATCGACATGTTTCTGCTTCAGCTTGAAGAATACATGATTGCCCAAGAGTCAACAGGCACCATCATCTATTGGATCGATGGGCAATATGAGGAATTGCTGGTGAAAAACGCAGCGGTCTACCATGTTGTTATTCACATTTTCGACCTCGACAAAATGGGAAAAAACGATTAAAATGTAAAGTGATTCTTCATTTCTTTACATACAGTTTTACTTGCGAAAAGGGGGTAAGTATAATGGGATTGGTCATCATTTTTGCACTTGTGACATTGTTAGCGCTTTACGGAATTGTACGTTCATTGCGTCAAAAGAATATACTTGCTTTATTATTTGGTTTAGGAACAGCGGCTGTATTCGGCTGGTTTACCATTATGACCGTCATTCATCACGGATTTCCAACGGGCACACATTAAAACAAGAACAGGTTGTAGACAAAGTCAAAATCGGCTTTGTCTACAACCATTTTTACGCGGTCTCTATTCAGGTGATATGTCCACACGAGACGGGCTTGAGTTTTTATTTTCGTTTAATTTTTCGCGGACACTTGTCACTTTTTCAGCCATGCTTCGTTTTTTATCACGTCGGTCATCAATTCGTATATTGGTCGCTACCCGCTGAATTCCATTGGAAAATGGAACCTCATGGATCGCTTGAATGACTTCAAACAATACGGAAAGCTCCCCTTCAATGATCGTATTCATTGGCGTCAGCATAAAATCAATCTTTCCCTCTCGTTTATACACTTCCAACACTTTTTGAATTTCAGCTACATACTCACTTACGCTTGGTCCTTGCGTTCCGATTGGAATTACTGTTACATCAACAATGGCCATTTGTCTAGCTCCCTTTATCTCAGTTTCTTTTTCTACCTCAATTATAATCGGAGGAGCTTCGCTTCTTCAACTGATGGCCAATAAGGAAAGCAGCATTTTTAAAGCATGCTCTTTAATTTGTCCAAACTGTTCGAGCGGCAACGGATTGACTCCTTCACCCAACTCAACCGTATAGCCTGGACGTTTCCATTCTTGAATAAACCAATCACGATAACCGGCATGGCTATCAATATAACGGACTGCTTGATACCCGCTCGCTTTTGCTAATGCGTTTACAATCGGTTCCGCGTCTTCCGGTTCCCAGCCTTCATATCCCCAATAAATTTCTTTTCCTTGGGTATGAAACGCCACTATTATTTCAAAATCACGATTGTAGGCTAAATCTGCCATGGCTTTCGCCTCAGGCTCTGTCAGAGGGGAAAATCCCGGAAAGTCGCGAGGGGCAGGTGATTTCGGGATTTTTCTGGCTTGTTCTATTTCCCATTTAGCTGGAAATTGATTGTTTAAATCGACTCCGCGAATATTCGCTTTCCATTGCGAAAAATCTCGTTCTCCTTGATTGATCCGCAATACTTCGCTTCGATATGGTTCTTGATTTGGCGGTCCGTTCAACACTAAATCTACTCCATCTGGATTGACCATCGGCACAATTGACAATGTTACTTTTTTGTAATAATCCATTAGCGTATGTCCAAACAAGACATTTCCATTTGTCAATGCCAGTACATACTCATTAATAAATGACATAATGGCCGCCGTCGTGATCCATTCATTCGCATGAAAGGAGCCATTCAAATGAATTTTTTTCGGGCCGCATCCAATCGTCAACTCTATGATCGGCTGCCCTAATACACTTGTTCCAATTACTTTTTGTTTAATAAAGGGGTAATGTGTGCATAGGTCGTCAATATCTTGTTTCATACTAGCAAAATCATACGGTTTTTGTCCATTAACCAGTGTCGCCTCAATCCGCCGGGGAATTCGTAATGGAAGACGGTCATCGTTCATTCGCTGCAGCACTTCTGTAGGCAGCGAAGCCGAGCAGGCGATTTGCTCCAGTGCTTCTGATGTTTGACTATGATACGCGACGACATCATATCCTGGAATTTGAATGATTTCACCATCATGCAATTCATTACTTACATGCGGATTTGCTTCCGCTATTAACTCGTGCGGAATAGCCAGCCATTGGCTATACATATGCAACGTATCGCCTTGTCGGGCACGAATCATCCGTTGTATCGCCTCCTTCATTTCTTTCCTTCTTTTCAACATATGATGGAGTGAAAAGAAAATGACCGATAAACAAGCGCAGGCCCCATTCCACCATGAATGGGGCCTGTAGCGCTTTCTGTCTAATGAGTTTTGACAGTTACCGTTCATTCACCATATTGATTACCACCCGAGGACAATAAGTGAAGCAATTAGATTGGGAGCCACGAATTTTTTCAACCGACAAACTACATTTAGATATAACATAACCAGTGATGTGGATCATCCAATCAAACCCGATTGATACGCTAGATTCCTGACTTTTCTGCCGTAGTCGGCAAGCGACTACTCGTTTTCCGCTTTTTCATTATAAAAACGGAGTAAATCTCCATATATAATTTTATCGGAATAATCAAGTTCCTGCTTCACTTTTTCCGCATACGGCTCGCAATGTGAGTTATCTGTTTTCAATCCTGTCTTTTTATCATAACAAGTATTATCTTTATAAACATAATCTTTTGTAACAAAGCTTCCATCTCGCAATATCGCCAAATTTAGCTTGTCTTGAGCGAACAAATCCTGACCAAAATGAATATCATTTTTCGTGTCAATTCCTAATAAATGAAGCAAAGTTGGCTTCACATCGATTTGTCCCGCTACTTTCGAAATGACTTTTGGATGCTGATCCGTCACCCCTGGAATATGGATAATTAAAGGAACCCGCTGTAATTGAACATGGTCGACAGGAGTAATCTCCTCTTTTCCTAAATACTGCGCCATCGCTTCATTATGGTTTTCCGAAATGCCATAGTGATCGCCGTATAAAATAATGACAGAGTTTTCGTAGAGCCCTTCCTTCTTCAGCCATTCAACAAACATTTTCAGCGACTCATCCATATAACGAACCGTCGGGAAATAGCGATTGACAGTCCGATCATTCGACGTATACTCCGGCACCATTCGATCCTCTTCCTCTAATTCAAATGGAAAATGGTTAGTCAGCGTAATCAGCTTAACGTAAAACGGCTGCGGCAATGTTTTTAAATGCGCAACGGATTGCTCAAAGAAATGCTGATCCTTTAATCCCCAACCTACCGAATTTTCTTCTGTCACATGAAAATCATCCAAGGAAAAATATCGGTCATAACCAAGCGAATGGTACATTACGTCGCGATTCCAAAAACTTTTATTATTAGCATGAAATACGGCGGTATAATAGCCCTTGTTTTTTAGAATTTCCGGAGTGGCATGGTATTCATTGGTCGCATGAGTAAAGAAAACCGCGCCGCGTCCAAGCGGATACAAGGAGTTTTCAATTAAAAACTCCGCATCAGATGTCTTCCCTTGTCCTGTTTGATGATAGAAATGATCAAAATAGTAGCTTTCCTTGATAAAATCATTTAAAAACGGAGTAATCTCTTGTCCATTGATCTGGTTATTGATCACAAAGCTCTGCAACGATTCCATTGACACAATAATCACGTTGCGGTCTTTAGCGATGCCAAACAATTGCTGATCTGGTTCCTTTTCATTCGCGCGAATATAGTTTTCAATTTCAGCGAGCTCGTTGCCATTCGCTAACACTCTTTGCGCTTTTGTCTTCGATTGCAAAACGGCATCATAAATTAAATAGTTGTACATGCCGATATTTTTCACCAGCATTTTTCTGTCAAACGTTCTCGTTAATAGCTCCGGTCTTTGTCCTTCTGCAAGATCGAGATTCACTAAAACAATCGCGGTCAATATTAAAAAGTAAGCAGAGCGTTCTGTTTTTGTCACGCGCTCAAATGCCACAAACGACGATTTTTTCCAAACCAACCATGCAAATAGAGCAACATCGACAAACATCAATAAATCAGCAAAGTGGAACAACTCAAACACGCTATTCCCTAAATCCCCTAAATTACTCGTTTGAAACAGTACGGGAAGCGTAATAAAATCGTTAAAAAATCGATAGAACATTACATTAATATACAACAAAACGGTGACTAAAAAGCTAATGGCAACAATGTAGCGGTTGCGCCATTTTTCTTTCATAAATAAAGCAAATCCGAAAACAAGCAATAAAAAGCTTAATGGATTAATAAATAAGATAAACTCTTGAAGCGATGACTCAATTTCAATATCAAAGCTAGTTTTATAGACAATATATGTCTTCAGCCATAACCAAACTATGGCGATCAGCAAAAAGCGATGCTTTCTGATCATTTTGTTCCATCCTTTCTTCTACCAGAAACAAACCATAAAATGGATATTATTCCTATTTTCCACCATATATCTTAATATTCTTTTGACAAAAAGGCAACTTATTTTTGTTATATGGCCGATACATAAACTTTTTGCAACAACTTCCTATAGATGTAACTCGACACGTTCATTTTTGTATAAATAGAGGGTAAAAACTGTTTGTTGACAGTCGAACGATCAAGCAATGCTGCTTCACAGAACCATCCATAGGCCTGAAAGCGATAGGGCTCAGAACCTTCCGGACATATTTTTTCAGTTTGATATAGAGAGCTAGTCATTCAACCCTTCCAGAGTCGCGACAAAACTTTTCATGCTAGCAGTCTATTAGCCATTTGACTCGCAAGCCACATTTCTATGTAAAAAGGGCCTTTCTGAAGGTACTGCATGCATCATGGATATACGTTTGTCACCAAGAAAAAGTTTCACTTGGATTTGTTCAATCATCATAATAGGGAGATGCGTCCATCTTTGTTCCAAAGTGAGCAGGGGATGATCTGATTTTAACAGGGAGCCGATCGTCGAGAAAATAGGGATTCTTCTTCTGGGGATTACCCTAACGCTTGAACATAGAAGCTTCTCTGCTCCACAACGAAAATGGTCCTTAACGTTCCTTTGGGTGATTTGATCGCTTGGTATCCGACAATTCGAGTGCTTTCGTACTTAGATATTTTGTGCATGAAAAAATGCTTGGTTTTCGCACGCTTTTTCTCCAGACACCCCATATATCCGGCGAACAAAGAACATGAGCGATCGAATATAGCAAAAATCGGGGTGATCGCCCACCGAAATTTATCTCTCCCTACCATTTTTACACGCTTAAAAAGGGAGACTTCTTTCCTAAGTGGGGATTAGGAACAATAGAAGCTCCCTCTGCCTTTATGAACCAATCGTCCGTTTTATCAATAAGGTCTAACCGTATGTTTAGTTTTGTAAGATGGCAGGTTGGAGAGTTCCATTCGCTTTATCCGTTAGCATTCGTACTTTCTAAAAACTGCTGCACCATTTGAACACATTTCGTTTTATCATACCCGTTGTAAAAACTGACGGAAAACTTCGCAGGATCACCGAAAAAAAAGCGTTCATAAAGCGTTTGTCTTGTTCCAAACGCGCTCATGGTCATATCCCATGCCAAGCGAAACAATTGTACCCGATCTTCAGCCTCCAGCGTCGCTGCCTGTAAATAGCGATCTAAATCTGAACGAATAGGAGAAGCAAAATCCTTTTCTGTCGGCAAACAAACGAGGCCGCTGGCGCCAAGCAATTGAACAATTTCTGCAAAACGCGGATACATTCGCGGATATAAAAAGGCTGACGCAGATAACGGTTCTAGGGCAGGAATCATCGTACCGCGGCGATCTGGTTTCGCCTCCCTTTCTGATGCCAGCAGCAATGCCTTTAACGCTTCTAATGCAGCAGCAATTTCACTTGCTTTTTCTTTGACATGCTGATATTCCCCAATTTGAATTGATTCAATCAGCAAATGCACGACCCCAAGAAAATATTCCGTCTTGACTACTCTCCTGGAAAGTACCTGATGCAAAAGCATCGCCGATAAATGGCTCTCTGTATACAGTTCTTTAGCCAGCCATGCATTTTTATATAAAAATACACGGTCCCACGGTACAAGCACATGATCAAAAACAACAAGCGCATCCACTTCATCAAATCGCGAACTTAGCGGATAATTAAACGCCGACGAGCCGCCTGCAAACGATGGGCGACAAATAAACTTTAATCCTGGCGTGTTTGTCGGAAGAGAAAATGCGTAAATATACTCATCACCAATATAATTGCCGCCAGCAGGCAAAACGAGGAGCTCATCCGTGATTCCTCCCTGAGTAGCCAAAAGACGCGCTCCTTTTAAGACAATGCCATCGGCTGTTTCATCGACGACCTTAGCCGCCACAATCTCCTCATTATCTTCTATATAACCAAGAGAACGGTTTTTCTGAGGATTAATAAACGTATGTGTAAAAGACCAATCATGTTTCATTGCTTGCTCATATAAATGACGTACATGCTCGCCATACTCAGGTCGTTGCTCCGCAAACATATCGGCAGCAGCAGCTAAGGCCATGACAGCTGTATTCATGTAGTCAGGTGATCTTCCCATCATGCCGGCACTGATTTTCGCCCACTCCTGAAACATGAGACGTCTTTTTTCCAAATCCTCTTTTGTCGTCGGACGCAAAAAAGAAGCACCTACTAATTCGCCGTTTGGAGCCCGGAACGTAAGAATGTGTTGCTTATCTGGATGATGCTGAGCATCATACAATTTCGCTTGACTGCGCATAATTCCCGAGAAAGCTGGATGCTCAGATCGTTTCCCCGTGACGGGGGTACCATCGATCCAAACATCCGCCTGCTGATTGTCAATCCTTTCAATATACTCGCTTCCTCTAATAATCCCCATGGTTCTTCCTCCTTCTGGCCGCTGCCCCAAAATATTTACGAGTATTGTATGCTCAGAAGGATGTACGAGTGATTTCACCATGAACCATCATTCTATTTTTATGGAGAGATCGCTCATTTTACTACATGTCAGCCGTTCTTTCCCTTCGTCTCTTTAAAATGACGAATAAACTTGGCCATGCGGTTCATATAAGAAAAAGGCTGATTGCATGAAACAATCAGTCTTTTATGCTGCTATAATAAAAACGCTTGTTTGGCCAGCCAAGCACCGCCAATCACTCCAGCATCATTGCCGAGCGTTGCCGTAACAATAGAAGCTCCCTCTGCTACACGAGGAAAAGCAAAACGTCTAAAATAATGGCCGGTATGCTGAACTAATATGTCACCAGCTTTGGATACACCGCCGCCAATGACAATTTTTTCCGGATTCAAGGCATTGGCAACATGAGCGAGAGCCAGTCCCAGATGAAAGGTGACAAAGTCAACGATTTCAAGCGCCAATCGGTCATTGGCTTTAGCTGCGTCAAATACATCTTTGGCCGTTACATGTTCTGCTTGCCGCAATATACTATCAGCTTCGCTATTGGTCAGCTTTTCTTTTGCGATACGCACAATTCCTGTTGCCGAAGCGATCGTTTCTAAGCAGCCCGTTTTTCCGCAATTACAAGCAGCTCCTCCGTCCGGGATGGAGGTAATATGGCCAATTTCACCACCCGCACCATTCGTTCCGCGCACGATTTGACCATTGGCAATCACACCGCCGCCAACTCCTGTCCCAAGCGTGACACAAACTAAATTTTTTGCGCCATTCCCTGCTCCTTTCCACATCTCGCCAATGGCTGCCATATTAGCATCGTTATCCACAACAACAGGAAGCGATGTTTCCGCCTCAAGCAGGTTTTTCAAAGGGTAGTTTTTCCAGCCAATATTGACTGTCTCATAAACGACTCCTGTGTCTCCTTTGATAGGACCAGGCGCCCCCATGCCGATCCCTAGTAGCTTCTCTCTTCCTTGACCGTGCTTTTCCAACCTTTGATCAATGGCTTTAGCAATATCAGTAACAATATGTTTTCCGTGATCAGTATGATTTGTATCGATTTCCCATTTATCAATCATTTCCCCATATATATTGATAAACGCCATTTTAATTGTTGTGCCACCTAAATCAACACCTGCTAACCATTTTTCCATGTTCTATTCATCCCTTTTTCATTCGTTTTTCTCGTTCCATTTGTGCCTCATGCCTCACGATCAACAGCGCCATTTGGTATTCCTGCACATCAATCAGCTGCGATTGATATAGCTCCTTTAGCTCCTCCTCCATTAACTCTAAATCAGCTACCCGATCGCCTACATAAATAATCGTTCCAAACTTTTTTAAAAGCTGCTGAACATCATAAACCGTTTTCATCTTTTCACCCGCGCTATATGTTATATATCGTTTTTGTACATATTATAAATTTATAAACAAACGGAGCAAGCCGTCAAGAAAGGAAACGATCCCTACTATAAAAAACATAAAAGAAGGCTTCAGATTGTAGAAAAAGTCACTTTTGGCTTTGCCGGTCATTATTTAAATTAATTATGATTTTTCTATATCAGACTCGCTTGAAAATGCTTGGTTAACGAGAAACATAGACGAGGGAAGATGCAAATCGAACAAAATGTAGGAGACGAGCGAAACCAGTAATGCAGAATGAAAGCGTTTATCAACAGTTAAAGGCTTATCTTACGAAAAGATAAGCCTTTTTATCGATCGGGATCACGCGGATGCAGCACGGTCGGTCTTCGATTTTTTAACGGAATAGGAGAGCGAATCAACACGTCGCGCATCGCCCGGTAGGAAAACGGAATAAAGGGCCATAAATAAGGAATCGTAAAGGACTTCATGCGCGCTAGCATCATAACCCACAACGTAATTCCAACGATATAACCGTAAACGCCAAATAAAGAGGTAGCAATGAGTAAGCCAATGCGCACAAGGCGGTTCGCCAATCCCAGCTCATAGCTTGGTGTCGCAAATGTACCAATCGCTGCAATAGAAAAATAAAGAACGACTTCATTGGAAAAAATGCCGACCTCTACAGCAATTCCCCCAATCATCAGAGCCGCCACAAGTCCCAGTGCCGTCGCTAAGGAGGAAGGCGTATGAATCGCCGCCATTCTTAGCATATCAATACCGAGTTCAATCACAATGAGCTGGGCAAATAACGGAAGATCTCCTGTACTTGCTTTCCCAATAAAGGAAAGGGCACTAGGCAGCTGATCAGAATTAGTCATCGCCCAATACCATAGCGGCAGCAGAAAAAGCGAGGCCCAAACAGCTAAAAAGCGGACCAAGCGCAAATAGGCGCCAACAATGGGTTTATTGCGATACTCCTCCGCATGCTGTAAATGGTGCCAAAATGTCGCTGGCATAATCAAGACACTGGGTGAGCCGTCAACCATGACCAAGACATGACCTTCATATAAATGAACGGCCGCCGTATCTGGCCGTTCCGTGTACCGGACAACCGGATAAGGATTCCAATGTCGTCCAGAAATAAATTCTTCAAGTGTTTTTTCTCCCATTGGCAGCCCATCTGTATCAATTTTGGAAATCGATTCCTTCACACTGCGAACAATTTCCGGATTTGCGATATCCTCAATATAACAGACACAAATGTCGGTTTTGGATCGCCTCCCTACTTGCATATATTCCATACGCAGCGTTCGGTCGCGCACTCTCCTTCTCGTCAACGCCGTATTAAAAACAATGGTTTCGACAAAGCCGTCACGTGCGCCGCGGACCACCCGTTCCATATCCGGCTCTTGCGGTCCGCGAACCGGATACGTGCGAGCATCAATCAAAATAGCATAAGCGATCCCATCAATCATTAATGCCGTAGGACCTGAAAGCACTCCATCGACAATTCGATTTAAATCATCCGTCTTTTCTAATTCAACATAAGGCAAATATGTTTTTAACAATTTCTCGATCGGACTTTCCTGAAGCGCTTGTTGATCAAGGGTTGCTAAAAACTTCATGATATAGTGCAAGATATCATCTTTGACAAATCCATCAATCATAAAAAAAGCCATGCTGCGTCCTGCATATTCTACATCTAAATGAATAACATCAAAACTTTTGCCAACACCTAGACGCTCACGCAAATAAGCAACATTTTCAGACAATGATGTGGAAATAGCCCGCTTTGTTCGTTCCATCGTTTTTTCACCTGCACGATCTCTCATTTATCCTCCAGCATTGACAGACGCGCGAGAATTCATACATATTTTCCAAATTCTCTGCATATACATTGGTGAAAACTTGTCCATATTATTGGAGGAAAAATATGAAGCGAGCACTTTTTTGGATGATCCCTCTATTTGTCACACTATTGATAAGCCTTTATCTTTTTCCGTTTTCTTTTGAGAATCCATCACAAGAGGCCATCACTTTTTTTCCTATTGACCAAGAGGCTAGCTTTCAGCAAACCGCAACCGTTTTACATGCTCGGTCGCCAAAATCGCACCATTCATATTCCCTTTCTTGGACGGTCTCTTCTTCTTTAAACGAAAAAGTGTATTTGCGGCAAGATATTTCTTTGCTGTTTGCAGATGGACGTTTAATGGGGACTTTGTCTAAATGGAGAGAGGCTGACCAATCACTGCGGCAAGAACGGTCCTTTCAGTCGACCGATAGTCATTTTTTCCAAGCGATTTCTTTTCACTATGGAGAGATTCATCGCGGAGACACCATTACGAGCAGTCAAAAAATGAGTGGCGATCAATTATATGTCATTGCTTCTCCATACTCTCCATTTACTTCTTTCCGTCACGCCAAAACAGCAAATGAAAAAGAATGGCAGCGAGTATTAAATAAAGCCTCCTCACAGCTTCTTGAATATACAGCTAAAGCAATGATTGAAGAAATAGGGGTTAATGAACGACGCTACTATCACTTGTATTTGCCAGAGCTGCTTTCCTATAACGAGCAGCCGTTTCCTGATCTTTCGCAAGCAAAAACCCAAGCCATTATCGGCAATCTATGGGAAGGATTGTACAAAAACTATTTTTTAGGAATCAAACAAAAGGATGGATCGATTACTTCGCCAATTGGAAGCACCGTTCCGCTTCTTTTAATAAGTAAAGACTACTCCCATTTAATTGTTTTGACGAAAACGAAAAATGGGGAAACTGTGCAATTGCGCCAGCATATTTCCCCATAATCTTTATCCTTTAAATCCCATATATAAACTAAAAGAAAGCAATGACAATGTCACGAGAAACGAAAGCAATTGCTTGCTCCATGAACGATGGCGCGGCAAGTGAACGATATTGGCTGCCAGAAAACCACCAATCAAACCACCGATATGTCCGGCGTTATCAATCCCGGGAATCAACAGTCCCAACCCTAGATTAAGCACGATTAATCCTATAATATTAGCCCCCATTGTTTGAAAGAAAAGATGGCGGTATACCGTACCAAAATAAAGAAGGGCGCCAAATAAGCCGAAAATCGCTCCAGACGCTCCTGCGGAGATGGAAGAGGTGAATAAAAAACTGCCGACTGTTCCGAAGAAGCCTGCCAACAAGTAAATAAACAAAAAGCGCCAAGAGCCATATAAACGTTCGACCACGATTCCTAAATAATATAGCGCCATTGTATTCATTAATAAATGAAGAAAACCAATATGTAAAAAAACCGGTGTAATCAGCCGCCACCATTCCCCCGATTGAATCAGCGGGTTAAACTTTGCTCCATATTGAATTAGCACAGCAGAATTCGTGCTGCCTCCTTTCCATTCAAGAAAAAGAAACATCAATACTTGGATCGCGATTAATGCATAAACGATCCGTGGCTTGCCGTGCTCCATCAGGCGTTTCTCTTTTTCTTGCCTTTCTTTTTCTAGGCGGAAGACATGCCTTTGGATAGACTGGATAGCAAACTGGGGGTCCATGTCATGTTCGATCGCGGGCAGCGAAACGGAAACATGGATGATTTGGCTTATGTCCTGCAACGCTTGCATCTGGTTGGCTGAATGAACCAATATCGTATGTAAGCTCGAATGCTCAGTGGGTTCCTTCACGATCCATTCCCAATCATCAACCGGCGGATAAGCGGAAATATAGATATTCAAGATTGGAAGCGAACGGCGTAAATGCCGTTTTTGCAGCTGTTCAGCTATCTGGCGCGTATATTCAAGATCACGTTGGAGCCAGCTGCTCCAATCGATATCATACCGCACAAGCCGAATAAGCGGAGCGCCTTTATGCTCGAAAGACTCTAACCATATTTCATGAGGCGCATTCGATAATTTGATAATTCGATAGCGGTTTTTCACCAAAAAGTATACGAGCTGCCAATAAAACAGATCCACGTTTCCCTCTCCCTTTCATATCGTTAAAAACCACGTGCTATGACGAAAAGCTTATTTTTTAGCCATTGTACCATAATTAATGAAAAACTTGCGAAACAACTGCTTTGCGAACAAATGGAATGCTCATTCCTGCACGCACAAGCAGTGTCTGCAAGGGACGAATGCTCAATGCTCCATTCAGCAACCGATAACGATAGCGATACAGGAAAATCGCAGCGATTACAGCCGCAATGGCATATATCGTTTTATTCACTTTTTTCGCCTCCCATTCATGATTTCTCTATTCTTTTTCCCCAAAACCGATAAATTATAAAACGCATCCTTTATGCTTTATGAAGGATGCGTCAGACTATGGATAAACGCTTTCATTCTGTGACACTGGCCCCGTTCGTCCACTCACACTCATAAGCGTCTTTTGTTCGATCTGCGTCTTCATTCGACTACGCTCATTTTCTGCCAAGTGTTGTCCAGCCAGTCTGCAAGTAGAAATGTCACCATGAACGGATGTTGCATAAACCTCCCTCACCTACTCTCCGTTAAGAGATAGAAGACTTCTCGGTGGACGATGTTAAAATAGTTGTAGACAAAGTCAAAATGGACATTGTCTACAACTAACACAGCTTTCTTATGAAGGATGCGCTTTATTTCCGAAAAAAGGGTTGAGAACATTTTTTAATACCGTGGCTGAATGGGAGAATTTCTCTTTTTCCGCTTCTGACAGCTTTAACTCTACAATTTCACGGATGCCGCCGCGATTGACGATGGCTGGAACGCCGATATAAATATCCGCATGGCCATACTCACCGTTTAAATAAGCAGATACCGTCAGCACAGAATTTTCATTTTGTAAAATCGCCTTTGTTAAACGGGCAAGACCCATGGCAATTCCATAATAGGTTGCCCCTTTGCGCTCGATAATATGGTAGGCGGCATCACGAACGTTCGCAAAGATTGTTTCTAAGTCCTCTTGCTTATACTGCTTGCGCTCACGAATAAACTCTGTTACAGCTTTTCCGCCGATATCTGCATGACTCCACACCGGAAGTTCGGTATCGCCATGCTCACCAATAATATAAGCATGAACATTTCTAGCGTCCACTCGAAAATACTGTCCGAGCAAATAACGGAAACGGGCTGTATCTAAAATCGTTCCTGAGCCAATCACCCGTTCATGCGGAAGCCCTGAAAACTTCCATGTCGCATAGGTAAGAACGTCGACAGGATTTGTGGCAACAAGAAATATTCCGTTAAATCCACTTTTCATGACTTCTGAAACGATGGATTCAAAAATTTTCATATTTTTATGAACTAAATCTAAACGAGTTTCTTCCGGCTTTTGGTTGGCTCCAGCCGTGATGACAACAAGGTCGGCGTTTTCGCAATCACGATAATCACCAAACCATATTTTCGTTGGTGAAGGAGAAAACGGAAGACCGTGGTTTAAGTCCATTGCATCCCCTTCCGCTTTTTCTTGATTAACGTCAATTAACACAAGCTCTTCCGTAATGCCTTGATTGAGCAAAGCAAATGCGTAACTTGAGCCAACAAAACCTGTTCCAATTAGAACAACCCTTTTTCCTAAATGTGCCATCTTTGCTTCTCCACCTTTCACCATTCATAACAAGAGAGTTTTCTTCTATACTTTACCATTATCTATCGGGTTCCTCCCCTTCTTTCTATTGCAAATTCGTGACAAACAAATAAACAATCAGTGAACAAGCAATGGCTAACCAATTTACTAAATCGTTATTAAGTAAACGAATTCCTTTAATATGTACAGTTTTTTGCTGACAGTGCTCCGTTTTTTCTGTTTCAATGCCGCAAACCTCGCAGCGGTACATCGCTTGCCACACCGCTCCTAAATATGTATCAATCATGCAGCCTAAAAAACCGGCGATGCTCACAGCAACAACGGGAACACCATCCCATAGCAGCGAACCGACCACAGCGATTAGTCCAGCTCCTAAACAAGAAGCAGCAAGGCCAAGCCAGGTAACCGCCCCTGATGTCCCCGGCTCCGTTTTTTCCCATGTTGTAACAAGGCGAGGAGACTGGCGGCTGAGACTGCCAATCTCTGAAGCCCATGTATCCGCATTCGCCGCAGCAATGGAAACGATAAACAATCCTTGCCAAACAAAGGAAGGAAAAAAAAGGGAGAGTAAGCTAATGGTCGCCGGAATGCTTCCATTCGCGAAAACTTGAATATAATCCCGTTGCGATCCTTTTGCGACTTTTTCCGCTACTCTTTCCTTTTTCCGATGACAAAAATGGCTCCAAAAGCTTGATGTAACAAAAAATACGCCTAATAGGCATAATCCCTTCCAAGCAAATCCAGCAGCAACTGCTGTTCCAACCAAAACAGTCGCTAATGCTCCCGATATCGACAAAGAGCGGACAACGAAGCCGCCAATAGCCACGATCCAAATAGCAGCTATATATAGCCATTCATTCATCACACATCATAACCTTTTCATTAGTAACAATCATGTCAACCGGAATGTCATGCGCTTCAAATGGAACATGGTTTACCACTTGAAAGGAATAAGCAAGCGAAATCGTCGGCCGCCAAAAATGCTGCAGGTAACGGTCATAGTATCCGCCCCCATAGCCGATTCGATATCCTGCTTTGGAAAAGCATACTCCCGGAACGATCATCACATCGATTTGCCGAGAAGCGACTTCTTCCGTCATGGCTACAATCGGCTCCTGTAAACCGAAATAAACAGACTCTAATTGATCAAATGAACGGATGGCGCGAAATGTCATCGTTTTTTCTTGTGGATCACATTTTGGGACGCATACCGTTTTTCCTTCCTGCCAAGCCTTTTCAATAATGGGTTTTGTGTTAATTTCGTTCTCTCTGGAAATGGTGATCCCAATGGTTTCCGCCTGCTGCCAAACCGGCAAAGCGTACAGATTCTCCGCAATTTGCGCGTCATACTCGTTCTTTTGCTTTGCTGATAAGCTTCTTATTTTTTCTTTCATTTGCTTGCGAAGCGCGCTTTTTTCCTGCAATTCATTCCCTCCTCTGCTTTGCCCTCCTCCTCACTTACCTAAGTTGAAGTGGAGCATTCCTGTCCTTCTCTTCGGTAAAGACCGATTCATTCCCCACTTATGGAAGCAGGAGATTTCTCATTTGAGATGATAAAAAAGCAGCAGGAAAACGTTTCCTACTGCTTACTTTGTTTCGCGATGAAGGGTCGCTTTTTTGTCTCTTGGACAATATTTTTTTAACTCTACACGATCTGGATTGTTGCGTTTATTTTTTGTTGAAATATAGTTACGTTCGCCGCATTCTGTGCAAGCCAATGTAATATTTACGCGCATGATCATTTCCCTCCAAACTTTATAAACTTATAATCAGACTTTTCTATGATAGCACTTTTTTGCGGCAATTTCCATATTTAATTTATGCATTTTGATACTGGCGAATTTTTTTTATATAATAAATCATCGTTTCACGTGCTCTTTGAACATCCAGGGCTTCAGAATAAATGGTAAACATCGGCTGATCCAGCTCCGGTAAAATAAACGTCCAGCCGCCATCAGGATGATATAATTTAATTCCGTCATTGACATCGACAATCGTTTCGTCCTCATCCTCCATCAGTCGACGCAATACAATCGCCCGGGCGTTCCAAGGACAGAACACATATTCTCTAAGCCAATGCATGCGTGGGGTGGAAGCGGTAATTTCAGATAATGGACGTCCCTCGGCAGCTAGCAGCTGAAGGAGCTGGACAAACGCATAAATGGCATCATAACAAAAATGAAACGGTTGCTGCCATTCTTTGAGCATCTCTTTTCGTGCCCCTTTGATTTTTTTGATTTGCCCATTCATTTGTCTAGCCACGGTCTCTAGCGCAGATGGCGCATAGCTTGGAACCAAAACAGGACATTCTGGCTGAAACCATAACGAGGTGATCGTATATAACGATAGCAGTTGTTCTTCAGTCACTATCGTTCCGCTTTCGTCCATAATCCAAAATTGCTCGCCATCCCTTCCTGTGATTAAAGCAAATAACGCGTCTCCTGTTTTTATATAATCGGCAATATCGCGAAAATCAGCGCTTTTCAGCATTTCAATTTCGCATGGCTGGCCATGAAGCAGTTTGTTTGCAAGATGATGGACATGTGATTCTGAGGCAAGAATTGCTTTGCAGCCACGAAGAGGCAAATGGATTTGTTGCTGCATTTCTTGAATGTAAGAGGCGCTTGGCTGTAGATGAGTATTAGAAAAACCTATTTGTTCCATCGACACACGGCGGATTTGCTCTTGAACGAACGTACGTTCAATTTCTTTTTCTTGTAAATAATTAATCGGATAGCCGTGCTTGTCATACAAATCAATGTAGATGCTTCGATCTTTTTCATCAAGGAAAATATAGACGCCGCCATCATAAGAAGATCGACGAAGCTGGTGACGCACAATCGGCGCAGTAACACTTTCTAGACATTCCGCTGTAACCACTCCTGATGCGTGCAGTCCATGAATAAACGCTTGTTTAATGAGGTTCGTAAATGGGTGTCCATCCCCTGCAACCATTACATGATGATGAACCTGAAGCGTACTTCCATAAGCAGCAGCTAGCCTCGAAGCATATTCAGGCGTCATTTCTACATTAGCAATACCGGCAATCCCGCGTGTTCCAAACAAGGATTTTTGTTGTTGCTTTCCCCAAAACACGGAAGAATGAATCACTGTTCCTTCCGCAATCGTTTTTTCCGGCCAAATTTTCATATTGGGCTTTACCTGCACCCGCGGTTGAAGAGTGCAGCGGCTACCGATTACGGATTGTTCAAGCAGTTCCACGTTGTTGCCTAAATAGGTGCCATCTGCTAAAATACTGCCACGCAATTCGCAATGCTTTCCGATATAGCTTCTCTCCCAAATGATACTTCGTTTCACGGAAGCATGCTCGCCGATTTGCACATTGGGTCCAATGACAGAATGGGCATCGATTTTGACATTTTGGCGAATAAACGCTCCATTGCCTATAAATGATGGACCGACAATAACCGCACCATCCTCGATTTTCACATCGGATCCGACCCAAACATGGGGAAACAGCTCCTTGCCATTGATCGACACTTGCACATGTTTATTTAAAATGTCTATGTGCGCTTTTTGATATTGCTGAATGGTGCCGATATCGAGCCAATAGCCTTTAGCCAAAAAAGCATATAAAGGCACATCCTTTTTTAATAAAAAAGGGAAAACATCATTGCTGAAATCGCACTTTTCATTTTCAATAATATACTCTAAAATTTCCGGTTCAAAAATATAAATACCCGTGTTGACAAAATCGGTATATACTTGGTTCCATTTTGGCTTTTCAATCAGCTGCTTGACCCGCCCTTCACGTGAGACGATAATTCCTCCGTAATTAAGCGGCTGCCGCTCCTGCGACATAACGATCGTGGCTAAAGCGCCTCGCTGGCGATGAAATTCCACCGCTTCAAACAAGTCGATATCGGTTAGCGCATCTCCACTGACAACAATAAACGTGTCATCAATAAAAGAAGCGGCGTTTTTTATGCTTCCTGCTGTGCCAAGCGGCTCATGTTCTTCAAAATAGTCAATATTCACTCCAAATCGGCCGCCGTCTTGAAAATGCTGTTTAATCACTCCCCCTAAATATTGAATGGTCATCGCAATATCAGTAATCTCAAACCGCTTAAGCCACTCAATGGTGTATTCAAGCACTGGTTTTCCAACAAGTGGGACCATTGGCTTTGGAATGTTGCACGTCAGCGGTCGCAAACGCGTCCCTTTTCCCCCAGCCATAATCACACCTTTCATGATTTTTTCACCTCCCCACCTTTTTTACGGAATATTCTTTCAATATTTTTTATTTTTATTTTAACTCCTTCTCTCCTTACTTACAATAATCTTATCGATTTTATGCATTTATTTATGGTATAGTGAAGTGGGGTGATAGAAAATGATGGAATATACGTTAATTGGATTTGTAATCATTTCCCTTCTTCTTTTGGCTGCGTCTTTTTTCGGAAAAGATCAAATGAAAAGCTTAGAAGAGCAAATAGATCATTTAACGCTTTCATTGGCTCAAGAAACGTATCAACTCAAAAAACGGCTGAAGATATTGGAGGAAGAATTATTAATAAATGAAGAAAAGCCTTTTTCATTAACAGAAAAAATAAAAGACGATTCACCTCTCGCATCATCATATGCCCGTGTATGGGCTCTTTATAAAAAAGGTCTTTCAGCGGAGCAAATTGCCCGGGAAACATCGCTAACGGCTGAAGAGGTGCGCATGATTTTGCGGGGGATTGCTCGATGAACAGAGAAGCGATTCGCGGATTTGCGCTCGGAATGTTATTGTCAACCTCCATCATTGGCATTATTTATTATCAGCAGCCAGTTAAATCAACGAAAGCGCAGCTTGATGCCTATTTGCAAAAAAACGAGTTGGTCGTTTTGGCAAAAACAGAATATCAAGCGCTAAAAAAAGCAGCGGAAACGAAGGCGCAGGCTGCTTCTCCACAGACAACGACAACGGCACCGCCAGCAACCATTCGTATTTATCGGCTTGTTATTAACAAAGGAGATGTTCCCACAAAATTTGCTAAAGAACTAGAAGAAGCGAAAATTATCTCTGACGATCAGGCTTTGACCAACTATTTAAACGCCCATCAACTCACTGGACAAATTCGTCCCGGCACATATGAAATACGCAGTGATATGAAATATGAGGAAATCGCTCGCATGATTACCCATTCAAAAAGGTGACCCCTTAAAGGGCCACCTTTTTACATTTATCCATTTAAATCGTAATGCTTTCCTTTTACGAGATAGACGACATGCTCTCCTAAATTAGTCGCATGATCGGCGATACGTTCAATATAGCGGGCAATCAAGGAAAATTGGTTAATTTGCAAAGCATTTTCTTGATTGGTGGCGTTCAATCGCAGCAGTTCCCTCATGATTTGTCCATATAACTCATCTACTTCATCGTCCATTTCTGCAATTTTCCGAGCCAATACCACATCTTCTTCGTAATATGCTTTTAAACCAATGGACACCATTTCTAGCGCAACACGGTGCATTTGCATGATTTTTTCCATTTCCAGCGCAAATGGACGGTCGCCCATTCGAATCGCCGCTTTCGCAATATCAACAGCAAAATCAGCAATGCGTTCAATATCTGTTGCAATTTTAATCGCAATGACAATTCTCCGCAAATCAATGGCTACCGGTTGTTGTTTCGCAATGAGCAAAATAGCAAAATCGTTGATTTCTTCTTCCAAAGTGTCAATTTGACTGTCGTTGTCAATAATTTGCAATGCTAGTTCAATATTTTTGTGTTGAAATGCCTGAATGGAATAATTTAACGCTGTTTCGGTTAAGCTGCCAAGTTCCAGCAGCTTTTGCTGTAATGTTTTTAAATCATAGTCGAATTTTTCTCTGGCCGGCATATTGGTTCCACCTTTCGTTTAGCCGAATCTTCCGGTAATATAGTCCTCGGTGCGCTTGTCCGAAGGATTGGAAAATAAACGGTCTGTGTCATCATATTCGACCACTTCACCATTTAAGAAAAAGGCTGTTTTATCAGAAATACGCGCGGCCTGCTGCATATTATGTGTAACGATAATAATGCTATAGTTCTCTTTAAGCCTTTGAATCAGCTCTTCTATTCTTAATGTAGAAATCGGATCTAAAGCGGATGTCGGTTCGTCCATTAAAATCACATCCGGTTCAATGGCGAGACAGCGGGCAATGCATAAACGCTGTTGCTGTCCTCCCGATAATCCGCCGGCATTATCATAAAGGCGATCCTTCACTTCGTCCCAAAGGGCCGCACCGCGCAAGCTTTTTTCCACAATCTCATCAAGTGTTCGTTTGTCGCGAATCCCATGAATGCGTGGACCATAAGCGACATTATCATAGACGGATTTAGGAAATGGATTAGGCTTTTGGAAAACCATTCCGACTTGTGTACGCAGTTCTTCCACCCGATATGATTGATCGAAAATATTGCGGCTGCGATAAACAATCTCTCCAGATGTGCGCACATTCGGAACTAGTTCGATCATTCGATTTAATGTTTTAATATAGGTCGATTTTCCGCATCCGGAAGGACCAATGATCGCCGTCACTTCATTTTCATAAATATCCAGATGAATATTCTTTAAAGCATGATGCTCACCATACCACAAATTTAATTCACTTGTACGATAAACAATCTCTTTATCTTTCTCTGCCGGTTTCGAAATTGCCCCGTTTTCCGCTTTTGTCTTGATCATTGTCAATTCCATTGGGTTCTCTTCCTCCATCCATATAAGCATCAGAAGCCAACGATATTCATCGATATTGTCTTTCATTTATTATCATCCTATTGATCATAAGCATAGAACAGCGATTTTTCTTCGTCAAAACACGTGATTTCGCTTTTTGTAACACCTAAAGAGTACTATAAGACTTTTAACTTGGTTTTAAGAGATTGTTAAGCTTTTGTAAAGCAAAAAGACACTCAATAATGAGTGCCTCTTCAAAATGGTTCTAGCTTTTCAGCTGGTGTTTGCCTTTACATCTGTGCTTTTGACGGAAAACGCCCAGCACCGTCATTTTACATTCATTGAATGGTCGGCGAAATAACGTTGTTTAGCCTCATCCCTACGTAAATGTAACATGTCGAATGACATCATTTTCTCATCAATGAACGCAGTGACTCTTATTGATTGGTTGCTTGCGAATCTGTCTGCGTTTCGTCTTGTTGCGTTTGCTGTGTCCCTTGCTGCGGCCGTTCCTTTTTCAATTCAAAGTACGCATCTAAAATTCGGCGGCCGATTCGGTTATTAATGCCGTCACTGTCTCCTTGTGTCGCCCATGGCACGACAACGGCAAACGACACTTCAGGGGCATTGTAGGGAGCATAACCGACTAATGTTAAATTATAGGTTGGATCATTTTTTTTGCTTTGAATCGGACCGTCATAAAATGCTTCCGCTGTTCCTGTCTTTCCGGCCGGCTTGTATGGAGCGTCGGCGAAATACGCATATGCTGTTCCCCCCGGCTCTTGCATAACGCGGCGAAAGCCTTCCTTCACCCGGTCGATATAGGCTGTCTTCATATCGACCCGGTTCAGCACCGTCGGCTGAAAATCGCGGATCACCGGCCCTAGCTCTTTGTCATCGTTATTCGGCTCGCGGATTTCTTTGACAATTTGCGGCTTCATACGATAGCCGCCATTGGCAATCGTTGAAACATATTGCGCCATTTGCATCGGCGTATACATATCGTACTGGCCGATCGCTAAGTCAAGAAGCAGCCCCGGCATTTTGATTGGTCCTTGAAACCCAATAATTTCATTCGGCAGATCGATGCCGGTTTTGACGCCGAGTCCAAATTGGCTAAAATAACGCCGGATCGTCGTAAAAGCATCCGGATCGATGCTGAGCGGACCATGCGGACGATAAGTGCCGCGACCGATTGCGATCGCGGTTTTAAACATATACACGTTCGACGATTGTTTAAGCGCCGTTAATTCATTGATGCTTCCCATCGTCTTCCACGATTTTTTCGGCTTTGTTCCTTTAATGTATAACGGTTCGTCGACCAAGTACGTATTATTATGAAGCACACCTGTTTGAAAGCCGGTTAATACAGTGGCTCCCTTAACAGCCGACCCCATTGCATAAGCAGACGTAATCGTTCCAAGGGCATAATCCTGTATTTCCGTTTTGCCGCTGTCCGTTTTGACTAATCTTTTTCCCGCCATTGACAGCACTTCCCCTGTTTTCGGGTTCATCATCACGACAAAAGCCCTGTCCAATAACGGCGCATGCCCTTTCCGTTTCGTAGCAAGCAGCTCTTCTTGAATAATCTGCTCGACGCGCTGCTGCAGTTCCATATCAATGGTGAGCACGAGATCCTTGCCCCGTTCTCCTTCATACACTTGTTGCGTCTCAATGACATTTCCTGATTTATCGGTTATATTTTTTATTTTCGCTTTTTTGCCGTGAAGCACATCTTCATATTGCGCCTCTAAATAGCTTTTACCCACGCGGTCGTTGCGGCTGTAATCGCGCGCCAAAAAGTAGTCGAGCTTCTCCAGCGGAACACCGTCCTCATCGCTTGTGACGCTGCCCAGTACAGAGCGGAACGTGTTGCCATATACATAATGGCGCTCCCAATCTGTTGTCGTATTCACTCCTGGCAGCTCTTCTAAATGTTCGCTGACCACCGCGTATTCTTCATTTGTTACATTTTTATTTTTCACAATTTGCGGCGTTAGCGCATAGCCGCTATCAAGCGATCGCTTAATAGCGAGCACTTTCATTTCTTCAGGCTTGATTTCTTTTAGATCATCAGCTGTAATTCGTTCAAGTGTTAATTCGTACACCTTCTTGTCCAGCTCTTTATCAGATAGCCCCTTTTTTTGCAGCGCTTTTTTTTCTGCTTCGCTGACCTTTTTAGCCGCCTTTTCTTCTCTTGTTAAAATCCAATAATCCTTCATATCGCGTTCGGTTACTTTATCTACAGGCTTATCAATGTATTGAGCCAATCGCTGGGCAATTTTTAGCGTATCTTCTGGAGTCGTCGTTTTCGTACGAGTATACGTAATTGCATTCAGCGGGATGTTATCAACAATCACACGATGATAGCGATCATAAATTTTGCCGCGCGGCACCGGTGTGCTCACTGTCACATTTTCCGTCCGTTCGACTTCTTTTCGATATTGCTCGCCATACACGATTTGTACAACCCCAAGCCGTAAAATCAGGGCTGAAAACAGCATAAACACGAGAAAAAATAATATATTTAACCGAAATGGTACTTGCGCCCTTTTCTTTTTTTTCAAAATGACACCCTCCTGCTTTTTAACGATTCCATTTCTTATTGTAAAAGAAACGGCGGCATTTTTCTAGAAAATCGTCATAAAGAAAGAGGCCCTATGCAGGAGAGCCTCCTTCTTTGTTCGTAAAAGTGCGGCGGAGAACAGCTTCATCCCCTTCCCGCTGCTGTTTTCTTGAAACCTCGATCGGGCGGATAAACCAATAAATCATCGTGTGCCCCGCTCCTAGCACCATCATCAGTACAGAAATGCCGCTTTTTTCGTTGAAAAAGGTAATGGTGAATAAAAAGGCGAGAATGGAGACAATGCGTCCAGCATTTAAAAACAGCTCGCGAACGACGATATATTCAATTCTTCGATCCGCTGATCCCCAGCTCTTGCCAATCACATCAAATGTCAACGATGAATACGGCACGAGCAGGATCGGATAAGCGATCGCAATCGCAACAGCATACAGCATCAAACGCATATAGGAGGGATCGAAAACAATTAAGAAAATCGCCGCGTACAGCAATAAACCGCCGCATAAAATCGCCAGTTTTCGATAAGATGGCTTAATCAGTCTAGAGGCAACATAGTACGCCACAAAGGATGTCAGCGAATTCACAAAACCAAATTTTCCAAGCGCCCATTCGCTATCGGTGGCAACATACACAAAGACAGAAATAATAAAAACAAAAATCCCTTCTCTTAATCCTTGAAAAAAATGAGCGTTTGTAATCAACCGCCACTCTTTATTATTCTGCCTCTCTTTGATAATGCGCAGCAAAGCGTATTTTCCTTCTGCCTGCCTCCTCTTAAGGAAAAAGCTGAGGACTACAGCAATTAAAAACATCCCTAATGAGATGGAAAAAATGAGCGTATATCCTTTCTTAACAAGCATGGAAATGATATATCCTGCAGCGATAGGGCCGATCATCCCGGCGGCCGACGTTAAAATGCCTAGAAAGCCATTAAAAAAATCCCGTGTATTCGGTTCTGTGATTTCAAATGTCAATACATTAAACGCCAGCCAATAAAAACCATAGCCGATCCCAAGCAACGAACCAAGCAATAATAAATAATCATCGGCGCGCTGTCCAACAAGCAATACACTCATAAAAAAAGCCGCTAAAAATGACACGCCTAAACGCAAAACAATAATGCGATCGACTTTTTTCGCAAGTCTTCCGGCAAAAACAAACGTCAAAGGCTGCAATACTACAATCGCCAAATTATACAGCGCCAAATCCCGAAATTCTCCCGATTGTTTCCATAAATATACATTCACAAAGGTGTTGGAAAGTGCAATGCTTAATGAATAAAAGCCACCGATGCATAGCAACAAGATGAGATCGCGATTGATATGCTCATGGCCGAATATTTTTTTTAGCATAGTCATGGTTAACTCCCCTTTTCATCTTAAAGGATAGTTTGGCAATCTCCTGCCTGTTCTATGCACCGCACATAAAAAAGACGCCCCTGAATCCAAAGCCATCCTAGACTGTCCATCCATATTAAAAAAGCGGTCTGAGACAGAAAAAACCGAAACAAATGGCGGCTAAAAATAATGGAGCCAAAGTCAAAATTGACTTTGGCTCCTGTTTGAGACGGCGATTGATTGGGGCCGTCCCTTTCCATTCATTTCTTATTTTGCAGCTTGATAACGTTTAGTAACCTCGTCCCAATTTACGACATTCCAAAATGCAGAAATGTATTCTGGACGACGGTTTTGATATTTTAAGTAGTATGCATGCTCCCAAACATCCAAGCCAAGAATTGGCGTTTTTCCTTCCATAATCGGATTGTCTTGGTTTGGCGTGCTTGTCACTTCAAGCTCGCCATTATTCACAACGAGCCAAGCCCATCCAGAACCGAAGCGAGTTGTTGCGGCTTTTGTAAATTCTTCTTTAAACGCAGCAAAGCTGCCGAATTTTTTGTTGATCGCATCCGCTAATTCACCAGTTGGCTCACCGCCGCCATTTGGCGAAAGAATCGTCCAGAAAAGGCTATGGTTGGCATGTCCACCACCATTATTGCGAACAGCTGTACGAATGCTCTCTGGAAGCGCTTCTAAATTGCTAAGCAATTCCTCAAGCGTTTTTCCTTGCAGATCTGCATGACCTTCTAACGCTGCATTTAGGTTTGTAACATATGTGTTATGGTGTTTAGTGTGGTGAATGTTCATTGTCTCCTTGTCAATATGCGGTTCAAGCGCGTCATAAGCATAAGGTAATTGAGGTAATTCAAAAGCCATTTTAATTCCTCCTTTGTTGTCATATGTACTGAACGAGAGCCTCGTCCATTCAAAATTAGCTTACCAAAATTGCCACAATGTTTCAATTTATTTGCTTGTTTGATAAGCTTAACAATTTTTATACATTTTCTTAATAAAAGCTTAAACTTCATTCAATACATTGAAAGTAGGATTTTGGCATAAATGGTATCAGAAATGAGGAGTGCAAATGATGAGCAAATCAAAGCAAGCACGGGCAATTTTATCACGCTTATCTTCTTTGCTAGATGCAACAAAGCAAAAAGGGAAGTCTATGCGTTCTCTCCCTTTTTTTCGTCTTTCCTTTTCTCGCAAATGGAGTTTGCAAACGATGTTAACGATGCTGATTATTCTAACCAGCTGCCTTGCGTCCATGTTGATCGCTTATACAAGCTATCAAAAAAACAAACAAATCACTACTCAAGCCGTCGAACAACAAATGCAGCTGGCAACAGAAGTGACGATCGAAAAAATTTCGATGCTAAAATCTACTGTCACAAATGAAGACTTTCAAAAAAAGCTATCATACATACTTACATTAACTAAACATAAGTTCCAATCTCTTCAAGCAAATCCCATGCAATTTGTGATCACAAAAGAGGGAAAGTTAGAAAAATTGGCGGGGTTTCATAGCTCCTTGCCCGCGCTTTCTCCGTCATCGATTCGGAGCATATATGAAAAAAAACAAGGAATTCTCCATATTCAAGGGCTGACACTCTCTTACGCCTCTTCTGTTGACTTAAACGGTGATATCTATGTATTAGCGTTGAATGATCAGGATTATTTGCAGCCTGTTTTTGCTTATCAAAAAACAAGCATCGTGATTTCATTGCTGATTGCCCTGCTTGCAAGCTTAATCGGCTGGCTGATCGTACGCAAGATGGTTAAACCGATCACCTTATTAAAGCATGCTATGGAGCAAGTGGGAAAAGGAAATCTGCAAACACGTCTGCAATTAAGGCATGCGAGTAAGGATATCCATGCACTTGCAGCCGGTTTTAATCAAATGGCCGACAGCTTAACCGCATTGATTGCGCATCTAGATACAAGCTCTAAGCATGTCTCTCACTCGTCTGAAACATTAAAGCATGCTGCATACGAATCGCGGCTCGCATTTGGACAAATTTCAAGCGCGCTTGGAGAAATCGCTAGCGGCGCAGAAAAACAAGCCCATTCCACCATCGAAACGACACAGTTTTTTCATGAAATAGCCGAAGGAATGGAGCAAGCGTTTCATTCCATGGAAGACGTTGAAGCGTCGACAAATGAAGCGACACATAAAGCCCATGCAGGAAACCGCTTAGTGGATCATGCTGTTCAACAAATGCGTTTAATCCAAAAAACCGTTGGCGAAACCGCTGATGCCGTATACATACTGGGGGAAAAGTCGAAACGAATTGATCAGATCGTCCATCTAATTAGCCAAATTGCCAATCAAACGAATCTCCTTTCTTTAAACGCAGCCATTGAAGCAGCACGAGCAGGAGAGCATGGAAAAGGATTTTCCGTTGTCGCTCATGAGATTCGAAACCTTGCTTCCCAAAGTGGTGAAGCGGCAAGGCAGATACGGGAAATTATTGAAGAAATTCAGCATGGCGTCAACCAAACCGTTCACTCCATGGCGCGAGGATCGGAAGTGATCAAGGAAGGAATCGAAATCGTTTATCAAACCGATACATCATTTAAAGACATCGCTCATGCTGTAGAAAATGTGTCGAGAGAATCAAAGGAAGTAGCGGCGATGATCCATCATGTCTGCTCGCAAACAAAACAAATGTCCATGACTATGGAAGAGGTATCTTCTATTTCGCAACAAATTGCGGCCAATATGGAGCATGCAGCTGCGATTGTTCAGGAGCAAAGCGCTTCCGTTGACGAGGTTTCGCATGCCTCTAGCTCGTTAAATGATCTCGTCAAACAGCTGCAACAAGTCGTTCAAACGTTTAAAGTATCTGCTAGGGATAAAAATTAACAAGCTTTTTTCATTTGCAAGTGTGTCGTCACATGATAGTGGTGAAAAGCAAATTGTGTACATGTTTGCTAGGCCACTCACATGTCCAGTTGCGCTAAACAACCGATGAAATAGATGGTCTTTATATCGCACTTATTGACTCATCAAGTAAAAGAATCCCTTTTTAGCACATAAGGGATTCTTTTCATTTTACAGCACTAGTTGAATTCTCTGGCTGAACAATATACAATGAGCATGGAAGCAAGGGAAGGATGTGTAACGGATGAATCTATTCATGCAGCTATGGAAAAGTTTGTATTCGCCAAAAGATATCGCTCGATTTCGTTTTCAAAAAATTGGAAGATCCATTTTATATATCTTCCTCTTGTCATTGATTACATCACTACCTACTACTTATTATTTTACAACAAGCTTTATTGAAGGCACGCGTTACACTGGCGGTTTGCTACAAAACGACATTCCGTCTTTTACCATCGAAAATGGTTCCCTACATTCGTCAGCCAGCGAGCCGATCGTCATGAATGAACAAGGTTTAACCATTGTGTTTGACAGCACGGGAAAAATGACAAAAGAAGAAGTGGAGCGCCTAGGAACAGCGATTGGACTTTTAAAGCATGAAGCCGTGCTTGTGACAAATAGTCAATTACAATCTTATAACTATTCCATGTTTCCTCAAGATACCAAGCTGACAGATCAGGATGTACACTCATTTATTCAAACGGTTCAATCATTGCTTCCTGTACTGATTCCGCTGGCGTTTTTGTTCCTTTATATTTTTACAAGTGCGAGCAAGTTCATCGGTGTATGTGTTCTTGCCTTTATCGGACTTATTTTAAAAGGCACGCTTGATAAAAAGATCTCGTATCGTCACACATGGGTGATGTCTGCGTATTCCATAACTTTATCCACCATCTTTTTTGCCATTATGGAAATGATGCACACAGCGGTTCCATATGCACCATTTCTCCATTGGTTCGTATCCATTACCGTATTATTTTTAGCCATTAGGGAAATTCCTTCTCCTAAAGCTCATGACTAAACTAGGTTTACCTCAATATACGAAGCGCTCCCTATCAAGCAGGCAGGGAAAAAGCGCATATGAAGCAGCCTGAGTCCCTGTATTCATAAGGACTCAAGCTGTTTCATTTTCGATTTCGATGATTCGATTGAGTATAAAACACCTGAATGAACCTCCCCCATCTCCCCTCCGTTAAGAGGCGGGAGACTCCTCGGTCGATGATGTTAAAGCCGTATATTTATCCCGTGCGAACTCGGGGTTAGCAGCAAGCTCCCCTGCTTAATGTGGCGCAAAAAAGGGCTCGGTTCACCCACACTATAAAGCTGCAAGTCATGCATAGCCCGGGTACAGGCAGTGTAGAACAATCGGCGCAGGCTCTCATCTCCATATACTTCGGCCGATGCGTTATAAATGATGACGGCATCAAATTCGATTCCCTTGGCCAAATACGCTGGTATGACCACAACACCTTGTTCATATTCAGTCGAGCTGCGCTTTACAAGTTTTATTTCTTCCACGCTTTTCAATGCGTTATATGCGGCATTGCTTTCCGCGGCGGATTTGCATATGATCGCGATCGTATTGTATCCCCGTTTCCGCAAGTCCGCGACTTTAGAAGCAATCGAGCGATGCAATTCGGTATGATTGGACAATTGCGTCAATACCGGCTTATCTCCGTCGCGTTCAAAAGCAACAATTCGTCCGCCATCAGACACGAGTCCGCGCGTAAATTCGACGAGCGGTCTTGTGGCTCTGTAACTGCGCGCCAAAGTGATCCCATCTGTTTCATCTGGCCCGTATAAGCTGGTAAGCGTGGAAAAGTCGACAGTTTCGCTGGCATGGGCGAAAATTGCCTGGTTAAAGTCGCCGAGCACGGTCATCCTGGCTGCTGGAAACAAGCATTTCAAAAACTCAAATTGAAAAGGAGAGTAATCCTGCGCTTCGTCAATAAGTAGGTGTTTAATCGAGATATTCGTTTGAAATCCTTGAATCAGCTCTTTCAAAAATAAAAACGGCGTCGCATCTTCGTAAAACAATTTGCCTTCGTCAAGCATGCTCACCGTCAATCGGCACATATTCTCCCACTCCTCTGGCGTTTCCCCCTCCATCCACTGCTTGATTCTCGCTGGAACGATGAAAAGTTGCTTATATAACCCTTTTATGTCGATAAAGCGAAGCGCCCGGATTCGCTTGCGTAACGGCTTAAGCTTCTTGTGAACGATCAATTGACCTAGCGCTTCGACTTCCATTTCATAATTGGCCAACTCTTCTCCTTTAAAGCCGTGCTTTTTTCGTAAGAGAGTATGAGCTTTATGGTAATCCTCGTTGCTAAGCAATTCGATTTCTTCCTGCACCCATGGCTTAGTCCGTTCAAGCTTCTCAGCTTTATCGATTTGCTTGTTTAGCCAAGCGACCAACTTTTCGATTCTATTGTGAAAACGGAGCGAAGTGTCGCTGCTATAAAATCTTTCGGCAATTTGTTGGGCGGTGACAATGGCTTTTCCTCTAAACCGAATATCTTTAAAGAGCATGCCGGATAATTCAAGTGACTGCCGGTAGGCCTTGATCGTTTCAAAAAAACGGGCCGAGGCCTTGAAGCGGATGCTTGCAGCCCTAGTCCGGTATGAAGGATCATCCGTTGCCGTTAACACATACTCCAACTGTCCGTATGGGTCCTCGACTTGAAATTCATGACTCAGCCGATGATCTAAGTATTCCTGAAATGTAACCTGATGCATATTCTCTTCGCCAAGTTCAGGCAACACATTGGCTACATAGCTACTAAACATTAAATTAGGGGAAAATAAAATGATTTGGTCGGCTTTTAACTTATCCCGATATTTGTAGAGCAAGTAAGCGATTCGCTGAAGGGCAGCTGATGTCTTGCCGCTGCCAGCGGGACCTTGCACAATGAGCAATCTCCCGCGGTCATGCCGAATGATTCGGTTTTGTTCCTTTTGAATAGTGGCCACGATGTTATGCATATGTTTATCTGTCACTTTGCCAAGCACCTGCTGTAAAATCTCATCCCCAATCGTGAGGCTCGTATCAAACATCGATTGGATCACACCGCCACGAATGAGATATTGCCACTTTTTCTCCAGCATGCCACGGACTTTACCTTCAGGTGTCGTGTATTCAGCTGGACCGGGCGGATAATCGTAGTAGATACTCGAGATCGGCGCCCTCCAGTCGTAGATGAGAATATTCTCTCCACTTGTATCTATGAGCGTAGAGATGCCAATATAAATTCGTTCAGCAGCAGAAGTTCCTTCTTCAGCGAAATCGATTCGACCGAAATAAGGCACCTCCTGCATGCGGCGCAGCGCGATCAATCTCTTGAACGCCTGTCTGTGAGTGCTTTGGCTCACAGACAGATTCTGCGCCTGTTGTCTTAAGGCAATGATGGTTTCAAGGAAATCATCGAACGTATCGGTATTCACCTTGACATCATCCCAAAAATGTTTGCGGAACTCAATCACTTCTTCACGACGACGGAATGTTTCATTTTCCAGCGTGACGATTTGCTCCGCAATTGTCTCCATCACGCTGTCCAATCGTTTTTGCTCCTGCTGAAGTTCTGTATTCATACCAAGCACTCCTTTAAAAAATAATGAAAACAGGGGTTGACTAAGGGAGTTTTTTGTTATAAAATTATAATAGGGATATTATTGTAAAAAATAATAAAAAAGTGTGTTTCTATATTAATTTATCATATTTTCTTTCGTTTATCAATGCATTTAGTGCTCTATAAAGAGATCACAAAAAATATCCAAATATGTGATCATTTTTCAGCGGAGAGCACATCATATAGTTGAGCCTCATGTTGTAACTTTATTATCGTTTTTTATTCCCTCTCCTCTTTTCTTATTTTTAGATGAACGAAATTTCCCAAGCTATTTCTAGTTCTTCTATTCCCGCCAAATATCCTCATTGTCGTTAACCATTTTCAATGCTTTTGACACATCGTTTCCATAAAAAATTCCCTCCATTAATAGACAGACTCATGGGACTTTTTCTGTCTACTAGAAGGGAATGATCTCGAGAAAAGTTCGTATTTTCTAAGACGCTATTTTCATTTTTCGCTTATTCGTGCGTTTATTTCCAGTGAAATAGCGCTGCAATAGCACGGAGACAAAACGAGCTCCAATATTAAATAGCAGAACCATAATCATTAAAACGGCAGCTGATTTCGCTGCAATGAGCTTGGCGTCAGGAACAATTCCTTCCGAATTTAATTTCCAAATGTGAACAGTCAATGTTTCAGCAGGACGAAAAATATTTAGCGGATGCATCTTACTTGACAGATCAGCTGAAGCGTTCAGCAATGGAGTGGTTAATCCTGCCGTATAAATAAGAGCTGCCGCTTCACCAAAAATTCTTCCTGCTGCTAAAATCACTCCCGTAATAATTTGCGGAAGCGCTGCCGGAATCGTCACTTTGACTAATGTCTGCCATTTCGTCGCTCCTAGCCCAAGGCTAGCTTCCTTTACACTGTGTGGAACATCTAAAATCGCTGTTTCGCATACTCTCGTTAATCCTGGAAGGTTTAAAATCGTAATCGCTAAAGCGCCGCCGATTAACGTATACCCCCAGCCAGTCAATGTCACAAATACTAAAAGCCCGAACAAACCGACAACAATCGAAGGGAGAGAAGCCATTGTTTCAATGCATAAGCGAATAAAGCTTAACAGCCTCCCTTGCTTTGCATATTCCGCTAAGTAAATGCCAGCTCCCAATCCAAGCGGCACAGAAATGAGCAATGTCAACACAAGCATGTACAGCGAATTAAATAATTGAGGACCTATGCCTCCCCCTTCTTTTGTATTGCTCGGGAGACCGGAAAGGAAATCTAGATCCCAAAATCCCCATCCTTTGATGAGAATGGTGATGACAAAATAACCTAACAATCCAACAACCATAAACGAAAGCACGTATAAAACCCCTGTCCAAATGGTGTCAACCGTTCTCGCCTTCATGTTATTTTTCACCTCTTTGTCCAATTGCTCGAATCAATAAAATGAACAAGAAAGAAATCAGCAGCAAAATCATGGCTAATGTCCACAGTGCATTATTCCAGGCTGTTCCATTTAACGTGTTGGACATATCCATTGTCAAAATACCTGTTAATGTCGCAGTTGGACTATACAATCCAGAAGGCAGCTTCACGGTGTTTCCGATCACCATTTGAACAGCCAACGCCTCACCAAAAGCACGGGCTAAACCTAGTACAATTCCTGTCAAAATTCCTTTGCGCGCTGCTGGAACAATGACGCGGCTAATCGCCTGCCAGCGTGTCGAACCTAATCCGTACGATGCTTCTAAATAAGCACGAGGAACCGCGCCGATCGCATCGGAAGCGATGCTTGCGATGGTTGGTAAAATCATAATACTTAAAACGATCATACCTGCTATTAAGCTGAATCCAACTCCTCCCCACCACTCGCGAAACAACGGTACAAGAATCGTTACTCCTAAAAATCCGTAAACGACTGAGGGAATCCCTACAAGCAGCTCTAACACCGGCTTTAATACCCTTGTACCGAACCAAGGAGAAATATAGTTAATAAATACAGCTAAAGCAAGAGCGATCGGTGTGCTTAGAACAACAGCGCCAACCGATACAAGGGTTGAGCCAACAATGAAAATGACGGCGCCATATTTAGGTTCTGATTGGTTTGGAGCCCATTGTTTCGAAAAGAGCATTTCTCCAAGTGGAATATGGCTTTGTGTAAAGGACTGAATTCCTTTGCTGCAAATAAAGATGATAATGGCAAGAGTCACAAGCACAATAAAAAATCCGCACACCGTCACTAATGATCTACCAATATACTCGCTTTTCCAATAATTAATTGGTTTTTTCCCCTTCACCAGATCTTCACCTTCCCTATTCATTCAAACGAATAGGACTGACTTAAGGACAGCCAGCCCAATCGATCTCAACTCATGGTGCCAAATAATCGATTCATGTTGTTCTCTTTGTACTGTATTCATACAACGGACAGATGGAACGATTGATATCTGTAAAAAACCCTGATCAATGCTCAGAGACAAGCCGATGGCTTCCTCGGTCATGCCAAAGCGTGACGGAGCGCCAAACAACCAGTCGCTTATCGATCCATTCATGGATCGATAAGCGATGGGTTCGGTCGCCCGTTCATCGAAACCGGATGAAACTTGATTCATTTGGTGATCAATATGGATTCATCGTAATCTATATAACACCACGAATGATCACATTATTCTAATTCCGACATCGGAATATATCCCATTTCTTTTACCTTTGCCGCAAACTCTTCACCTTTAATAAAGTCGATAAATCCTTTTACAGCGTCTTTCGGTTCCCCTTTTGTGACCATGTACTCATAAGACCAGAACGGATATTTTTGCGCTTTAATATTTTCAATCGTTGGTTCAGCACCATCAATTTTTAGCGTTGTTAAAGCGTTCGCTTTATCTCCTACAAGGTACGACATGGCTACATAACTAACGGATCCTGGCGTCGTTTGAATCGCTTGCTCTACTGCGCCATTAGAATCCTGAACGGTTCCAATGCTTTCATCAATGGATACGTCTTTCATGATCGTTTTTTCAAATGTTGCGCGTGTTCCTGAAGAAGCCGGGCGGTTAATGACATTGATTTTCTCGTCGTTTCCACCAACTTCTTTCCAATTTTTCACCTTACCAGAAAAAATATCTTGAATTTGCTGAACAGTTAATGATTCGACCTTTACATCTTTATTTACAACTAAAGAAAAGGCAATGCCTGCTACTTTAGTGTCAATTAATTCTCCTGCTTTTGATTGGTCTTCAATTTTTTCTGCTGATGGAACATCTGAGTTACCGATTTGAACAGCACCAGCTGCTACTTGGTTGACACCCGTACCGCTTCCTCCACCTTGCACGGTAATCGAAACATCTGGATATTTTTGCATGAACTCAGTTGCTGCTTCTTCAGCAAGCGGCTGAAGCGCTGTAGAACCGGCTAATGTCACCGTTCCGGAATAAGATGTGTTTCCTTCGTTGCCTTGATCGTTCGTTGCTCCTGATGTTTGATCGTTGTTATCAGAATTCCCACATCCAGTAAGTGCCCCCGTGATGAATAGTGCTGCCATCGCTAGCTTTAGATTTCTTTTCAGCATCATTTTACCCTCCATATTTTTTCTGTATCTGATTTACAAAGCCATTGTATCGAACAAGTTTTAGGCTTTTATTAATGAAATGTTAAGTTTCAGTAAAGATGATTTCCTTTTTTTACAAAACTCTAGAACGGACAGAAAATAAAACAAAATCTGAAACAATCTTTCAACTTGCTCTTTACGAGTCTCTCCTACCTACATGGAAGACTTCGCTCTGAATCGTTGGCTATGGGCTTTTTAATCGAAAAGAGGCATATTTATAAAGGACAAGCATACATAGTTAATAACGGCAATTTGTTCGTTGATGGAAGAAATAAGAAGAGAAACGGAGAAGGAGCCATTCATCTAAAGAAGATTCACTTGTGCTTTTGGTTGTGATCATCATTAGGAGGACAGAAAGCCGCGATGAGGAAACTAATGAAGGTATGCGCCGTTTGTCTAGCGATTTATATTATTTATCATGACGTCACAAAAGGAACATTGCCCGTTTCCGAACAAAAAGTGGCCCATGCACCTTCTGCTAAAACAGAAACAGCTGCATCAAGCAGCTATCGGGTCATCAAAGTACAAGCGGGAGACACTCTGCTTTCGATTATGGAACGCGAACAAGGCCAATCGCTGCCGGTTTCGATTGAAGAGATTATTGAAGATTTTGAAGCACTCAACCCGGGCATAAAAGCAACCTCTATTCAAATTGGCAAAGCGTATAAGTTTCCCATCTATAAATAAAAAGAACTGAATTTCTTGTCAACCGTTGACCAACACTGTTACAATAATTGAGAAGTTGACATGAACTTGTTTCTTAAAAGGAGCGAATGTTTCGTGAATGAAATAATTCATCGTTCAAAAACCCGGCCTGTTCGCGTCGGAAACCTGACGATCGGTGGAAGCAATGAAGTTGTTATTCAAAGCATGACGACGACAAAAACACATGATGTGGAGGCAACGGTTGCTGAGATTAAACGGCTGGAAGAAGCGGGATGTCAAATTGTTCGCGTAGCTTGCCCTGATGAACGAGCAGCCAATGCTATCCCTGAAATAAAAAAACGAATTAATATTCCTCTTGTTGTAGATATCCATTTCGATTATAAGCTAGCGCTAAAAGCCATTGAGGGTGGAGCAGACAAAATTCGTATTAATCCAGGAAACATTGGACGCCGCGAGAAAGTGGAAGCGGTCGTGAAAGCGGCAAAAGAACGGGGAGTTCCTATTCGAATTGGCGTTAATGCCGGGTCCTTAGAAAAACGGATATTAGAAAAATATGGATACCCAACAGCGGATGGTATGGTGGAAAGCGCGTTGCATCATATTCGAATTTTAGAGGAGCTGAATTTTCACGATATTATCGTCTCGCTAAAAGCATCCGATGTTCGTCTCGCGATCGAAGCATATGAAAAAGCTGCACGCTCATTTGATTATCCACTTCACCTTGGCATTACCGAGTCAGGAACATTATTTGCAGGAACCGTTAAAAGCGCAGCTGGACTTGGCGCCATTTTAAGCAAAGGCATCGGAAATACGATCCGTATTTCACTCAGCGCCGATCCAGTCGAAGAAGTTAAGGTTGCAAGAGAACTATTAAAAACCTTTGGCCTTGCCTCCAATGCGGCTACGCTGATTTCTTGTCCTACATGCGGCCGCATTGAGATTGATTTAATTAGCATTGCCAATGAAATTGAGGACTATATCGCCAAAATCAAAGCCCCTATTAAAGTCGCAGTGCTCGGTTGCGCCGTCAACGGTCCTGGCGAAGCGCGAGAAGCTGATATCGGCATTGCTGGCGCGCGGGGAGAAGGCCTTCTTTTCCGCCATGGAAAAATTGTAAGGAAAGTTCCAGAAGAAACAATGGTTGACGAATTGAAAAAAGAAGTGGATAAACTGGCTGAGGAATATTTCGCCAAGCAAAAACAATCACAAAAAGCTTGACGCATGATGCGTCAAGCTTTTTATTCAGTAATAAAACGGCAAAATAAACAGCTTTACGATTATCGACACAATGCCGATCCCGATCGCCCAAGCCCCTAAAGTTCTTGCGCCGCGTCGGCGTGCAATAAAGCCGACAATAATTCCTGCTGCTCCTAAAATAATCGGCATCATAAACAGGGAAAGAAGCGAAAGGGCGAGTGCTGTCCAGCCAAATCCTGCGCCTCCTGCTCCTTCTCTTTCATCACTTCGATCGTAATGACGAATCGGTTCAGCGATTTCTGACGATGTTTCCTCCATAAAATCAGGTTCACTGTCTGTTTCTCTTATTGATCGCACGTAGCTCTCATTGTCATACGAGCGATTTCGATCATCGGCCATGTTATTCCCTCGCTTTCCTTAAATCAAGGAGCATTTATAGTATGATTCAACGCCTTCAAAATATTGATGCGAATGTTTTCATCGCGAGGAAAAATACACGTAATATGTTACAATATAGATGGAGAAAGGAGTGCAGAAGCGACTATGAAAAAACGACTCGGGATTGACATCGACGGAACAGTTACGTGCCCAAGCACATTTATTCCTTATTTAAATCAGTCATTTCAAAAGGAGCTGACGCTTGCTGAGATTACCCAGTACAATTTAGCCCCTTTATATGACACAACAGAAGAAGAAATAGATCAATGGATGGAGCAGTATGAGGCCGTGATTTATGAGCAAGCGCCTCTCGCCCAGCACGCTCTAGAGATTATCAACAGCTGGAAGGACGAATATGAGCTTTTTTACATCAGCGCTCGCGGCAAGCACTTATATGATATTACAGAGCAATGGTTTCAAAAAAATGGCATTCATTACCATCATATTGAGCTTGTTGGTTCTCACGATAAAATTGCAGCAGTGAAAGCCTTTGATATCGCTGCTTTTTTTGAGGATAAATATGATAACGCTTGTGACATTGCAGAACAATGCGGCATTCCTGTAATTTTATTTGATACTCCGTACAACCAGGGACCTTTGCCTAAGCAAGTAATCCGCGTCAATACATGGATAGAGGCAAAACAACAGCTTGGACAATGGTTCCATGCCGTTCAAGGGGACATCTCGTTATAACGAGATGTCCCCTTGACATTCCGGACATTTCCCATATATTTCGAATTTATGACCAGATACTTCATACCCTTGTAAATGCTCAGCTAGCTCATTCATCGGACAAGTCGCAATCTCTTTCGTCTTTCCGCACTCCATACAAATAAAATGATGATGGTGGTGCGAGGTGCTGCAAGTAAAACGAAAATGCTTTTCTCCAGACAGCTCGGTCATTTCCAAAATTCCAAGTTCCACAAATAAGGACAAATTGCGGTAAATCGTATCAAAGCTTAATCCAGGATAATCGTCTTTTAAAGCATCCAATACGTTTTTGGCCGTTAAATACTTATCTGTTTTGGCAAATAAGTAGAGCATATCTTCCCGTTTTCCCGTATGCTTAAACCCGCTTTTTTTCATTAACTGAATCGCTTGCGCCACATCCATTTTTCCTTATCTCCTTCTCCATTTTTTCCAAAAAACAGAAATGAGCAAAATCACGATGGCCAGCATCACAATCGTTCCACCTGGTGCCAAATCAATCTCATACGATACCACTAATCCGACAATTACCGCTAATTCGCCAAATAATACCGAAAAAAACAGGGTCTGTTTAAATCCTTTAGCAATGCGAATGCTTGCAGCAACTGGAAGCGTCATCAAAGACGATACAAGCAAAATTCCCACAATTCGCATCGAAGCCGCAATCACTAATGCGACAAGCACAATAAAGATAAAATGAATCGTCTTAGCGCGAATCCCTGATGCTACCGCATATTCTTCATCAAAGGAAAGCAGAAATAATTCCTTATAGAGCAGAAAAATCACGGCAATCACGACAAAGGCAATCCCTAAAATAATCCAGACGTCCTGTCGACTAACAGCGCTTACGCTGCCAAACAAATACGTAAACAAATCGGTATTAAATCCATCAGCTAACGAAATAAAAATAACGCTTAGACCGATTCCGCCTGATAAAATAATCGGAATCGCCAGCTCTTGATAGTGCTTATACACGCTGCGTAATTTTTCAATCAAAAGCGAACCAGCAACAGAAAAGCCCATTCCCATGTAAAGCGGATTCCAGCCTATCGATGTCCCCATTTTTTTCTCCAGCAGCAGCCCGGCTGCGATGCCGGCAAGCGTGACATGGCTGAGGGCATCTGCAATCAGCGACAAGCGGCGCACAACAATAAATACGCCCAATAGCGGGGCAATAAAGCCAATTAACATCCCTGCAAAAAACGCATTGCGCAAAAACTCATAATGAAACATATCTCCGATCATTGCAAAGTACCTCCACTAGTGCTGATGAGAGAGCACATGAAGATGGTGTCCGTAAAAATGGGACAAATCACTTTTCTGAAGCTGTGCAAATTCCCCGGCTCCCCCATGAAAATAGAGATGCTTGTTTAAGCACGCCACATGCGTCACCTTTTCTGTAATGGTCCCGACATCGTGAGTCACTAATATAAAGGTAATGCCAAGCCCTTTATTCAGCTCTTCTAGCATGTTGTAAAAATTTTGGACATGATGGACATCGACTCCAACAGTCGGCTCATCTAAAATTAACAGCTCGGGTCTGCTTGCAATCGCCCGTGCGATAAACACCCGCTGTTGCTGGCCTCCCGAAAGCTCACCAATGTTTTTTCGAGAAAATTCGCTCATGCCGACAGCGTCAATCGCATCAAAAACAGCTTGTTTATCTTTAGGAGATAAAAAACGGAATAACCCAAGCTTAGCTGTTAACCCGCTTGCCACTACTTCGTATACAGTAGCTGGAAAGCCTGTGTTAAAACTGTTCGCTTTTTGTGAAACAAAGCCAACGCGATGCCATTCTTTAAACGACGTAATCGGTGTATCAAATAAAAATATATTCCCTTTTTGAGGTTTTAACAATCCTAATATACATTTTAGCAGCGTTGACTTGCCAGAGCCGTTTGGTCCAACTAGCCCTAAAAAAGCTCCTCTCGGGACAGCAAATGTAACGTCCTCCAGCACATTTTCTTTTTCATAGCGGAATGACACGTTCTCCACTCTTAATACCGTTTTCACTGCCATTTTCTTCTCACCTACTGATGAAATAAGTGCGGCTCGTTAGGCGAAAGCCCTTCCCCCGCCGCTTGATACAAGATCTATCATCTATTGATCCGTTCATACAAAAAAGGAATGAATATAAAAAATTAAGAATGATTACGATTTATTTATGAATGTAGTATAGCGAAAAGATCGCCGTTTGTAAATAAAATCGGCTCTCGAGCAACGTTTCATTTTCCGATGCTCTTATACTTCTGGTCGATTCAATCTAACGCGCACTCCCTTGTTTTCGTTCGACCATACAGACACATAAAAAGCATGTGCCCATGATATTCCGCGGCTTTCAACAGAATTTCATAACACATTCTAGGCCTACACTTCATACGATACACATATAATACAATACATCGCAAAGGGGAGAGGAACCATGAATCTTTATCAACAATTGATCAATCAAAAAATCAAAACCATCACTCCAGAAGAGCTTGTTTCATACAGTCGGGATTATAATATTCCGCTAACATTAGAGGAAGCGGAGCAAATCATCCAGATCGCCCGCAATAACAAAATCAATATCTTTAATGCACAAGAAAGAGCAAAATGGGTTCGCGAGCTCGCGAAAATCACATCACCACAAACGGCCAAGCAAGCGAACGAGCTATTTATGAAATTTACCAGCAAAAAATAAAAAATTTCGCATTTGATCTAAACCGCGTTCTTTATGGCAAAATACATTGCCTTGCTATTGCTATCATCCAACCAACAAGCATCGATAATTCTTTCGTGAAATATCCTGGGATGAAACGAACGGTATTTATAAATGCTCACAGTCGAAACCATTCCTTCTCTTGCTTTTCCGTCATCCATCACATAACAGCGGCAAGTCTGTCGGCTGCGAACGCCGACAATCGTTTATAGAACTCGCAGTTCCAGATCTCACCAATTCACTGATGGCCTTCGTGCTGTCATCAATCATGATGAATGAGCGGTATTTGTCAAAACTCGCGGTCAGGAAGCGATTTGGCGGATTGCCTCGATCACGTTCAACTAGCATCACGGATGGTTTTATATATCATTAGATTTCACAGACCGATTTTCTCCATTTATAAGCGGTCTCTGTTACATGTTTGAACATAAAAGCGATCCTATATAATGAGAAGGATCGCTTCTCTGTTTTCCATTCATTTTTCGGCACGCTTTCTCATCAGGGATTCGCTTATCACGGACAGCAACAGAAAGAATGAATCCTGCTATGTTGCCAAGGTAAATTCAACTACCTCATTCTTTTCATGCATAGAGAACGGAACAGTCCTCTATTGATCATGATGCTTGCATAATTTTTGCTAGCACCTCTTCATCAAACTGTCGGCTGCGCAGCATGGCAATTTCAAAACGATATGGCGGCTTTTTATTGTTTTTATCTTCACCAACATATGGAGTTTCTAAAATCTTTGGAATATCTCCCAGTTGTGGATGATGAACAATATAATTAAGGGCTTGGAAGCCGATGTGCCCAAAACCGATATTTTCGTGACGGTCTTTGCGGCTGCCGCGCGGATTTTTGCTATCATTAATATGCAGAACCTTTAACCGCTCAAGTCCAATGATTTTATCGAATTCCTCAAGAACACCGTCAAAATCCTCCACAATATTATAACCCGCATCATGAACGTGACACGTATCAAAGCAAATGGACAGCTTATCATTATGTGTAACGCCATCCATAATTTTTGCTAGCTCTTCAAAACGACTACCGCATTCCGAGCCTTTTCCGGCCATCGTTTCTAAGGCGATTTGTACCTCTTGATCAGATGTAATGACTTCATTTAATCCTTCGATAATTTTGGCAATTCCCGCCTCTGTGCCAGCTCCAACATGCGCGCCCGGATGAAGCACAATTTGTTTGGCGCCAATGGCAGCTGTTCTTTCAATCTCCGCGCGCAAAAATTCCACTCCAAGCTCAAATGTCGCCGCATTCACCGTATTGCCAATGTTAATAATATATGGAGCATGAACGACTATTTCTATAATTCCGTGCTCCTTCATATGCGCCAGTCCCGCGTCAATATTCAGTTCTTCAATCTTTTTTCGTCTTGTGTTTTGTGGTGCACCCGTGTAGACCATAAAGGTATTTGCTCCATAGGAAGCAGCTTCCTCACTGGCAGCGAGCAACATTTTCTTACCGCTCATTGATACGTGGGAACCAATTTTTAGCATCTCCAATCTCCCTTTCCTTCCTAAACCCTTATTTATTTTTCAGGCGCCGCAGCCTTTTTTTCTGCTTTTCCATTTCTTCCTTCATTTTTTTCTTGTATCCCGGCTTTACTTTCTTTGGCTTCTTCACGGTTTTTTTGACAAGCTGATCTATTTCCCCTGCTTGCTTCGTCCGTTTGCTTCGCTGATTCCACGCCGGCAAATCGGTCCATTCTCCGCTTACAAGATCGCGCTGAATAAACTCAATGCCCATTTTTTCTAGCTTTGCTAATGCATCATAATCGGACGGCTCATAAATCGTGGCTGCTACTCCCTCATATCCAGCGCGTCCAGTCCGGCCAACGCGATGCACGTAAAATTCAAGATCGTGAGGCAGCTCGTAATTAATCACGTGACTGACACCTTCAATATCAATGCCGCGCGCCGCTAAATCCGTAGCAACAATGTATTGAAATTCAAGATCACGAATTTGCTTCATAATTTTTTTTCGCTCTCTCGGCGTTAAATCCCCATGCAGCACTCCTACCCTTAATCTTTTTTCATTCAGGGCATAAGCTACCTCATCAGCCATTTTTTTCGTGTTGGTAAAAACAATCGCTAAATACGGATTGTATGCAACAAGCATGTCATACAACAATTTTAATTTATCACGATGACGAAGCGGAACGAGAATATGTTCAATTTTTTCAGCCGTCGCCTGTTTCGGAGCAACATGAACATATTTAGGATTCTCCATATATTTTCGCAAAAATGGCTTTAATTTTTCAGGAATCGTAGCTGAAAATACGAGCATTTGCAGTTGATTGGCCATTTTCGCTGCAATTTGGTCGACATCGAAAATAAATCCCATATCCAGCATTAAATCCGCTTCATCGACCACAAGCATGTCCGCCTTATGGACAAACAACGCCTGTTCACGCAGCAGATCATTAATTCTCCCAGGCGTCCCAATAACAAGCTGTGGCTGCTTCTTCAATTTTTCAATCGTCTTTTGCTTATCCGTACCACCGATGAAACATCGGGCATGAATCACAGCATCTGGCGGGCAATGTTTGATCATTTTTAACGCCTCATGATAAATTTGCGTCGCTAGCTCACGCGTAGGCGCTGTAATCACAGCTTGAACCTCTTCACGGGATGGATCGATTTTTTCTATGATCGGCAATAAATACGCATGAGTTTTTCCTGTCCCTGTCTGCGACTGGCCAATCACACTTTCACCGCGAAGAATCGATGGAATCAGGCGCTCTTGGATTTCGGTTGGCTTATAAAAGCGCAGGTGCTTAATGGCTTCTATGATAAAAGGCTGAAATGCAAATCTCTCAAACCGTGTTTCCTTCATTGCTTCATCTCCTTTCATTTGCCGTATTGCCAAATAAACTCGACTTATCATTATAGCCGATTTTCTCTTTTCTATGCAACTATAGGCGGCCGTCTAAATAAAAAACACTTTCGATGATACTCGCATATTTTATGTTATAAACTATTTTAAGAAAGGAGGAAAAAGAGATGATGAGACCCCCAATGCCTCCAACTCCGCCGACTCGCTCATTTCCATTTATGAACTCGTCATTTTCGCCTCCAGCAGCCTATCCACAGCCAAGAATGGGCGGATTTTTATCAAGGCTGCTTTCACGCGGACAACCAATGATGCCTTCCTCTCCTTTCTCCTCGCTGCCCATGATGCAAAACGCTGTCAGTAGCGCCAGTACAGCGACAAGCGGCGGAGGAATTAGCGGCATGCTGACAAATGTACAAAAGATGCTCGGAATTGCTCAAAACGTCGTGCCAATGGTTCAGCAATATGGACCATTTGTAAAAAACCTTCCAGCGATGATTAAAATTTTTAGGGAGCTGAAGCCGACGGATGACAATAGCGAGTCTGAAACATCAGACATAAATCCTGCCAAAGAAAAGGAAGCCAAAGAAGAAAAGAAACAGCATTCCAAAGACCAGAAAGAGCACAAGCCGCGCGAACTGCCATCCGCCAAATCAACACCAAAGGAAAGAACACCAAAAGAAGCAAAACCGTCTACCCCTAAATTGTATATCTAGTTCTTCTTTGTATTCTTTCCCCTTCTCCGATATAATGAAAAAGAAGTGCCAATGGGCAGAGCGAAGGAGGGGCTTTACAAATGGAAGTAATCAAAATAACACCGCGCGGCTATTGCTATGGAGTGGTTGACGCGATGGTAATGGCCAGAAATGCCGCGTTAGATCCAACACTGCCAAGACCGATCTACATTTTAGGAATGATCGTTCATAATAAACACGTAACCGATGCATTCTCTGAAGAAGGCATCATCACGCTTGATGGAGAAAACCGTTTAGAACTGCTTGAAAAAATTGAGCATGGAACGGTCATCTTTACGGCGCATGGCGTTTCTCCAGAAGTGAAGAAGCGAGCTCGTGAAAAAGGGCTTGTCACCATTGACGCCACATGCCCAGATGTCACAAAAACCCATGATTTGATTCGCGAAAAACTAAAAGCCGGATATGAAATCATTTATATCGGCAAAAAGGGGCATCCAGAGCCTGAAGGAGCCATTGGTATCGATCCGTCGCGCATTCATCTTGTTGAGACGCTAGCGGATGTTGACAAGCTAAATATTCATAGTGAACACATAATGGTGACGAATCAAACCACCATGAGCCAATGGGATGTAGCGGATATTATGAAGAAAGTGCAAGAAAAGTATCCGCAAGTAGAAGTGCATAAAGAAATTTGTTTAGCCACACAGCTTCGCCAAGAAGCGGTTGCCGAGCAGGCAAAAGAGGCAGATGTAACCATCGTCGTAGGCGATCCGCGGAGCAATAACTCCAACCGGCTTGCGCAAGTATCGGAAGAAATCGCTGGAACAAAAGCATACCGCATAGCGGATGTAACCGAAATCGAAATCGATTGGATTAAAGATGCGAAAAAGGTGGCTGTCACCGCTGGCGCTTCGACACCGACTCCGATCACCAAAGAAGTGATCGAATTTCTCCAGCAGTTTGATCCAAACAATCCGGAAACGTGGAAACGCGAGCGCAAAGTACCGCTGCAAAAAATCTTGCCGAAAGTCAAAACAAAGCAACAAGAAACCGGGGTTTAAGTCAGCCCCGGTTTTTATTTCGCCATTCAGTAGGTTACACAAATGTAAACGGATCTGTATGGACTTTTGACGCATAAACAGCGGTATTCCACTTTTTCTTGGCAAATTCCTGTTCTAAAAAGCGGGCAACTCCCTGTTTCATCACTTTTTCCACATTATGTCCCGGATCAACGATATTTAACCCAAGGGCCATAGCATCGTGCGCTACATGATAATAAACATCGCCCGTTACATACACATCTGCTCCGCTCATTTTCGCTTGCCGAATATATTTATTTCCGTCTCCGCCGACAACAGCTACCTTTTTCACCGGATCGTCAAGCTGTCCTACAACACGAACCGCAGGGACATCAAGCGATTTTTTGACGTGCTCTGCAAACTCTCCCAATGTCGTTTCCTGTAGCAGCTTCCCTACTCTGCCCAATCCCCATGTATGCCCCTGATTGTCAAGCGAATAGACATCATATGCGACCTCTTCATACGGATGGGCTTTCAGCATAGCCGCAATGACTTTTTTTTGCAGAGAAGCGGGGACAATCGTTTCAATCCGCACTTCCTCTACCTGTTCAAGCTCACCCTTTGCTCCAATAAATGGATTCGCTCCGTCTTCTGGCAAAAATGTGCCGATCCCTTCACTGTTAAATGTGCAATAACTATAATTCCCAATATGGCCAGCGCCGGCATGTCCAAGCGCTTCCCGAACAGCAGAGGCATGAGTTTTCGGAACATACACTACTAATTTTTTCAATTTCTCTTCATACGTTGGCGCAAGCACCTCTACTTCCTTCAGTCCAAGCGTCTCAGCGAGCCAGTCATTGACGCCTCCTTGGGCGATATCTAAATTCGTATGAGCTGCATACACTGTGATATTATGCTTTAAGCATTTTTCAATGATGCGCCCTTGGGCTTGATCAGTTAAAATCTGCTTCAGAGGACGATAAAGAGGCGGATGGTGGGCGATCATTAAATCTGCGCGATTAGCGATCGCCTCATCCACTACCTCTTCCAGCACATCTAGCGCAATGAATACAGTATGAATCGGCTTATTCAACGTTCCCATTTGTAAACCGATTGGATCCCCTTCCATTGCTAACGACTTCGGGGCAAATTGTTCAAATAATTGAATGACTTCATATCCATTTGGAACCTTGCTCATCGCAATACCTCCTCGATCAGTTGAATTTTGCGCTCTAGCTCTTGCTTTTTTTTCATACTTTCCTGCGTGAGTGCTTTTTCTTCAAGCTGCGCAATAATTTTCTTCCAATGCTCGAGCTCACTTCGCCATTTTTTTAAAAAGATGTCATTCCTCTCTTTCAGTAAAAACGGGCCAAGAAGCAATTCAGCCTCTATATGGTCATGGTTATAAGGCTTTAAACCGTTTCCTTGCTCGGCGACAAGAACCTCATAAATTTGTCCGTCCTCCTCCAAAATCCGTTCCGCCACAAGCTCCCATCCATGGGAAATCAGCCAGTTTCTCACAACATGTGCTCCGACATTCGGCTGTAAAATCAACCGCTGAACCCCTGATAATTTCTCCTTGCCATTCTCTAGAATATGAGCAATCAACGTTCCGCCCATCCCAGCAACCGTCACACAATCCACTTCATCCGGCTCGATTACAGCCAGACCGTCTCCTTTTCTCACAAAAATAACTTGGCTAAGTCCTGTTTTTTCGACCTGCTTTTGTGCCGAGCGGAACGGTCCGTCAGCCACTTCCCCGGCAACAGCCTTCGTAATATAGCCATGCAAATACGCATAGCATGGCAAATAGGCATGGTCAGATCCTATATCAGCCAGTTTCGATTTTTTCGGTATAAATGAAACAACGGTTTCTAGCCGCTTTGACAGTTTTAACTCATTCATTGTATCTCCCTTTCCGCACTGCGACATGATCGCCTTTATTGTATCATAAACAAAAAATCCCTTCACCCAAGGTAAAGGGACTTTGGCTATTATTGCAATTTTGAAAGCCATTTGGCCATCTCGTCAGCTTTTTCTGGCGGTACAAGTCCTGCAGGCATATTGCCGCGACCGTTTTCAAGGACATGCTTGATTTCGTCTACTGAGAGACGTTTTCCAACACCTTTTAATGACGGACCGACGCCACCTTCGTAATTCACGCCATGACAGCCGCTACATGTTTGTTTATAAAAGTCTTCTGGTTTTGCAGCTGTTGTTTGTTCTGTTTTAGCTCCGCCCTCTTTCTCTTTTGCCATCTCTTTAGCGTCGCCAAGCCCTTTAAATGAAAGAGCAATCATTAGACCAATCCCAAATACCATGATAATAACAAATGGGATTAACGGGTTTCGATTCATCAGTTTAACCTCCCTTATGTATAGACTATCCTGAAAATGTAACCGCTACAAACAATTTTATTTTACTGTAAATCTGGAAGAAGGAAAAGCCCTAAATCACTTTCTCGCTGAAAATCGTCGAAAAAGAGCGACATTACACAAAAAAGGAACCAATGAGCAATGCAATGCCGAACACCCCTGAGATCGCAAAATAAAGCAGCCGCATGCGAAGGCCAAAAACAATCCACAATGCGCAATTTAAAAAAATCACCAAAGCGGAGATCGGCTTGTTTTTGGGAAAATAATAATCACTCAAATGAACAGAAGCCAAAAAGACCAAAAAAGCGCCGATAATGAGCGGCAGATGCACGAGCCTCGCTTCTTTTCTCCATTTCCATATTCCAATAAAGCAAAGAAGAATAAAAAAGGATAAAAGGAGCATTTGCAAAACAAACGACAATTCAGTAAAATAAATGGCAAGAACACTTATTGGCAACAAAAGACAAATTAACAATATAAAGAAAATGTGAAGCCAAGCGCCTGCCCTCCTCACAGCCGTCTGAGCCGAGGAGCGGTCTCCTTCTGTATAAAGCGCTAGCAAATAATCGCAATATTGCTCTGGAAGAAGGCGTGAGCGCTTCCAATATTCAATTTCTCTTACAATGATTTCGCGTCGTTTTTCATCCATGCTGATCGACCTTCCTGGTTGGAAATAAAAATAGTTTACTTCTCTTGCGGCAGAAGTAAACTATTGGTCTCAACCTTTATTTTGTAGACGCGGGCAAGAGCCCGTGAAAAAAGAAGGAGATCCTTCTTTTTTCACACAACGCTCTGCATATGGATTCATGCGATGTTGTTGAGAGCCATTTTTTCAGCGCAGACATTACTCTAAAAAGTCTTTCAAACGCTTGCTACGGCTTGGATGACGCAACTTCCGGAGCGCTTTCGCTTCAATTTGTCGAATACGCTCTCTCGTAACGCCGAACACTTTTCCTACTTCTTCAAGCGTACGAGTACGCCCATCATCTAAGCCAAAGCGAAGACGGAGCACATTTTCTTCACGATCAGTAAGCGTATCAAGGACATCTTCAAGCTGCTCTTTTAATAACTCATATGCCGCATGTTCGGAAGGGGAGGTTGCATCCTGATCTTCGATGAAGTCTCCTAGATGTGAATCGTCCTCTTCACCGATCGGCGTTTCAAGCGATACAGGCTCTTGAGCAATCTTCAGAATTTCGCGGACTTTCTCTGGCGTCAAATCCATTTCCTCTGCGATTTCTTCTGGAGATGGCTCGCGGCCAAGATCCTGAAGAAGCTGGCGCTGCACGCGAATCAGCTTGTTGATCGTTTCCACCATATGCACAGGGATGCGGATCGTCCGAGCCTGATCAGCGATAGCCCGAGTAATCGCTTGACGGATCCACCATGTGGCATACGTACTAAATTTATAGCCTTTTCGATAATCGAACTTCTCAACAGCTTTAATTAGACCCATGTTTCCTTCTTGAATTAAATCCAGAAACAGCATGCCACGTCCGACATACCGTTTGGCAATGCTGACAACAAGGCGCAAGTTAGCTTCCGTTAACCGCCGTTTCGCTTCTTCATCCCCCTGCTCAATGCGCTTGGCCAGCTCGATTTCTTCTTCGGCAGAAAGCAGCGGAACGCGGCCAATTTCTTTTAAATACATGCGGACAGGATCATTAATTTTTACGCCGGGAGGAACCGTTAAATCATTTAGATCAAATTCCTCCTCTTTTACAAGGTCATCGAGATCTGGATCATCGTCTAAATCCGATTCGCTGATAATATCCACACCCTGCTCCGTTAAATACTCATAGTATTCATCCATTTGATCTGAATCGAGATCGAAACCAGATAAGCGCTCGGCAATTTCTTCATATGTTAATACACCGCGTTTTTTTCCTAATTCCAGTAACTGTTCTTTTACTTGTTCCAGAGTTACATCAGAGTCGACTTGTTTTGAACGAGCTGATTTTTCAGCCATTTCGTCCCCTCCTTCTAAAACTTTCAGACGACATTATGAACTAGATAACAACTTTTTCATTTCGAGAATTTCTTTAGCGATGCGTGCAGCTCTCAGAAAATCCTTCTGGCGCTCCGCTTCGATTTTTTCTTGCTCTTTTTGCTTTAGGTTTAACCATTTTGGGTAATTCAACACATGTTTCATGTAATCATTTAATTCTTGTGATGAAAGGTTTTCATTGATAAGCATCATTGATAGCTCCGTCACAAGCGGTTTTAATCCATCGGGTATTCGCGCAACTAGCGCGCTGACATCAGGTTCGTTTCCTTCTTCATAAAACGCATAAATGTAAGCGGCAATTGCCCGATGCTCCTCAATGTTGAAATCGCCTTGAATCGTCTGCTGCACAGTAAAGGCCACATCTCGGTTTCGAAGCATGTGAGCAAGCAACAACCTCTCAGCGTTATGAAATGCTGGAAAAAGTTTCTTCGAAGGTAGTTGCGGAGCCGCAGTCGACTGCCTACTATTTGAAGAAGCGGCTGTTCTCGTTTTTTTGTAGCGCTCCAGCTGCTGCTGCAAAGCTGACAAGGAGAGAGAAAATTCATCTGCCAGCTGCCGCAGATAATAATCTAACTCGACGGGATTCGATAACTGGGCGATTTCCTTCAGCGCCTCTTCAATATAGCGAATTTGTTCGCTTTCATTTTGCAGATTTTTTCCTTTACGCAAATAGGCCATTTTAAAAGCCATCAATGTGCCGCTCGCTTCAAGCACATTATGCCGAAATCGCTCTGGGCCGTATGTTCTAATATATTCATCTGGATCAAGGCCATCAGGAACAGCGGCGATTCTTACATAGCATCCTGCTTTTTCTAAAAGCTCCGCTGCCCGAAGAGTAGCTTCCACCCCTGCTGTATCACCATCATAGCAAATGACGATCGACTCCACGTTGCGTCTGAGAATGCGCGCTTGCTCGTCAGTTAACGCTGTGCCCATCGTCGCGATAGCATTTGAAACTCCCGCTTTAAATGCTGAAATAACATCAGCAAACCCCTCGAATAAAACAGCCTGCTGCAGCTTTCGAATATGCAGCCGAGCTTGATGAAAATTATATAAAATCTTACCCTTATGAAAGATCGAGGTCTCTGGGCTGTTTAGATACTTCGGCTGTCCTTCTCCTAAAATGCGTCCGGAAAACGCGACCGCTTCTCCTTGATGATTATGGATCGGAAACATCACACGATTGCGAAAACGATCAAAATATTCTCCGTTTTCCTTTCGAATCACGAGTCCGGCTTTTTCCATCAGGTCAAGCGGAAACCCACGGCTTTTTAAAAATTTCACAGCAAAATCCCAAGAATGAGGCGAATAGCCGATTTCGAATTGCTCGATTACTTCGCGGGTCATGCCTCTCTCCTGTAAATAATCAAGTGCATGTTGCCCCTCTTTTGTATTTATGAGCAAATGATGATAAAATTTCTTTAAAAGTTCATGCGCCTCTATCATTTTTTTGGCATCGCTTGCTTCAGCTGGCCTTTTATGCTGATGATCAAGAGGGAGAGGCGCCAAATCTATATTGGCCCTCGCTGCCAGCCTTGCAGCTGCATCGGTAAACGAAAGGCCTTCTATGTCCATTAGGAACGAGAACACGTTCCCGCCCGCTCCACAACCAAAGCAATGGAAAATTTGCTTTTCAGGTGAAACCGAAAAAGACGGCGTTTTCTCTCCATGAAACGGACATAGTCCAAAATAGTTACGTCCTTGTTTTTTCAGCTGAACGTAATCGCTGATCACATCAACAATATCGACTGATCGCCGGATTTCTTCAATCATTTCTTCGGGAATGCGGTATCCCATACGAACAACTCCGTAATTTTATTATTCTCGTCCTATGCCTTATTTCCTGCGGATTTCGACAAAATTTTTTCGAAACTTTTTCGAAAGGTCTGCCGCTCTTCGTCAGAGAAACGTTTCATTCCTTTCATACGCACACCTTGTCTCCGTTGTTTTGCATGAAGATAGCGAACATAGAGCACATGTCCTATTCCATCTTCGCTATATATTTTTCCTCGAGGAGACATCACACAAATGTCCCGATTGACTAATAAGCTTGCCAATCCGATATCGTGCGTAATCACAACATCCCCCTTTTGCGCATGATTAACAATATACAAATCAACAGCTTCTCTTTCCGTATCTACATATACCCACTCCATTTCTGCCGCATGTGAAAAATGGTTATATGAAGATACAAAAACACTTTGTACATTATATTGACGAGCAAGAGAGAAAATTTCATCTTTTACAGGACAAGCGTCTGCATCGACAAAAACAGTCATATGTCGCCCGTCGCCTTTTTTACATTCTACACCATCTTCAAAAATCCTTCTTCTCCTCCTATGAACATAAACGAATTTTGTCGACATCTTCCTCTTGACAATAAGCTATCAATAGTTTACTCGTTCTATCTCTGCTCTAAACGTAGCACGGTTTATTTTTATCACAATTTTTTATTATAATACAATCAATACGAATGCGCCAGAAAAAAATAAAAGAATGCCTATGATGCTAGTCGAGCGTTATGTCCAACCATAAATAGACGGAACTCGACATGTTAACCCATGCACAACTATGGAGTTCAACGACCTTGGCTTATCTCCGATCCTCGAAAAAAGGATTCTATTTTTGGAACGGCTATATGCGCTTCCATTTCTTTACCTAACACTAAGACAACATTATCTGGCACCATGAACAAAACGATAGATGTTGCAAAATCATGCACTTGCCAGCTAAAAGGCAATTCAAAAATATCACGAATGATCGCTGAAAAGTCGAAGACCGAAACAAACAAAAAAAGAAGCCATTGATAACATTGCATGGATAGCAATGAAAATCATGAGGCTTCCCCTTATAGCTTCCGTTTTTTCATGATAATATTCGCGGTCTCTTCGATCGCTTTGTTCGTCACATCAATGACATCGCAGCCGATTTGCTGAATTACTTGATCAAAATAATTAAGCTCCTCCTTAATGCGTTCCATATTCGCATAGATCGCTTTATCGTCAAGCCCTAGGGCTCTGAGCCGCTCCCGACGAATGGAATTCAGCTTTTCAGGGCTGATTTTTAAGCCGAAGCACTTCTCTCGAGATACTTTAAACAATTCTTCTGGTGGCTCGACTTCCGGCACAATGGGCACATTGGCGACTTTTAAGCGTTTATGAGCCAAATACTGTGACAGCGGCGTCTTAGAAGTGCGTGACACCCCGATCAACACAATATCAGCACGCAAAATGCCGCGCGGATCCCGCCCGTCATCATATTTTACAGCAAATTCAATCGCTTCGATCTTTTTAAAATAATCTTCATCTAATACGCGAACCTGCCCTGGTTCATAGCGAGGAGTCATATTGAATAAATGGCTCATTTTCTCCATAAGCGGACCAATAATATCATATAGCTCCACACCTTCACGTTCAGCCTCTTCAATTAAAAACTGGCGCATTTGCGGCACGACAAGCGTAAAAGCAATAATCGCATGATTCATTTTGGCTAGCGCAACCACTTCCTTCAACGTGGAGACATCTTCTACATAAGGAACGCGCTTTAGTTGAATAGCAGCGCTATTAAATTGGCTTGCGGCCGCTTTGACGACCAATTCAGCGGTTTCTCCGCCTGAATCAGAAACCACGTATACAACGCGTTGATTCATCTTCATCCTCCTTAAAGCAAATCATCTTTTGCTAGCGCAACAAAAGCTTTTGTAATATTTGTTTTGGTGATTCGTCCAATCACCTCATATCCCTTGTCTGTTTTTTTTACGACCGGCATGGCATCAATTTGTTTTTCAATGAGCCGCTCAGCCACATCAATCAACAGATCATCTTTATAACAGACATTGATGTTTGGCATTCTTGTCATAATGATGTTAACCGGAATCGAAGTCAGCTCCTGCTTGCCAATGCTCGCTCGCAATAAATCTTTGCGCGACAAGACACCCACTAATACAGATTCTTCATCCACGACAAACAATGTCCCGACATCCTCAAGAAACATCGCCACAATGGCGTCATATACGCTGACATTTTCATTGACGACGACAGGAATCGATTGAAAGTCACTGACTTTCATTTTTTTTATTCGATCCGCTAAAAGCTGTGTTCCTGTTTTTCCTGTATAAAAATAGCCGACTCTCGGTCTTGCTTCCAAATAGCCAGCCATTGTTAAAATCGCCAAGTCGGGACGCAGCGTCGCTCTTGTTAAATTTAATTTTTCTGCGATGTTTTCCCCGGTAATCGGTCCATGGTCTTTGACGATTTGTAAAATTTGTTCTTGGCGTTTATTCAGTTCGATTTTCACTCACCACCTTACCAAAAACTAAAAAAGGCTGTACTCATACGAACCTATTATAACGTAATGATTCATTTTACGAAAGGAAATCAAGAAAATTCGCTTTGTTCTAAAAATACGTGCATCGTTGCTCCTGATTTCCCTCAAGCAAAGACGCCATCGACAGACCGCTTCCATATAAAAACAGGGCTGCCTCAGCTTCGTGACAGCCCTTTATTATTGCAGCCGAGATTTTAGCTGCTCGATTTGTTCTAAAAATCGTTTCGTTTTTAGCGAAAGTCCGGAATATTCGTCATAATAGGCGGAAATAACGTGGTGTAATTCGTTTTTCGTTTCCTTCTTAACCGAAATTTTGCCCAACCTTGACAGATCAAGATGGTAAAAAAGCCGCAACAGCCTAACCGCTGCCGAAGAAAGAGAAAAGCGGTACGGATCCTTTTCCTCGCATTGATCGCAAAGAAATCCCCCTTCCTTTATGGAGAAGGAGAACCTCCCCTCGCTTCGCCCGCAAACCGCGCATCCGTCTAACGATGGAGGCAATCCGATCACTCGCAGCATTTTCATCTCGTAAATATATGTAAGAATTTCTAAATCGAGTCCGTCATTCATATATTTTAATGTCTGAAGAAGCAGCTCAAATAAATAAGGATTGGGGCGCCGCTCTTCCATAATTTTATCTGTTAGCTCGACGACATAAGAAGCATAAGCTGTTGCAAAAATATCTTCGCGAATCCCTCTCAGTGCATCAATGATTTCACCTTGATGCAGGCTTCCTACTCCGCGACTCTTTTGAATTAAATAATGTCCATAAGTAAATAAGTGCGTCACAGAAGAAAGGCGACTGTTTGGTTTTTTCGCTCCTCGAGCCATAACAGCCACCTTTCCCCATTCTCTCGTCAGCAAGGTAACAATTTTATGAGTTTCCCCGTAATCAATCGTTCGAAGCACAATTGCTTCGCATTTTTCAAACAATATGATCACCACCAAGCTGGAAAAAGCAGCTTAGAAAATCGGCTGGTCCATTTCCGTAAACTCGATTTCTTGTTCATCGCCATTTGGCTGATGCTCCCTCTCAAGCTCTTTGAAAAGGAGATATGTGTCGATATTCCCCGTTTGGCTAAACAGCTTCCACGTAAATTCTAGCATCGAACCACACCTTTCCGCCTGTAGGATCGCTTTATAAAGGTTGCGTGCAAGCAGCGCTTACACGTTCAATAAGCTATTTATAGCTTGGCTTCCCTACAATCAATTTATGTTACACAAAATTTGTTAATATTCGTCCTCTCTAAATCCGAAATCGCGCAATTGAGATAATTTATTTCGCCAATCCTTTTGGACCTTAACCCAAAGCTCCAAAAACACTTTAGAACCTAACAGCGCTTCAATGTCTTGACGGGCTCGTTGCCCAATTTCTTTTAGCATTCGCCCTTGCTTTCCGATAATGATGCCCTTTTGTGAGTCACGTTCAACAATAATCGTCGCGCTAACATAAATGGTGTGATGATCTTCTGGGCGTTCAATTGAATCAATGACGACTGCAATGGAATGAGGAACTTCCTCGCGTGTTAAATGAAGAGCTTTTTCCCGAATTAATTCAGCGATAATAAAACGCTCGGGATGATCCGTTATTTGATCAGCAGGGTAATATTGCGGACCTTCCGGTAAATATTTTTTTATTTGCTCGATTAGCGTTTCGACATTGTTTCCTTGTAGCGCTGAAATCGGCACAATCTCTGCGAACGGATATTGTGACTGATAATGCTCAATAAGAGGTAGCAATTCGTCCGGATGCACTTGGTCGATTTTGTTAACGACTAAAAACACCGGCGTTTTTACTTCCTTCAGCCGCTCTATGATGAAAGCATCGCCGCGGCCGAATCCTTCTTCAGCATTTACCATAAACAAAATTAAGTCGACTTCTTTTAAAGCGTTTTGCGCCACCTTCATCATAAAATCGCCCAGCTTATGCTTTGGCTTGTGGATTCCAGGCGTATCAATAAAAATGATCTGTGTGCTTTCCGTTGTGTATACGCCTTGGATCTTATTGCGTGTCGTTTGCGGTTTATCGCTCATAATGGCGATTTTTTGACCAACGACACGGTTTAAAAACGTTGATTTTCCTACATTTGGTCTACCGATAATGGAAACAAATCCTGATTTATACTGTTCCTTATTCATGCAAATCCTCCGCTGAAAATGCTCCTGGCAATAATTCTTTTACTGTTAATTCTCGAATGTCTCCTTTTAAATTGGTCAAAATGATTTTCATATCTGGCGGACATAATTCAGCAATCACTTGACGACACGCTCCACAAGGCGGGACCGGACGGGAGCTGTCAGCAATCACCGCTAATGCCGCATAATCGGTGTCTCCTTCAGAATACGCTTTAAACAACGCTGTCCGTTCTGCGCAGTTGCACACGCTATAAGCGGCATTTTCGATATTGCAGCCGCGGTAGACTTTGCCGTTTTTAGTTAATAAAGCAGCGCCTACTTTAAACTTGGAGTACGGTACATAAGCATACTCTCTCGCTTTTTTCGCTTCAGTGATCAATTCCTGTGTACGCAATGATGCTCTTCCTTTCTTTTCGAGGAAAAACTCCTCCTTTTTATTTTACAGGAAATCAAGAAATTTTTCATCTCTATTCATGTATATATAACAGAAAAATTCGAATTTTCTCATTTCAATACCCAATTATACAAATGTGGCAGAAAAAGGATGGCTCCTATCATAACCGCCATGATCGCACCAAGCAAAACAGAGCCGGCCGCTATGTCTTTGGCTGCTTTGGCAAGCGGATGAAAGTCTTTTGTTACTAAATCGACCGTCCGTTCAATCGCCGTGTTCACCATTTCTAAACTGATCACCGCGCCAATTGTCAACAGCAATATAAGCCATTCCCATTTCGTAAAATGAAAAACAATAGCGAAAACAATGGCGATAGCAGCAAGCATAAGGTGAATTTTCATATGCACCTCTTCCCTTACTGCTGCCACCATTCCTGACCACGCATTTCGAAACCGTTTCCATCGCTGACGCCACTGCTTCATCGTTTATCGTTTCAACCCGTATTGTTCCAGAATTTGCTCTTGCTTAGCAAACATTTCCTTTTCGTCTTCCTCTGTTTCATGGTCATATCCTAACAAATGTAAAAAGCCATGCACAGCTAAAAATCCTAATTCTCTCATAAAGGAATGGCCGTATTCTTTCGCTTGCTCTTGTGCTTTCGGAACGGAAATAATAATATCTCCTAATACCGGCGGTGCATCTAATCCAATGATTTCCGTTTCTCCTTCCCCCATCTCTTCAAGTGCAAACGAAATCACATCGGTAGGTTGATCCTTCCCGCGATACTCACGATTAATCATCCGGATTTGTTCATTATCGACAAAAGAAATGCTAACCTCCGCCTCATCTGGAATCTGTTCAACATCAGCCGCATAATTTAATAATTTGGCGATGACCTCCATCTGCTCATCAGTTACTTCATTTGTTTCGTCTAACCAATCAATATGTAGTGCCATTTTTTCTTCACCTTTTCCTTCTCTTCTCGTTGATGCCCCTTCGATAAAAAGAGACCCATCATGTTAATGGGTCTGTCGCATGACCGGGCTATAATAATGTTTAAATCACGAAGACCGCGTTTGTCAAATATTATTTTCATTTAAAGAATCGCGGCCTAACCAACGAATTTCGACTGCCTTTATGCTTGCAGCATAACATAGTTGCTGATTTACGCCCTTCGCCCGTAAACCCCTCGTTTTTTCATCATACCATAAATGCAGCTCCATGATAAATTTCTATCTATTGGCTGAAAAGAAGCCTTCCCTATTCTTATACGCCCGCTTGATCATACGCTTCAATAATTTTTCCGACAAGCGGATGGCGAACAACATCAGCCTGCTCCAAAAAGACAAATGAAATGCCGCTAACAGATGATAAAATATCCTTGGCTGCAGCCAACCCAGATTGAACGCCCCTAGGCAAGTCAATCTGAGAAATATCGCCTGTAATAACCATTTTCGAGCCAAATCCAAGCCTTGTTAAAAACATTTTCATTTGCGATGGCGTTGTATTTTGCGCTTCATCCAAGATCACAAATGCATCCTCAAGCGTGCGCCCTCTCATATAAGCAAGCGGTGCAATTTCAATCGTCCCTCGCTCGATGAGACGCTGTGTATGATCAGTACCCAATATATCATGAAGAGCATCATAAAGCGGACGTAAATACGGATCCACCTTTTCTTTCAAATCTCCTGGCAAAAAGCCTAAATTTTCTCCCGCCTCGACTGCTGGACGAGTTAAAATAATTCTCTTGATGTATCCATTTTTAAGTGCATGAACAGCCATAACGACTGCCAAATAGGTTTTTCCTGTTCCCGCCGGGCCGATGCCAAATACAAGATCATGCTTTTTAATCGCCGCTACATATTGGCGCTGTCCTAATGTTTTGACGCGAACCGGCTTTCCTTTAGCGTTTTTCGTAATCTCTTCCTCATATAACTCAATGAAATACTCTAGCGTGTTGCTTTTCGCCATTTGAATCGCATACATCACATCGCGTTCGCTCATCGTGACTCCCTTGCGAATCACGATGAGCAGATGGCGCAGCACCTCATCAACGAGCCGAACGCTTTCGCTGTTTCCTGAAACGTGCACGGCATCTCCCCGCGTCACAATCGAAACGCCCAGCTCTTGCTCAATTCGTTTTAAATGAACATCATGAATGCCAAAAAGGGCAATCGCCTCATTGGCATTTTCTAATTGCTGGCTAATCGTCACAAACTCCTCTGACATCCCTTAATCTCCTTGAACAATAGGTTGTGGTATCGCAATATTTTCAACTACTTGGTAATGAATCTCTACTTTTACTTTACCATTCTCTTTGGTTGCATGCAAAATCTTTTCACCTACAATGGAAGCATCTGCTTCTAGTTTGCCCTCCAGCTCATTTCGCGCCATTTCTTTTGCTTTCTGCAGCGCTTCATTCCATGTATAGCTCCGCTTAACCTCCTCGTTTTCCCGATAAATCACCCGCTCATAATAAATCGGCAGCTTCCATCGCCAGAACTGCAGGGCCCTTTTTTGGTTTTCGGTTTTATAATGGCTAAATGGCGGTTTTTTAAACCCCCAAACCGGAAGTGAAAAAGAACCAATCGCTATATAATGCTTTTCCATATACTTTCCTGTGTATACTTGAAACACGGAATCAAACGGCAAGACAACTGTAGACTTGTACCATGTTTCTCCAAAAATTTTTCCACGAGCCGGCACAAGCTTCGTTTTTCCCTCTTTTCCAATAATTCCCGACACTAAAACTTGTCCTTTATTCACATAATCATGAACAGCAACAAGCGGTTGTCCCTCTTCGACAAACATATGAGTGATGACGGCTTTCTTTTTCGCCACTAAATGGCGTACCCCCACCGCTTCCGGTTCCTTCGGCTTCTTTTTTTCTACCACTTGAAAGTAAAAGGTCGTCCCCTTTAATTCAACCCCGACCCATGTAATGGTTTCAATGCGATCGGTCAGCTTCTGTTGAATTACTTCAGGAGGATCTAACAGAAATTGAAAAGCTCCTTTTTCAACCCCCATTTGCTTGAGTTCCTTCAAAATGCGGTATTCTGTTTCCGGCTTAGCCCCTTCGATCCGAACATTCCAGACCATGTTAGAAAGCAAAAAAACAAGCGCAAAAAATAAAAAGATTCCGATGAGAAATCCAGTATTTCTGAGCATTTTTTTCCCCAAAAAGGGCAGACCGCTTTTTCCGATAAAAAATAGTTTACAACCGCTTTTTCGCACCATTACTCGCATAGCTGGAACGTCTTTTAGAAAGATAAAAAAAGTTGCTGTGTGTTCATCCTGCTTTTTAACATTCCAAATATGAATGCCGTTTCGCAAGCATTTATTTACAAACCGTTCGATTCCTTTTCCCTGAACTTTAACCTTTACGCTTCCTGATAAAAAATTCATCCACTTGTTCTTCATTTTTTTCCTCCCCAATGCTATTCATCTAAATAAATGACATGATGAATTTTTCCTTCTAATAAAATTTCCTCAGGTAGAATCGTCTTGATAACAAATTGCTCGCCGCGAACAAGAAGCTGTCCTTGCTTTAAAAGCAAGCGCAATTCTTTATCACTAAATGTTAATAATCCGCGATGGTTTTCGATATAAATATGTATGTGTCCAATCATGGTAATACGGGGAAGGTCCATCACTAGATCAGCAGGCAGTTCTAACTGGTTTGTCAACCAATTTCTCACTTGCTGGCGCCACTTTTTCATCATCGAAAAGAACCCCCTTTCATCTCATACATATGAAAAAAGATAGGTATGTAGCACATCTGACATAAAAAAAGAAGCCTTGGCATAAGCCAAGACCGTTTACATTATGTATCAATCCCTATTTTTCGCATCAACGCTCCCCTACATGACATGCTGCATTTTTAGGTAACATCGATACATGTCAGTAAGAGAAGGAAGGTTTGCTGTTCCCTACCTTCATGCTTTTTATCATAAGAAAAGCGCCCGCCGAGGAGAGCTCGAATCAAGCTTGATCCTGTGCGAGTCGAAACTCCACATGTCGCCGCAGCAGCCCGGGGCGACTTGAGCCGATGCAGCTTGAAATTAGACAGCACCTGATTTCTTTCAAAAAAACAAGAGACAAATTCTGACATAAAAAACAATCCCCTACAGATCGACGCTGAAGAACGAAACGGTCCTTCATCTTGATCTGTAGGGGATTGGTAATGTCAATCATTTATTTCTTGTTACGCTAAGTGCTGCTGAACAAGTTTATTAACGAGAGAGCCGTCCGCCTTTCCTTTTACTTTCGGCATGATTGCTCCCATCACTTTTCCCATATCAGCTTTTGAAGAAGCTCCAACCTCGGCAATCGTTTCTTTAATAATGGCTGTTAGCTCTTCTTCTGTAAGCTGCTTAGGCATATATAGCTCAAGTATGCGAATTTCTTCTTTTGTTTTATCAGCAAGGTCTGAACGACCAGCGTTTTCGAACTCTTGGAGGGAGTCTTTACGTTGTTTTAATTCGCGAGAAAGTACAGTCAGCTCTTCATCTTCAGATAATTGGCCCTTTCCAAGCTTGATCGCTTCGTTCTGCAACGATGCTTTGACCATCCGAATGACGGAGAGTTTTTCCTTTTCTTTGTTTTTCATCGCTTGCTTCATATCATCGTTTAAACGTTCAAGAAGACCCATAAATACACCCTCTTTTAATGCTTGCGCTTTCTAGCCGCTTCAGACTTTTTCTTGCGTCTTACGCTTGGCTTCTCATAGAATTCACGCTTTCTTGCTTCTTGTAACGTACCTGTTTTTGAAACAGCACGTTTGAAGCGACGAAGAGCATCTTCAAGCGATTCGTTTTTACGAACGATTGTTTTTGACATCTTACTTCCCTCCCTCCGAACAACGCCACTTGCATTTGTATTACTAAACATGTACCTGTCAATTATAATATATCCGATAAAAGAGGTCAACTAAAAAAGCAGTCATCGTCTCTCCTTCTTGTCCATACAATGGTGATGAAAGGAGAGAAGGACATGTTGTCATTATTGATCTTATTTAGCGTTTATATTAGCATTTTTTTGCTTGGAATGTTTATGCTGAAAGCAGGTCTCTACGCTCTTTCTGGCCATCGCCTGAAGAAATGGCTGCTGCATTTTACGAAAACACCCTTTCAAGGATTTCTCACAGGAACAGCGCTTACCGCTCTTCTGCAAAGCAGTTCGGCGATGATGATCATCACCGTAGGCCTTGTAACAACTGGCTATTTAACATTTCGCCAATCGATCGGCATTATTTTAGGCAGCAACATAGGCTCTACCATCACAACGGAAATTATTACGCTTGATCTGGGAGCAAGTGCTATTCCCATGCTGCTGACCGGAGCTTTTTTTGTCTTTTTTCTTCGGCATCGCATCAGCTACAGTATCGGTATGATCTTGATTGGGCTTGCCTGCTTATTTTTTGCCATGAAAGGATTTGGCGATCTTGCAAAGCCGCTTGCTTCTTACCCCGTTGTCTACGAGTGGCTAAAAAAGACCGATCGCTCTAATCTATTAGGAATTGCTGTCGGCATGCTCCTCGCGTCGATTATTCAGTCAAGCGCAGCGACGATCGGTATTACGATGGGCTTTCTTCATGAGCATTTGCTCACATTGCCGGCCGGTATTGCGATTTTACTTGGCGCCAATATCGGAACATGCGTAACGGCCCTTTTAGCCAGCATTGGTACAAGCCAGGAAGCAAAGCTTACAGCTTATACGCATTTATGGCTGAACATTGCTGGAGTAGGTATTTTCTTTTTTCTCATTCATCCTTTAGCTTCCTTTGCCGGCAGCTTAGCTGCCAAACCTGACGTCCAGCTGGCGCATGTCAGCGTTTTATTCAATGTTCTTTGCTCAGTCGCCGCTCTGCCATTCACTCGCTTCATTGAAGCGTGTATTACCTTCATCCATAAAAAATAACTTGCATATTAATAATCAGTAAGCGCCGTTTTTCCTTGAACGATCGCAACACCAGAGCTTGTACCGATGCGCGTCGCTCCCGCTTTCACCATCGCTTCGGCTCCTTGAAGATCGCGGACGCCGCCAGACGCTTTCACACCCATATCCGGTCCTACCGTTTGGCGCATTAATGCGATATCTTCAATCGTAGCACCACCGGTAGAGAAGCCTGTAGATGTTTTGACATAATCAGCCCCTGCTTGTACGGCTAAGCGGCAGGCGCGCACTTTTTCCTCTTCCGTTAGCAAGCATGTTTCAATAATGACTTTCACAAGGGCTTTTCCTTTAGCCGCTTCGACGACAGCGCGGATATCACGTTCCACAAGCTCGTCCGCTCCGTCCTTTAAAGCACCAATATTCATAACCATATCGATCTCTGTTGCGCCATTAGCGATCGCATCTTTCGTTTCGAATGCTTTTGTTTCCGGAGTATTGGCTCCAAGAGGAAAACCAATGACTGTGCAAACTTTCACATCAGTGCCTTTTAGCAGCTCAGCTGCAGCCGCTACCCATGTTGGATTTACACAAACAGAAGCAAAGCCGTATTGTTTCGCCTCTTCACATAATTGAACAATTTGTTCCTTTGTTGTATTCGCTTTCAGCAGTGTATGGTCAATCATTTTTGCCAATTGATTTGCCATATGAATGCCGCTCCTTTCTGTTGAAATAGAGAAGTCTGACCTCTATCATCATACCATTTTTCAACCGCAAAAACTAGCCGACAAGCAAAATTTGTTCAATGAACCTCTCTCACTTCCACTCCGTTAAGAGGCGGGAAACTTCTCGATGGATGAGGTTAAAAAAAGCTCCCACCGAGCGGCGATGAACGCCCAAGCGCCGCTGGCGTTTGAAGCTGGAGACAAGATATCCATTCTGACAGAAGCAAAAAACCCAGCTAATCGCTGGGTTTTACGAGCTTAATTTCATTTTTTCCTTTACCTGATCAGATACTACGCGGACGAATTCTCCTTCATTATATGGATAGCCCGCTTTCGTAATTTTCACTTTTACAAGCTGACCGACCATTTCTTCAGTGGCTGGAAATTTTACTTTTAAGTAATTATCGGTATATCCAACGTATAAGCCACTGTCCGGCTCTTCTTTATATGGCTCTTCTGGAATGACTTCAAGCACTTGTCCTTCGAACTGCGAAGCATATTCCTTCGCCAATTGGTCAGAAAGAGCGATGAGGCGATGAACGCGCTCGTTTTTCACCTCTTCATCGACTTGGTCTGGCATGCGCGCCGCAGGTGTTCCTGTACGCTTCGAATATGGAAATACATGAAGTTCCGAAAACTGATGGTCACGGATAAATTCATACGTTTCCATAAATTCTTCTTCCGTCTCACCAGGAAATCCGACAATAATATCCGATGTGACCGCCAGCCCAGGCAGTGCTTCCCGCAATTGAACAAGCCGCTCAGCAAAAAATTGAGTCGTATACTTGCGGCGCATCCGCTTTAATACGCTGTTGGACCCAGATTGAAGCGGAATGTGCAAATGGCGGACAATTTTATCGGAACGCTTGAGAACTTCAATGACTTCATCGGTGATTTGACTTGCTTCAATGGATGAAATGCGAAGCCGCTTTAAGCCGACTACCTGTTCATCCATATCGCGAAGCAGCGCAGCAAAATTATAATCCTTCATATCTTCTCCATAGCCGCCTGTATGAATGCCTGTTAGTACGATTTCTTTATAGCCGGCATCAACAAGCTGTTGCGCTTGGCGAATGACTTCTTTCGGATCGCGTGAACGCATGAGGCCGCGCGCCCACGGAATAATGCAAAACGTGCAAAAATTATTGCAGCCTTCTTGAATTTTCAAAGAAGCTCGCGTCCGATCCGTAAAGGCAGGAACGTCCATTTCTTCATATACGCGGGTCTTCATAATGTTTCGAACCCCGTTAATCGGCTGGCGCTCTTGCTTAAATTGTTCAATATATTCAAGGATCTTGGCGCGATCCTGCGTTCCGATTACGATATCAACCCCAGGAATCGCCATAACTTCAGCTGGAGAGGTTTGCGCATAACAGCCTGTGACACAAATAACCGCATCAGGATTTTGCCGGATGGCACGCCGAATAACTTGACGACTTTTTTTATCGCCCGTATTCGTCACTGTGCATGTATTGATCACGTACACATCTGCATGAGTTTCAAAGTCTTTTCGTTCATAGCCCGCTTGTTTAAATAACTGCCAAATCGCTTCTGTTTCATAATGATTTACTTTGCAACCTAACGTATGAAAAGCCACTGTTGACATTATTCTCACCTCACCTTAATTCCCATTCATATGATGCAGCCGCTAATACATAAAGCGGGGCTGTTTCCGTCCGCAAAATCCGCGGTCCGAGGCCGCATGTGAAAAAACCGTTTTCCTGAAGCTTCGTGATTTCATGCTCCGCCAAACCGCCTTCTGGACCAAATAAAACGAGCATCGACTCCCCCGGCTTCATCTGTCGCAAAACTTTTCGCAAAGCTGCTGCTTCTCCTTGCTTTGCTTCTTCTTCATAAGCAACCATACGATAGTCCAGCGTTCGGGCAAATTCAATAAACGGCTCCATAGACATCGGCTGGTAGATATCAGGAATGCGCGTGCGATGCGCTTGCTCAGCTGCTTCTTTTGCAATTTTCCTCCATCTTTCCAGCTTTTTATCCGCTTTTTTCGCTTCCCATTTAACAACAGAGCGAGCCGCCAAAAAGGGGATAAATGCAAAAGCACCAAGCTCTGTTCCTTTTTGAATGACCAATTCAAATTTATCTCCCTTTGGCAGCCCATGAGCAATATAAATCCGTATTGGAAGCTCTGTTTGTTCCTCTATCCATTTTATAATGCGAAGCATCATATTCTCACTGGAAATTCGTACAATCTCACATAAAGCGGCTTTGCCGTTTTCGTTACAGCAAATAACCGCATCTCCCTCCCTCATGCGCATGACGCGTACCATATGGTGATAATCGTCCCCAGTCATGACAATTTGGTCATGATGAATTTGATCCTTTGAGACAAAATACCGTTGCAAACCGCCACCTTCTTTTCATGCTTTTCTTGCAATTAATGCGATCCAATCTTCCATCGCCAGTGTTTCTTCAATAACAAATCCAGATTCAATCAACTTTTCTTTTACCTCGTGTTTTTTCGCTTGAATAATTCCAGATGTAATAAAATATCCGTTTTCTTTTACCAGATGGTACGCATCATCTGTAAAACGCATAATGATTTCTGCTAGAAGATTGGCCACAATAATATCGGCCGGCTCCTTTACATTATCCAGCAAATTCCCTTGGGTAACCGATACGATATCTTGAACTTTATTTAATTTCACATTTAGCTTGGCGCTGTCTACGGCCACTGGATCTAAATCAAGCGCTTGAACAGAAGCGGCTCCAAGCATCGCTGCCGCAATACTCAAAATCCCTGATCCAGTCCCAACATCAATGACGGTATCACTTGGTTTCACACATTTTTCTAGCGCTTGAATACACATGACTGTGGTCGGATGTGTGCCTGTGCCAAAAGCCATTCCAGGATCTAGCTCAATAATAAACTCATCAGTGGAAACCGGTTCATAGTCCTCCCATGTTGGCACGATCGTAAATTTTTCAGAAATTTTTACTGGGTTATAATATTTTTTCCACGCTGTCGCCCATTCTTCTTCGTTCACTTCGCTGATCGTAATTTTATTTTTTCCTATATCAATATTATAGAGCATTAAATTATTGATCGCTTGTTTAATTTCCTCAACTGTTTCTCCTAAAAAACTATTGACTGGCAAATAAGCTTTAATGATGACTCCTTCATCCGGATAATCATCGGGATTTAGCTCATAAATTTCGCCAAATGTGGTATCACGTTCTTTTGTTAAATCAAAAGGGTCTTCAATGACAACTCCCCCAGCACCTGCTTCGTGCAAAATATTCGAAATCGCCTCAACTGCTTCTTGTGTCGTATGAATGCTGATTTCTGACCATTTCATAAATGTGTTTATTCCCCTTTAAACGCTTTTTTTACTTTCTCAAAAAAGCTATCTTGCGGTCCTTGGTGCATGCTTTGGTCTCCCAATTCATCAAATTCGCGCAGCAGCTGCTTCTGCTTTTCCGTTAATTTAGTTGGCGTCACAATGCGCACAATCACATGCTGGTCCCCTTGACCATATCCGCGCACATTGGGCACACCTTTTCCTTTTAAGCGAAATTTTGTACCTGTTTGTGTGCCTGCTGGAATTTTCAATTTTACTTTTCCGTGAAGCGTCGGAACTTCAATTTCATCACCAAGAGCTGCCTGTGCAAATGTCAGCGGAATTTCACAATAAATGTCATCATCATGGCGTTCAAAAAATTCATGCGGCTCTACACGAAACACGATATATAAATCGCCCGCTGGACCTCCGTTTATGCCTGGTTCTCCTTGTCCAGCTACGCGCAACTGCTGTCCGTCGTCAATACCTGCTGGAATTTTCACATGAATTTTTTTCCGCTTTTTCACCCGACCGCTACCGTCGCAAGTCGCACATTTTTCCTTAATAAATTGTCCTGTGCCTCCGCAATAATGACATGCTCTGCGATTCACAATGCGTCCAAATGGCGTTGCCTGCTCTATGCTGATTTGTCCCGTTCCGCCACAATGTGAACATGTTTCCTTTTTCGTTCCCGGCTTTGCTCCTGATCCATGACACGTATCACACGTTTCTTCGCGAGGGATTTCAATATCCGTTTCTTTTCCAAACACTGCTTCTTCAAATGTCAGTGTCATCGTATATTGTAAATCAGCACCAGCCCGCGGAGCGTTCGGATCACGCCGTCTTCCTCCACCAAAAAAGGAGCTGAAAATATCCTCAAAACCACCAAAACCGCTAAAGCCGCCAAAATCAAAATCATCGCTTCTAAAGCCGCCAAAGCCTTGATTAGGATCCGTATGACCAAATTGATCGTAATGGGCACGCTTTTGATCATCGCTCAATACTTCATAAGCTTCTTTGATTTCTTTAAATTTTTCAGCTGCATCTGGTGACTTATTAATATCTGGATGATATTGTTTTGAAAGTTTTCGGTATGCTTTTTTTATTTCATCTTTTGTCGCTGTTTTGCTTACCCCGAGAACCTCATAGTAATCTCGCTTTGTCATCATCATCCACTCCCGATTCACTCACATAAAGCTAATTGTACCATCCATTTCTTTATATATGCAATAGATGTTATTTTTCCTATCGTTTCTTTTTTTCTAGAAAAAAAGTCAAAGCCAAGGCAGGCCTGACTTTGACTTTTTCCCGTTTTTACTTATCTTCTTTTACTTCTTCAAATTCCGCATCAACTACATCGTCATTTTTTTTCGCAGCGCCGTCTGCATTTGTTTGCCCTTGAGCTTGCGCCTGTTGAGCGGCTTGCTCGTATAGCTTAATGGACAATTGCTGAACGATTTCTTGCAGCGCATTTTTCTTTGTGCGAATTTCTTCGATATCTTTTTTCTCTAAAGCAGCTTTTAATTCTTCTTTAGCCTCCTGCGCTTTTTTCACTTCAGCTTCGTCCACTTTTCCTTCAAGCTCTTTGAGTGTTTTTTCTGTTGTAAATACCAAATGATCCGCTTCGTTGCGAAGATCCACTTCTTCTTTGCGTTTTCTGTCCGCTTCTGCGTTTTCTTCCGCTTCTTTCACCATTCGTTGAATTTCTTCTTCGGAAAGGCCAGAAGATGATTTAATCGTAATGGATTGTTCTTTGTTTGTTCCTAAATCTTTTGCACGCACATGGACAATACCGTTGGCGTCAATATCGAATGTGACCTCGATTTGCGGCACACCGCGCGGAGCCGGTGGAATGTCGGTTAGCTGGAAGCGGCCTAACGTTTTGTTATCGGCCGCCATTGGGCGTTCTCCTTGAAGAACGTGAATATCAACCGCCGTTTGATTGTCTGCCGCCGTTGAGAAAATTTGCGATTTGCTTGTCGGGATCGTCGTATTGCGTTCAATTAATTTCGTAAATACGCCGCCCATCGTCTCGATTCCTAAAGAAAGTGGAGTCACGTCAAGCAGTACAACATCCTTGACATCCCCAGCGATCACACCGCCTTGAATAGCAGCTCCAATCGCGACCACTTCGTCTGGGTTGACACCTTTATGCGGCTCTTTTCCAATTTCCTTTTTGATTGCTTCTTGCACAGCAGGAATGCGCGTCGAACCCCCGACAAGAATCACTTTGTCGATATCGGATGGTGTTAAGTCTGCATCTTTCAATGCTTGGCGCACTGGTCCCATTGTCCGTTCCACAAGATGGGCAGATAGCTCTTCAAACTTTGCGCGCGTTAATGTCATTTCTAAGTGAAGCGGTCCTGTTTCATTCGCGCTGATAAACGGCAATGAAATTTGGGTTTGCGTAACGCCAGAAAGATCTTTTTTCGCTTTTTCAGCAGCATCCTTTAAGCGCTGCAATGCCATTTTATCTTTTCCTAAATCAACGCCATGTTCCTTTTTAAATTGTTCAACTAAATAATCGATAATGACTTGGTCGAAATCGTCGCCGCCAAGATGGTTGTCCCCAGCTGTCGCTTTTACCTCAAACACGCCATCGCCAAGCTCCAAAATCGAGACGTCAAACGTCCCGCCACCTAAGTCATATACGAGAATCGTTTGATCTTCCTCCATTTTATCAAGTCCATAAGCGAGCGCTGCCGCTGTCGGCTCGTTAATGATACGTTCAACTTCCAATCCGGCAATGCGTCCGGCATCTTTTGTTGCTTGGCGCTGTGCATCATTAAAATAAGCTGGAACCGTAATGACCGCTCTTGTAACAGGCTCGCCTAAATAGGCTTCCGCATACGATTTTAAATATTGTAAAATAATAGCTGAAATTTCTTGTGGAGTATATTGTTTTCCTTCAACCTCCACCTTATAATCGGTACCCATATGGCGTTTGATCGAGATGATCGTATTTGGGTTCGTAATCGCTTGGCGCTTCGCTACTTCCCCCACTTGCCGTTCTCCGTTTTTAAATGCCACAACTGACGGAGTGGTTCGGTTTCCTTCTGGATTTGGAATCACTTTTGGCTCGCCGCCCTCTAATACAGCTACACAAGAGTTTGTTGTTCCTAAATCAATACCAATGATTTTGCTCATCCGTATCACCCTCCTATGACATTATTGACTCACTTTCACCATTGCTGGACGAATGACACGATCTTTTAATTTATATCCTTTTTGAAATTCTTCAACGACCGTGTTTGGCTCATATCCGCTATCTTCTGCCTGCATCACGGCTTGATGCAGATGAGGATCAAACGGTTTTCCAATTGATTCGATGACTTCAACGCCTTCTTTTTTCAATGCATCAATCAAAGAGCGATATACCATTTCCATCCCTTGCAAAATGGATTTGGCTGTTTCGTCTTCTGTCTGGATTTTTAAAGCGCGCTCGAAATTATCTAACACCGGTAAAAGATCTGTCACTAAATTTTGTGCGCGATATTTTTCCGCTGCCTCAAATTCAAGTCTTGTACGGCGGCGGAAATTATCAAAATCTGCATGCAGGCGAAGATAACGATTTTCTAATTCCTGCAGCTTTTGCTGAAGTTCAGCGATTTGCTCGTTTGCCGCTGTCAGTTGATCTTGTTCGTCATCAGTAATTGATTGATCTTCTGTCAATGACTCATTCACTTCTTCTTGCGGCTGTTCATATGTAACTTCCTCTTCTGTTTGAAGCATTTCTTTTTGTTCGTTTTCCATCGGCTTCACCTCCCTTAAGTGAACAAATAAGTCCAATATATGTATAATCGAAAAGTTATTCACAAGGAAAGGATGGGGTGCTTCACACCATCCATCCATTATCCAATATGACCAATGCTACCCATTTTGATACCAATCTGTCAACGCCTTTGTTAAGTCAGAAGCCACTTGATTCAAAATGGTAATGACACGCGAATATTCCATTCTCGTCGGCCCCAGAATTGCAATCGTTCCCAGCTGCTCCTCTCCGATCGAGTAGGTCGCTGTAATTAAGCTGCAATTTTCCATGCCGCTCAATTGGTTCTCATGGCCAATTGTCACTTGAATTCCCTTTTTGCTGCTTCGACGCAGCAGTCGATAAAACTCTTTTTCTTGTTCAATGATTTTCATTAAAGAATGAACTTTTTGAATATCATTGAACTCTGGCTGGCTGAGCATATTAGCTCTTCCCGCTAAAAACAGCTTTTCTTCCCGCGGCAGCTCAATCATATCCGCAATGGTTTTTAACATGCTGTCATAATTATAAATGTGGGCACGCAAGACGTTGGCAACCTCTTTATAAATCTTATCCTTCAATTCCATAATAGAAGAACCAATCAATCGCTCATTCAAAATATTGACCATTTTTTCTAAATCAGAAGCATTCACGGAAGCCGGAATCGTAATCACGCGGTTTTCTACATGGCCTTTGTCCGTGACAAAAATGGCTACCGCCGTTTCTTTATTTAAAGGAATGATTTGAATTCTTTTCAGCTTATTATCTTTCACAGCCGGACCGAGAACGATAGATGTATAGCTTGTCAAATCCGATAAAATCTGCGCCGATTTTTGAACGAGTTTCTCTAGCTCATAAATTCGTTCTGCAAAAATCGATCTAATCTTCCTCATATCCTCCGTTGTAAGATGCTGTGGTGACAATAGATGATCGACGTAATAACGATAGCCTTTTTCCGACGGTACCCGGCCTGATGAAATATGCGTTTTTTCAATGTATCCCAATTCCTCCAAATCAGCCATTTCGTTTCGGATCGTTGCTGAACTGAAGGTAATTTTCTCCTTCTTCGAAAGCGTCCGCGAACCGACAGGCTGGCCGTAACGAATAAAATCGTCAATAATCACTTGCAAAATCAATAACTGGCGATCAGTTAACAACGATCATCACCTCTGTTAGCACTCAAACATATTGAGTGCTAAATCTATTATTAAAGTACCAAATCCCCGCACATCTGTCAACTTTAGATTACTCCAATAAATGCCTGAAACACTTCATTTCCAAGCAGTTTTCCTTGGTGAGTAAGACGAATATGAGTTTCCGTTTCCTCCAATAGCCCTTTCTGCTTTTCTTGCTCAATCGGTTCATGGAATACCTCATGGACTGGACAATGAAATTTTTCCATAAACCGCTGTTTGGAAATGCCTTCTATTTTGCGGAGACCTAAAAACATTTCTTCTTCTTTCTGCTCTTGCTCGGTTACCACATGGCGTTCAATATACGCTTCTCCCGTTTTTTCAACTAAATCAATATATTTTTTGATCGGTCCGGCATTCGCGTTTCTCATGCCGGCTACATAACTGTGCGCCCCTGCACCAAATCCGTAATATTCTTCATTACTCCAATACGTAAGGTTATGATGGCTTTCAAATCCCGGCCGGGTATAATTGCTAATTTCGTACTGCTTATAGCCGCTCTTCTCCATTTCTTCCATAATGACCTCGTACATATTTGCTTCTTCTTCTTGACTTGGCAAAGATAGCTTTCCTTTTCTCATTAAATTGTAAAACACCGTTTTCGGTTCAACGATGAGCGAATAAGCAGAAATATGCTGAATGTTGAGTGCAAACGCCATATTCAAAGAATCGCGCAGCTGTGGAAGCGTCTGTCCCGGCAAACCGTACATCAGATCAACGCTAATGTTTGCAAAGCCGATATCTTGAGCGATTCCGATGATTTGAAACACATCATCTCGCCGATGAGTTCGTCCAATTTTTTTTAACAATTCATGATCAAACGTCTGTACGCCAAAGCTTAGGCGATTGACTCCTGCGTCTTTTAACAGCTGCAGTTTTTCCCGCGACAACTCGTTCGGATTCGCCTCGAAGGTAAATTCCACTTCGCCCGCAGTAAAAGGAAGGCGCTTATGAATGGCATTGAGAAAAAAGTCAAGCTGATCCATTTCCAGCACGGTCGGCGTCCCCCCACCTACAAAGATGGTATCAAGTTTTTGTGTAGGATATCGAACCACTGTTTGTTCCATTTCGGTTTCTATCGCCTGCAAATACTCGTTCACCGGCTGTCCTTTAAAGAATACTTTATTGAAATCACAGTAATAGCAAATTTGCGAACAGAACGGAATATGCAAATAAGCGGCTTGAATCAATGTTCATCGCTCCTTTTTCATAACAAACAAGGCCATCTCATCATGAGACAGCCTCGTATGGCATTATTTTTTATCATCCATTTTGAGCACAGCCATAAACGCTTCTTGTGGAACTTCGACAGATCCGACCTGCTTCATTCGCTTCTTTCCTTCCTTTTGCTTTTCAAGAAGCTTGCGTTTCCGCGATACGTCACCGCCATAGCATTTAGCTAGCACGTTTTTCCGCAATGCTTTGATCGTCGAGCGGGCAATAATTTTATTGCCGATCGCTGCTTGCACAGGAACTTCAAACTGCTGGCGCGGAATCAAATCTTTCAGTTTCTCAACAATGACTTTTCCGCGCTCATAGGCTGAGTCGCGATGAACGATAAAGGAAAGGGCATCGACTTTCTCCCCATTTAATAAAATATCCATCTTCACAAGCTTTGAAGGCTTATAGCCGATGAGCTCATAATCAAACGATGCGTATCCTTTCGTGCTTGACTTTAAAATATCAAAGAAATCATAGACAATTTCTGAAAGCGGAATTTCATAAATAAGCATAACCCTTTTTTCATCCATATATTGCATATCGACAAAGATGCCGCGCTTGCTTTGACATAGTTCCATTACCGCTCCAACAAAATCGTTTGGCACCATGACCGTCGCTTTGACGTAAGGTTCTTCCACCCGGTCAATTTTTTGTGGATCTGGCATGTTGGATGGATTATCCACTTGAACCTCCTCACCATCGGTCAAGTATACTTTATACACTACGCTTGGCGCTGTCGTAATTAAATCGATATTAAACTCGCGCTCAATGCGTTCCTGAATAATCTCCATGTGTAGCAGCCCTAAAAAGCCGCAGCGAAAACCAAAACCGAGCGCCTGCGATGTTTCGGGCTCAAATTGTAGCGCGGCATCGTTAAGCTGCAATTTTTCCAATGCCTCACGCAAATCATTGTACTTGGCTGTATCAATTGGATACATTCCGCAAAACACCATCGGATTTAAGCGACGATATCCCGGAAGCGGTTCGGCCGCAGGATTTTTGGCATCTGTAATGGTATCACCTACACGCGTATCGCTTACGTTTTTAATGGAAGCGGTCAAAAAGCCAACATCGCCCACGGTTAGCTCATCAACCAATTTCGCTTTTGGCGTAAACACCCCTACTTCAACTACCTCAAACTCTTTTCCAGTCGCCATCATCTTGATTTTTTGTCCCGGCTTAACCGTTCCTTCCACAATGCGAATATAGGCCACTACACCGCGGTACGGATCATACAGCGAATCGAAGATCAACGCTTTTAATGGCGCATCAGGATCACCAGCCGGCGCCGGAATTTTGTCGACGATTTGCTCCAAAATCTCTTCAATGCCGATGCCGGCCTTAGCGGAAGCAAGCACGGCTTCAGAAGCATCCAAGCCAATTACATCTTCAATTTCTTGGCGAACGCGCTCAGGCTCAGCGCTTGGCAAATCGATTTTATTGATAACCGGCAAAATCTCTAAATTATTATCCAGCGCCAAATAGACATTTGCCAGCGTTTGCGCTTCAATTCCTTGCGCCGCATCAACAACAAGAATAGCCCCCTCGCATGCCGCCAAACTGCGCGACACTTCATAGGTAAAATCGACATGCCCTGGCGTGTCAATAAGATGAAAAATGTATTCCTCTCCATTATTTGCTTTGTACTTTAACTGAACAGCATTCAACTTAATCGTAATGCCGCGCTCCCGCTCTAGCTCCATAGAATCTAGCATTTGCTCTTTCATTTCTCGCTGCGAAAGCGCCCCCGTTTTTTCAAGGATGCGATCTGCAAGCGTCGATTTTCCATGGTCAATATGAGCGATAATAGAAAAGTTGCGGATTTTTTCTCTTCTTTCCAGTCTTTGTTCACGATTCATCTTTTTCACTCCTACTGTTACCCGAAACTACACTAGCTTTGATTATAGCAACACAACGGTTAAGATTCAATGAGAGAAATAAGAAAAGCGCAAAGCGCCCTCCAAGAAGGTTGTCACCGTCACAATGCGGAGTGAAGCGATTCGAGCCGACGGCAATTGAAGCTAGGCAACGCCCGAACCCTTTAAAAAGGATAAGAAAAAAGTCGAGCCTGTGCCCGACTTTATTCGATCAGCTGTCCTACAAAAGAAAGAAGGGATTGAATAACAGAACGAACTCCTTCCGCCAAATGCTTTCCAAGCTCCGAAAACAGATTGAACATTTTCATCTGTTCAAGCTTCTCTTTCTTCTCACTAATATTTTCGATACTTACTCTATTTCCCATAACCATTGCTTCCATTTCGCCGTTTTTATCTTTTGCAACATGGAACACGGTCTGAAAAGACGGATCATTGTAGCCCTTCATTTTGATCATCCCTTGATTCGCCTGCTGCATGCCAAGCAAGACACCAAAGAAAAGAAGGATAACAGCCGTCAAAAATTGAAGGGTGAATTTTGCCATTTTGCTTCCTCCTTACTGCTTTTGCGGCGGATCAGAGGCTGGAGCCTGCACTTTTTCTGCCTGCCAATAATGCTCACTAAACACATCGGCAACAGCAGCTGCGGATCGGAAAAGTTCATCAAACGTATTGTCTACCCCGCCAAACTCTATGAGTAACGCATTATTTGATAAATCTTGGTTGAATTTTCCATTTGTTCCTCTTCCTTTCTTCTCGATGACCCCCCGACTTAATCCCGGATATTTTTTTTGTAAAAGCTGATGAAGCTGTGTTGCTAGTTGTAAATTCTTTTCATAGTTTGCATTTTCTCCGCCAACAATGAACGCAACACGCGCATAGCTAACTCCGTTAATAGTCGCAGTTGTAAATTTTCGTCTTTGGGCATCGCGGTGAATATCAATCAAGTATTGTAAATCACGGTTTTGGCCCATCGCCTGCATAACAACCTGTCTTGACATGTCATATGATTGCGCATAGTCCATTCCTTTTTCTGATAATTTTTGTTGAACATCAACGGTGCTTTCCACCGCTCCAATCCCTCGTTTCTCAAGTTCCTCCTGCAATTTTTGTCCGACTTTCGTTACATTGACCGTACGATGAAAGGCCTGATCTGGATCGTTTGCCCCTTTGAGCGCTGGCAAATACGATTCATACGTATGGGTGCTGTAAATATAAACGACTTTCCGTCCGCCAGTCGTTTTCGTTGGCGGAGGCACTGGCTGTTTATCTTGATCTTGATCCGCTTTTTCTAAATTTTCGATGGATGCCTCGCGTTCAGCCAGCATCACTTCAAGCGGCGGTGCCGATTCGTAAGGCATGTTTGTATAGTCCGTTCCTTCTCCTGCCACCACAATCTTACTATCATATAGAGCAAAACCAGGCAATTCGCTGCCAAGCAGACTGCGGGGATCATCTGGATTAATGCTCGTAATCATACGCAGCAAAATAGATGAATAACTAATGTTCTGTCGCTCTTTCGGCAAGCTTTGTAAAAAATAATGGTTTTCAAAACTAAATAAATGAATGAACGTTTCCTCAGGAAAATGATTTGTCACACTATTAACAGAAGAAGAGGTAATTCGATATTCAGGTTTTAACGATGTCATGACCCCGACAACCGTAAACATCATCATCCAGCCTAAAACGGCTAAAGTCACAACTTTTTTAATGCTTGTCCCTTGAATGGTGACGACCATTTGCCGAGAGCGAAACCTTTTCATGTTCTCACCCTTTCTAAGCTTGTCTACTAATTTAACAGTATGGTCAAGCTTAAAAAGATAGAACATCTTTTTTATGATTAGCGCGTATACATCCCTGTATTTCCTTGATCAATCTGGCCATGCAGCGCTGCGTTTAAGCCGCTCGCTAGCAAATGGGCCATGTCCCCGATAAACATATCGACTTCTTTCGGCGTCACCATCAAATTATGTCCGAGCGGGGCCAACACTTCATGAATAAGCGTTCTTTTTTCTGTATCGCTCAGGGTTCCAACCATGCCAAGAAACGTCGATCGCTGTTCTTGTGTAGGCAGATCCTCTTCGGTTAATTTTTTTCTTCTTCCAAACATCCATCCAGCTGGAGCAAGAGCACTAGAGGGACGATTCCCTTCACGCATTTCTTTGCCAAAATGCTTTAAAAGAAAGTCAATGGTATCGCTTGTAATCGACACAGCATCGACAACCGTCGGCACACCGATAGCGATGACAGGAATCCCTAAAGTTTCTTTACTTAATTCCTTGCGTTTATTTCCCACTCCTGATCCGGGATGAATGCCAGCATCTGAAATTTGAATCGTCGCATTTACTCGTTCAATTGAACGAGCTGCTAGTGCATCAATGACAACAATAAAATCCGGTTTTGTTTTTTCAACGACACCGTCAATAATGTCGCTCGTTTCAATTCCTGTTGTTCCCATTACTCCGGGAGCAAGCGCGCTTACAGGACGAAAGCCTTCTTGCACGCTTTCCGGTTGAAGCTGAAACAAATGCCTTGTAATTAATAAATTCTCTACCGCCAACGGACCGAGCGCATCTGGAGTAACATGATCATTTCCAAGCCCCACAACAAGACAGCTTGCTTCTTTTGGAATATTCAGCTTCTGCAAAAAAGCATGGAACTCTTTCGCAAACACTTCCTCTACCTTTTTTTGCAGTTCTGTATCCTGTTCCCGAATCCCTTGAGCCTCCAGCGTGATATAGGTTCCTGGCTTCTTGCCAATGGACTGCGCTCCTTCCTCGGTTACTTCAACATATGATAGCTTAATTCCGTCTATTTCACGATCATGAATCGTGACTCCTTCAATCGGAGAGGAAGTCTCTTTTTTTTGCTGCAATCGCTCTTCAATGGCCATTTCGTGAGCTTCAACAGCCAAATCTGTCCGCACGGAATACACGCTAAGATCTAATGGTTGATTCATCGATGCTCCTCCTTCTCAAAAACGATCGTTTTTATTTATTGTCGCCGCTTTCTTCTTATTTCATTCTTTAATAAGTAAAGTATTTTTGCTTGAATAGTCTTGCATAATTGAAATGTGTTTGATAGAATATCATTTGTTCTTGATATGTCTATATCGATCAACATGACAAAAGAATCACGTATATGGACAGCATTACGGAGGTGAAAGACATTGGCAAATATTAAATCAGCAATTAAGCGTGCGAAAACAAGCGAGAAACGCCGTGCTCACAACGCTGCGATGAAATCAGCCATGCGCACAGCGATTAAAAAATTTGAAGCGCTTGTAGAAGCAAAAGAAGTGGAAAAAGCACAAGAAGCATTTGTCCTTGCTTCTAAAAAATTAGACAAAGCGGCAAGCAAAGGATTAATTCATAAAAATGCAGCAAGCCGCCAAAAATCCCGTCTAGCGAAAAAATTAAACAGCATCACAGCGTAACAACAAATAAACGACCTTTTTGAGGTCGTTTTCTTTTTTGATTTTTATAAAATTGTCTTTAGCTGGAAATTAAGAAAATACGCGCACAAGCCTTTCCGTTTTTTATGATTCTCATCCAAAAATCCTCCAAGCTGACACCCCCATCTCTGAACGAAGTGGGGATGGGAGGAGTTCACCGGACAAAAGACTGTTCATTTGTCTCATTCGCTTTGCTCCATTTGACTAGCAGCAATTCAATAAGCAAGCGTTTATCAAGCACCCCTGTTTTCATTTGATAATCCGCTTCAGCCAAGTCGTGAATGATATCGAGCAATTCCTGTTCCGAAAATAATCCCGATTGTGCCATAGCCAGCTTAACGCGAAACGGATGGACCTTTAGCGACGAAGCAATATGCTGCTGGCCGTATCCTTTGGCATTAAGCCATTTAACTTGATACAAAAGCCGAAACTGGGCCGCTAGCAACGCAACAATTTTAATAGGTTCTTCATTATGTTCCATTAAATCACCAAATACTTGCAATGCTTCTCTCACTTTGCGTTGAACGACCTTTTCCACCAATACAAAAACATTTTGTTCAAGTGTCCGCGAAACAAGCATCGTCACGGTTTCACCATCAATCGTTCCTTGATGGCCAACAAACAGTGAAAGCTTATCGAGTTCATTAGCAAGCGACATCAAGTTCGTCCCCGCCAGCTGCAGTAAGGTTTTCTTTGCTTCTTCTGTAATGGCGACTTCATTCGCATGTGCCCGTTCTTCCATCCATTGCCGCAATTCTTTTTCATTAAGTGAGGAGGCGACAAAAACCTTCGCTTCATTCATTAACTGCTTCGTGATTTTTTTTCTTTCATCCAATTTTTCATATGAACCAAGAAAAACGACAATCGTAAAAGGAGAAGGAGAAGCTATGTATTGCTCAAGCTTTTTTAAATTATGCTCTATTTTCTCCTTTCCCTTGTCAGAAGTGAGGAAATACGGATTTTTGATCACAACAACCTTCTTTTCCCCAAAAAAGGGCAGGGTTTCCGCTTCCTCAATTGCTGTTTCGATCGGTGTTTCTTCACAATCATACACCGATAAATGAAAATCCTGCTCCTCTTCTCGTAAAGCTGTACGTACAATTCGTTCATATGCTTCATTTAATAAAAATGTTTCCGTTCCGTATAATAAATAGAGAGGCGACAGAGTTTGCTTTGTCATTTTTCCCAAAAAGTTCACAGTCATATTTCTCTTCTCCATTCTTTTTTAAAACCATCCATGATGAAAAGATACACTGTTTTCTTGGTTTTTACAAGGGAACCGGCAAACGATGTAAGCCGATTCCCATTTATATAAACGTTGATAAATAAGTCCTAGGATCTTATTTATCAACGGGTATTTTTATATTATCCCGTGCCCCTTAAACTATTTGTGTCAACTGTTGTCAGCAAAGGAAATGATCAATTGTTGTATAGATTTTTTTTTTCTTTTGACGTATACTAAAAATGATTGCACGAGGAGGGGTAAATCATGAACGAATTTGAAAAAAATGTACAAAGCAAACGCAATGATGCAGTTGATTCCGGCGTCGGATTCATCGTTTCGTTCGGCTTCTTCGCTACTATGTTCATTATCGCCACATTAGTAAAATTTTTTGGTTCATGATGGAAAAGAGATTGCTTTTTAGAGCAGTCTCTTTTTTTGTATGCGGCATGCCAAAAAAATGTCGAGTTCTGTTATCCACTAACGCATTGGCTGCTGCTTGCAGTCCATCTCATCTGCAATCATTCATATAACCTTATCATGGCGTTGTAATGCGGCCAAACTGGACTAAAGCGAAAGGTGCCGCTCATGCTGGTGATACTATATTATGGCAGCATAAAAGTAAAGGTTCCAGCTTTTTTCGTATAGCGATAGCGAATCGCTCCATGCTCATCCGTTCGCAAAATTCGAACCCCATGCTTTTTAAGCCGAGCGATTACATCATGATGCGGATGATGGTAACGGTTGTTCTTGCCAACCGAAATAATGGCAATCTGAGGTTTTATCATCTTTAGAAAGGGCTCGGAGGTCGATGTGGCACTTCCATGATGCCCGATTTTTAATACATCAACCTGAAGGTGAGGAAAATCACGAATGAGCCGTCCTTCTCCTTCAGCTTCCAAGTCTCCTGTAAACAGCCATGATAATCCCCCCAATTTCGCGTATAATACAACGGAACGATCGTTATCATTAGAAGGGAGAGCCGTTCTTGGTGGATTCAGTACATAAAATGATGCTTCTCCTACCTTCCAATCATCTCCTTTTTCCACTTTTCTAATCTTTATTTTTCGATCCTTCATACCAGCCATAAGCGCAGTCTGCCATGGTGAATACGCACGGCTTTCGTTGCCAATCACCAGCTCCTTCACCCGTATGCTTCTTATCACTTCAGGTGCCGCTCCCATATGATCGGCATCTCCATGCGTAATGATGAGTTGATCCAATTGGCGAATTCCTTTGGCTTTTAAAAACGGTACAACTAGCTTTTCGCCTACACGCCACTCGCTCCTCCGCTTTTGCCATGACTGCTTTGGTAAAAGAACCGTTCCTCCCGTATCAATAAGATATACTCCCTTTCTATATGGCAATTCAATATAAATACAGTCGCCTTGCCCCACATCCAAAAAGACGACCTCACCATAGCGGTTCATATATGGAAAAGCGGCATGAAAGGCAATTACTATCACTACATACCCAAAAGCGCGATATTTTTTCTGCTCCATTTGCGTAAAGGCCCATACAATCGCCATTCCATAACATAAAAGCAGCAGCATGGACGGCCGTCCTAAAACAAATGCAAGCGAACGATCAGAAGCGAAAAGCTGAACAAAGCGATTAGCAAAATCAAGTACATGTTCAAGGAGATAGATAAAAGGCAAGCTCAACGGCTCCACAACATAATGTGCAACAAGAGCGATGATGGAGAGCGGCAAAATTATAAACGAATAAAGCGGAACAAAAATCATATTCAACGGAATGCTTAACAGCGAAAACTCAAAAAAATGGTATAACAAAAACGGAAGGGAGCTGATTTGTGCAACCAACGTTGCAGCAAAAAGCCGCATCATGAATGAACGGTATTGCTCAATCCAATCCATGGATAAAATAAGCGCGAAGGAAACAATAAAGGATAGTTGAAATCCCGGCTGGAACAAATCGTATGGTTGAATCAGCACCATCACGATGCATGTAAGGCTGAGGATATCACAAAGAGGAATGTTGAACTTCCGATAACGGCTCCATAATAACATCATAGCCATAACGGAAGCGCGGACGACGGATGGCGAAGCGCCTGTCAGGATCATGTACAAAGGAAGAAGAAGAATGAGGAGCAACGCGGCGGCTTCTCTTGTTATAAAGCGAATGCATAGATAAAAGCAGCCGCTGACAAGCAAAGTGACATGCGATCCAGAAATTGCCAAAAGATGCACTAGCCCTAGCTTTTGATACCCTTCAAGCAGAGCTTCATCCATTTCTTCTCGTTCGCCAAAGATTAACGCTTGCACAATGCCAATCACCGCAGGAGGAAAATGCTCATTAATTTCATCCATTCCTTTTTCTCTGATCGATCGAAGCACTTCAACAGGATGAAGCCGTGTCTGTTTACAAGCAGCGACAGAAAAGGAAGAGGGTTTTACAATCCAATGAATTTGTTGGGAGCGCAAATACTTTCGATAATCAAAAGCGAAAAAATTCCGTGCGGGTTCAGGAGCTTCCAATCTTCCTTCAAATCGGCAAACCATTCCCATGCGAAGTTGGAAAAGCTCTTTTTTATCGCGTTCACGATTGATTTTATACAAAAGCTGCACCTTTTCCTTTTCCTTCGTCCTTCCCTTTACCTTCAGCTGATCGCCATCAATGACAGGAGGCTCTATCAAGCGCAGCGAAAAATGGGTTTTATTTTTCGAAAGAATGGTTTGATTATGAGTCTCTGTCCAAATCATATAGAGATAAAAAAGGGCCGCCGCAAGTAAACATGCAGGAAACAAATCACGCTTATATCTTAGCAAAAACAGCAAATAAACCGCCATCACGAAATGAAGCCCATATAATCGCTGATAGCCAGCTGTGATTCCCCATATAGCTGCTATCGCTACATACACACCATTTCCTCTCATTATCCAAAATCTCCTTTTTCTTGCCTTCTGCCGCCGCAAAAATCAGACGGCAGAAGAGCGCAGTTGCTTTTATAAAAGAGACAGGATCTCCTTATTAAAAGGAACATGCTTTACAATTAAGTCTGCCTGCTGAAAAAGCTCAAGTGCATACGGATGATTTTTATAGTCAGTCGCATAATAGACTGCACGAATACCGCTCTGAATAATCGCCTTGCAACAATGAAGGCAAGGAAAATGCGTCACATAGATTTCAGCGCCTTCTGTTGGCACGCCAAACTTGGCGCATTGAATAATGGCGTTCATCTCTGCATGGATCGTACGGACGCAATGATTATCAATCACATAGCATCCTTCATCAATACAATGTGCCCCTCCAGCAATCGATCCATTATATCCTCCAGCAATAATTCGTTTATCACGCACAATCGTCGCTCCGACCGCCAAGCGTGTGCATGTGCTGCGCAATGCCAATAAATGGCTTTGCGCCATAAAATACTCATCCCAAGTAATCCTTTCCATTTCTTGACTCTCCCCTAACCATAAACATATAAGACTAGTTTAGCGAGTGAAGAAAAAACCGTCAATTTTGCTAGCGAATCACAATTTGTGCTTTTAAGCTTTCCAGAGATTTTTCACCGATTCCTGATACATTCAATAAATCTTCAGCTTTTTTAAAGGGACCGTTTTCCTCGCGATAAGCAATAATAGCGGCCGCTTTAGCCGGACCGATTCCCTTTAGCTGCTCTATCTCCTCTTGAGTAGCATGGTTAATATCAACCTTGTTCTCCTCCTTCTCTTCAGGCGGGGATATCGGCATGCTCGTTTCCCCTTTAGAAGGTACATAAATCATCATTTCGTCATATGCTTTAGCAGCTAAATTGATTTTTGTTTGGTCTGCTTCTGTTGTCAATCCCCCCGCTCTAGCGATGACATCATTTACACGCGCGTTTTCCAGCATTTCATATACCCCGGGATGGACAACCGCTCCTTTCACGTCAACCACAATGGTTTCCGGTTGATCCTGCTGCTTGCTATCTTGTTCCTTTTGTTCTTTTTGCTCCGGTTCTTCAGAAGGCAGCGGAAGTGCATGAGAAACACTCTTCTCTTGATGAGATTGCTGATAAAAAAATGCTGCAGCAATCGCCATAGCCGCCAGCGCGAGCATATACCGCTGCTTTTTTTCTTTGGCCGCAAGCCATTTCATTGTTCATCACCCTTTCGAAAATGATGCATAAAAACGTCTCTTTGTTCATACATATCGTTGAGAGGACAGATATCGGCCAAATAAACAGAGAAGGGGGGAGAAGCCGTGAAAATCGGAGTGATAGGCACAGGAAATATGGGGAGAATTTTAATTGAGGCTTTTTTAGAAGCGAAAGCGGTCAACCCAAATGAGCTGATTCTGACTAATCGCACGCTTCAAAAAGCATTGGACATCCAGAAGGAACACGCAGAGGTCGAAGTGGCAGCATCTCCAGAGGATGTAATCAGACGTGCGACCGTGATATTACTATGTGTCAAACCATTAGATATTCACCCCCTTTTAAAACAGCTGTCTCCTTATTGGACAAAAGATCATTGTCTCATTTCTATTACTAGCCCTATTACCGTCCAGCAGCTCGAATCCATTGTCCCTTGCCATGTGGTTCGGGTCATTCCAAGCATTACGAATCGCGCACTCTCTGGAGCATCGCTTATTACATTTGGGCATCGCTGTTCGTCTCATTATCAAACATATATAAAGGAATTATTTCAAAAAATTTCTACACCTTGCGTGATTGAACAAGATATTACGCGGATTGCTTCCGATCTTGCGAGCTGTGGTCCTGCCTTTTTCAGCTATTTACTGCAGCGATTTATTCATGCCGCTGTTGAGAAAACGAATATTTCCAGAGAAATGGCGACTATTTTAACGAGCGAAATGATTATCGGGCTAGGAGAATTGCTAAAAAAGAATGTGTACACTCTTCCAACTCTGCAGGAGAAAGTACACGTAAAAGGAGGAATTACCGGAGAGGGGCTGTCTGTACTTGAAGCGGAATTAGGTGAATTGTTTGAGCATGTATTTGAAAGAACACATGCGAAATTCAATCAAGAGATTGAGAAAATTAAACAGCAGTTTCAAAATTAAAATTCGCCAAAGATCAAAAAATTCCTTCTGAAACATGACAAGCGTACCGATTCTTGAGTAAAAAATTTGTCCATAAAGCGTGATACCCAGCGCTGTATCCTGTACGTCAGCATACCTTAATCCCATTTAAACAAAATAAAATAATACATCATTCACAATCATAAGCTTCCGGATGAAACTGCTTTCTCAATTCTCCTATTTCAAGCAGAGATACTGTTCTCTCACCTAATCAGCCTCCTTCCATAGAGACAACAGCACTGCGAATATCAGCCGTCATAACTAAAAAGCTGTCCACTCTACCGTGGACAGCTTATTTTTTAGCAACAAAGAAAAGCCGTTCCGCCGCATCATGGAGAGGGCGATCCGTAAAATCAGCACTGATCTCCATTACAGTAAAGCCCGCTTCCTTCAACCATTGCTCATATTGAAACGCTGGGAATGTCCGCTGAATATGATCTTCATCATATCGTTCGTAACGTCCATCCTCTTCTTGGACAAAAAACGTAAGCTCATGAACCACTGTATGAGGAGTGTCTAGGGCATTACACAGCCATATATAGCTGATCGATTCATCATTGCTTGCAAAAACCGCATCTTGAAAAATATGATCCATTTTATAAATAGAATGAACGTCAAATAATAGCAAGCCATCTTTATGCAAAAGCTCATAGATACGGCGGAAGGTTTGCTGAACATCCTGCTCTGTTGGCAGATAATTAAGGGAATCGCAAAAAATCAGCACGGCATCAAAAGGAGAAAATCCATTTAAATCCCTCATATCCTGCTCAAAAAACTCGATATGCACATGATGCTGCTCCGCTTTTGTTTGTGCAATGGCGAGCATGTTTTCTGATTGATCTACACCGGTCACAGAAAAGCCAGATTGAGCTAGACGAACCGCCAACTCTCCTGTTCCACATCCAACATCAAGCAGCCTTTTTGTGCCTTTGCGCCCATATTGTTCAACTTTTTTATTGACAAATTCCTTCCATTTATCATATGGCGCTTCCTTCATTAACTCATCATACCAATAAGCAAACGATTCATATGTCATCGCGCCAAATCACTCGCTACGTCCTCAAATGGAGCATCTCCCCAAAGCCGTTCTAAATTGTAGTATAGGCGATCTTCTTTATGAAACACATGAGCAACGACATCGCCTAAATCCACCAGCACCCATTTAGCTTCATCAAAGCCTTCTAAGCGTTTCACTGGAATTTGATGTTCTTCCGCTTTTTCTTTAATTTCCCGCGCAATCGCCTGTACCTGCTTTTCGGAGTTCCCGTGGCAGATCATAAAATAATCCGCGACAAGAGAAATTCCTTTCATATTTAAAGCAATAATATTTTCAGCTTTTTTCTCATCAGCCGCTTGAATGGCCATTCGTAAAATATCGCGTTCCGTCATTTTTTCATTCCCCCTTCTTGTTGATTATGAGCGCATTATACGTATAAATGGTATCGGGATAAATCGGTTGATTTTTTTTCAGCAGAAATTGAATCGTATTTTGTAAAGCCCGGATCAGCGCCTGATCCAAATCCTTCCGCGCCAGCTCGCGCACCTCATCGACTCCTGGAAAAATGCGGCCAGGTTCAATATAATCTGCCACATAAACAATTTTATCAAGCAAGGTCATTTCCGCACGGCCAGATGTATGATAGCGAATCGCGTTTAAAATTTCCTCATCCTCAATCCCTACTTCTGTTCGCACTAAATAAGCACCAACTGGCGCATGCCAAAGCTCAGAATGATACGAAAGTAAATCTTTGGGCATATTTTGCTCTAAAATGATTTGTTTCATTTCCTCTTTTGGACGAAACTTCGCATAATCGTGAAAAATCGCAGCCAATTCAGCTTTCTTTTCATCTTCTCCATAACGCCGGGCTAGTTCAATCGCGGTTTCCATTACGCCGATCGTGTGCTCATAGCGATGTTCAGTCAACTGTTTTTTTACAATCTCCAACGCTTCATGACGATTCATATAATCCCTTCCCCTCAATATACAATCTGACGCGCTCTGGCACTAAGTATCGAATACTTTTTCCTTCCCTCACACGTTCGCGAATAAGCGAAGAAGAAACAGCGAATTCCGGACTCTCTACCTCGATTAATGGATAGGATGTGCGAAGCGAAAAGCCCGGACGTCCGACCCCAACAAATGTCACCAGATGAGCCAGCTCATGGATCCGATACCAATTCGGCAAATATTCTACCATGTCCGCCCCGATAATAAAATAAAATTGATGCTTAGGATACAGTTCCTTGAGTTGACAGATAGTATCATACGTATAGGATGGGCCTTCCCTTTGCAATTCGATCGTTTCAATTTTAAATTGTGGATGATCGCTAATGGCTAGCTCAAGCATATGAAGTCGATCGGCGCTATCTGTTATTTGTTCATCATGCTTATGTGGAGGAATCCGATTGGGCATAAACCAAATTTCTGATAGATCTAATGCCTGCAACACTTCATTCGCCATTAGCAAATGTCCATTATGCGGCGGATCAAAAGTTCCTCCAAAAATTCCAATTTTACTCATTTTCCCCTCTCCTTAGTGAGCTGGGTATTTTCAGCGAGGCAAAATGATTTGTTTGTTTTCTTTTGATTCTTTATAAAGCACAATGGTATTGCCTATCGTTTGTACAATGTCTGCTCCTGCTCCATTGGCCAGTTGCGTCGCTACTGTGTCTTTATCCTCCTCGCAGTTTTGCAGCACACTTACTTTAATAAGCTCACGCGCTTCTAACGCATCGATGATTTGTTTGATCATATTTTCGCCGACTCCACCTTTTCCCACTTGAAAAATCGGCTTTAAATGATGGGCCTTTGCACGTAAAAACCGTTTTTGCTTACCTGTTAACATACGCTTCCTCCTAGCTGTTGAATCACGATTTGTTTCATGCGTTTGACATCAGGAAAGATTCCCGTCCATTTTTCAAATGCCAACGCTCCTTGATAAATAAACATCCCAACCCCATTTTGCACAATGGCACGTTTCTGTCGCGCCTCTTGCAGCCACTTTGTTTCCAATGGATTGTAAATAATGTCACTTACAACCGTATCGGCTTCTAAGCGATCAAGCGATAGCGGCATCGCTTCAACGTTCGGATAAAGGCCGACAGGAGTCGTATTAATGATGATCTCATATTCATCAAGATGTTTTTCCGCTTCCTCGATTGAATAAACAGATGAGTCAATTGAGACATCTGCTTCCTCGATGAGTTGCGTAGCGGTACTTCTTGTCCGGTTGCAAATATCAATTCGTGCCGCCTGTTCACTAGCTAATGCAAAATAAATGCCTCTGGCCGCTCCCCCTGCTCCAACGAGCAAAATCCGTTTTCCTTTAATGACGGTCTTTGTTTCTTCACAAAGAGCTCGCACAAAGCCAGGGCCATCTGTATTATAGCCGATTAACCGTCCGTTTTCATTAACAATCGTATTGACAGCCCCAATGCGCTGGGCCATCTCATCAATTTCATCAAGCAGCGGCATAACCGCTGTTTTGTGCGGAATCGTGACGTTTGCTCCTGCAATACCGAGCGCTTTTAGACCTTGGATAGCCGCTGGAAGCTGATCTTTTTCAACATGAAAGGCATGGTAATAAGCCTCTATTCCCAATTGCTGAAAAACGCCATTGTGCATTAGCGGCGACAATGAATGATGCACAGGGCAACCAATCACTCCATAAAGTTGTTTCATTTTCTTCTCCCCCTAAAACAACGAAATTAAATCAGCGATTTCCTAAGCAGCACGTTCACACCTTTTGGCACATGTGCGACGACATGAGCTCCCGGCTCGTTGCACGTCACCCAGCCTAGTCCAGAAAAAACAATATCCGTTTTTGGCTCTTTAATGGTAAACGAGTGGGCAACTAAAGAAGGAAACTCCCCTGCATAGCTTTTTCGCGGCGGCTGCAGCAAATCCCCTTTTTGTTTCTCATAAAGCTCATCGGCCTTTTCTATTTTTGTTCGATGAATCAGTAATTCATTGGAAAAATAACATACAAACGAGCGCCGTCCTCCTTTTACATAATCAAGCCGAGCCAGTCCCCCAAAAAATAGGGTCTGCTGTTCGTTGACTTGGTACACCTTTGGATGAATTTCCCGCTTCGGAGTAATCTTTTTTAAGTCTTTTTTATCAACATAGTGCGCCATTTGGTGCTGATTGATAATCCCAGGAGTATCATAAAGCATGGCCCCATCATCAAGCGGTATCTCGATCAAGTCTAGCGTTGTGCCTGGAAAATATGAGGTTGTAATGACACTTCCTTTACCTGTCGCCTCTTTAATCAGGCGATTAATAAATGTCGATTTGCCCACATTGGTACAGCCGACTACGTATACGTCTTTGCCGGAACGATGCTTCTCTATCGCTTCCATCACTTTCTTGATGCCGATTCCTTTCGCAGCGCTGATTAAGCACACATCTAGCGGCTGAAGCCCTAGTTCCTTTGCAGATGCTTTCATCCATTGCACAAGCTTATTGTATTTAACAGATTTCGGAAGCAAGTCTACTTTGTTGCCGACAAGCAAAATCGGATTATTGCGTCCAACAAAACGATGCAGCCCTGGCAGCCAGCTGCCGTTAAAATCAAAAATATCAACAATTTTTACAACTAATGCATTCGATTGGCCAATTCCATGCAAAATTTTCAAAAAATCATCATCTGTCAAAGAGACATCTTGAATTTCATTATAATGCTTGAGTCGAAAACAACGCTGGCAAATGACCTCTTCCTTTTCCAAAGCGGCAGGAGGGGCATAGCCTATTTTATTTTGATCTTCTGTCTGAATCAGCACTCCGCAACCAATACAACGAATCATCTTCTCATTCCTCCCAATAAACCATTCCTTTTCGTTTCATCATCTCTAACAGCTTTCGTTCGATTTTTCGATTAAATCTCGTCCAAAATCCATCGGTTTGCGCTACAGGTACCACTAAAATCGTATGCATGCCAAGCCGGTTTCCACCCAGTATGTCAGTCAACAATTGATCGCCGATGACAACCGCTTCCTCCTTTTTCAAATTCATTTCCCGCAAAGCTTGGCGAAACGCTCGAACCATAGGTTTCCGCGCTGCAAAAATAAAAGGGATCTCAAGAGGAGCTGCGAACGCTCTCACTCTATTTTCATTATTATTAGACACGATCACAATCTGAATGCCGTGTTTTTTCATTTCCGCAAACCATTTGATAAGCTGTGGCGTCGCAGCCGGGCGATCCCATTCCACCAGCGTGTTGTCGAGATCGGTGATAATTCCTTTGATTCCTTTTTGCTTTAATTCATCTGGAGTGATGTCAAGAACACTTTTGACATATTCATTCGGCAAAAAATATTGAAGCATTTTCCCACACCTTTCGTTTCTCTTCCAACTTCCCTCATCATACATAATTTTTGTGCCAGTTTCAAAACAAACTTTGACAAATATATACAAACCTAAAAAATTTTTCGACAAAATTCTTCATATCTTCAAGTTGTGGATAAGTTTACTCACATCATTCACAAGCCATCTATGATGCTTTTTAATGTTTATAAACAACTTTTCCACATATTATCCACTGTTTGTTGTGGATAATAGAACGATTGTTCTCTATGCATAATCGTGGTAAAGTATAGGAAAGATAACTTACCATTATATGTATTGGTTGTTACTTTTATACCATTGTTAAAGGAGGTTTCTCACCATGAAGCGTTTACCGGACGATTTGCTTATCGAATCGTATTATAAAGCGAAGGAGCTTAAGCTAAGCCCTGAGTTTATTGAAATGATTGAAAGAGAAATTCTCCGACGCTCATTAGGACATAAAATCAAGCTTTCATCATAATAACGGAGCCATCAGGCTCTTTTTTTATTTTTATTTCCAAAATCCGATTCGTTCTCCTACTTTAATAGCCATCGGGACCGTCATTCGCGAATCGATCTCCACGCTATCTTTTTCAAATAATAAAACAACGGTCGAACCAAATGAGAAATAGGCCATTTCTTGTCCTTTAATCAATTGATCGTGAGGATGAGTAAGCTCTATGCTATTGACAAACATAGCCCCTACCTTCACAATGGCCACATGCTTACCATCTGAGTTCACCTCTGTAATCATTCGGTAGTTTTTCGATAGCGGTCGCCTTCCATATTTTAGACCAAGCCGATTCACAGGATAGGATTTTGCGCCAAGTGACCATTGGCGAGTTACAACACCAGATATTGGGCTATGAATTCGATGATAATGACTTGGGCTCAAATATAAAATAACAAAGAGCCCGTTTAAATATTTTTCAGCTAGAGCATCACTTCCCAGCATTTCTGGAATTGAATACTGCTTTCCTTTCACAGTGATATCTTTTTGTTCACTGATGATTCCAATATCTTCAATAACCGCATCCACCGGGCTAATGATGCTGTCTTCCGCTTCATCAATCGGTCTTGCTCCTTCTTTTAGCTTGCGAATAAATAATTGTTGAAGCGTTTTGTAGTGATTTAAGCTTTTTTCCATCTCCTCTTGATTAATTCGATATATTTTTGCATAGGATGGTATTAACCAAGCACTTAACCGTGATTGGGTAAAAAAAGCAATGAATTTTGAAGAAACTGCATGATTTGTTAATTCAATCATGAAGCGATATAACCATTTTAACAACCATATTCCCTCCAATTTTATGTAAAATCATGTTTTACTACTTCCCATATTATAAATAAAATGATTATAATGGGAAGTGTATATTTGTCGTTCCGTTCCATAGTTGAAAAGGAGTGAGGAGAAATGTTTTTATCGGATTATCTGGATCACACGCTAAAGAAACTAAAAACACACACCGCTAACATATTAACATTAACGAATCTTGCCTTGGGAGGCTTATCCGTTATATTCACGATGAAAGGACAATTTAATGCCAGCCTGTTGCTCATTTTTTTGGCAGCACTCGCTGACCGCTTTGACGGAACGGTAGCTCGGAAGCTTCATATTGAATCTGAGCTCGGCAAACAGTTGGACTCAATGAGTGATATTATATCATTTGGAGTCGCTCCTGCACTATTGATTTATCAAAGTTTATTGCACGATTTTGGAGCGCCTGGCGCGTTTTTTACGATTTTATATATCGGCTGCGGGGCATTTCGTTTGGCGCGATTTAATATTACCGAAAATAACGGCTATTTTTCCGGCTTGCCTATCACAGCAGCTGGTGTGCTTCTCACCTTGAGTTATTTAACGATCCACTATTTCCCGCCACAATTTTTTATTTTCCTAATCATGATTTTATCTTTTCTCATGGTTGGAACCTTTAAGCTCAAAAAAATGTAAATTTGCTGCCCAATCTCCTTGGGCAGCTTTTTTTTGAAATCCAGAGACAGGTTCTCCCTTTCCCGCTGTTTAAACTTTTGCCGTCCCCATGTCAACCAGCGAACCGCTTCACAGAAGCATTCGGATACTTTCTGTCATTTACATATTTTTGTAAAAAACCGACTGCTTTTATCATCATTTTTCAACATGATCTTACATATTTTTTAAGTTTCATACTAAATTCTCTTTTCAAGCTATTGCATTAATTATATGATAAATTTGAATACATCATATGTGTCGAGCAAAGACGAAGCAATCATCATAGCATTTTGAGCAAGTAATGGAGGGGTTATTTTGGATAAAACGACAATTATCGGCATTATTCTTGGTATTATTGCGGTAGGGTTCGGAATGTATTTTAAAGGAGTCAGCCCAAGCGTTTTGCTGAATCCAGCTGCTTTTCTCATTATCATTGTCGGGACGGCAGCTGCTGTGACAATTGCTTTCCCTATGCGTGACATTAAACGGCTTCCCAAGCTGTTTGGCGTCCTTTTTAAGGAACAAAAGATTCCAACTATTGAAGAGTTGATCCCTTTGTTTGTTGAATGGGCAAATATCGCACGCCGTGAAGGATTACTGGCACTCGAAGCAAAAGTCGCCGAAATCGATGATCCGTTTTTACGTAACGGACTCAGCCTTGCGATTGACGGGCAAACGCAAGACTTTATTCGCGATGTCATGTCTGAAGAAATTGCGGCTATGGAGGAACGTCATCAAGCGAATGCCGCTATTTTTACGCAAGCAGGTACATATGCTCCGACGCTTGGAGTATTGGGGGCAGTGGTCGGATTGATCGCAGCTTTGGGAAATATGGACAATGTAACCGAGCTCGGACACGCTATCAGTGCCGCATTCGTCGCGACACTATTAGGGATTTTTACCGGATATGTATTATGGCATCCATTCGCTAACAAGCTAAAACAAAAATCGAAGGAAGAGGTAAAAGTCAGACAAGTCATGATTGAAGGAGTGTTGTCCATTTTAGAAGGACAGGCGCCTCGCGCAATCGAACAAAAATTAGCGTCCTACCTCCCAGAAAAAGACCGAAAAAAACTAATGGAACAGGGAGAGGCAGAAGATGAGTAAAAAAAAGAAGTCGCAGCATGATGATCATATTAATGAAACATGGCTGATTCCTTATGCCGATCTTTTGACATTGCTGCTTGCGCTTTTTATCGTTTTATTCGCAAGCAGCCAGATCGATCAAAAAAAATTCCAAGAGATCGCCCGCTCCTTCAGCAGCGCTTTATCGGGCGGAGCAGGAGTCTTGGATTTCCCAAGCCCTGTAGAGCAGGACAATCCCCAAACATCGCTGCCAGATAAGGAAAAACTAACGAAAAATCAACAAGCGAAAAATGAACAGAAAGAGCTGCAGCAAATTCAAGCAAAAATTAATCAATATATCGAACAGCAGCATTTGCAAGGTGAACTAAAAACAACGCTAACGGAAGAAGGATTGTTGGTCACCATTTTAAACGATGTTTTATTTGACTCTGGAAGCGCTGAAGTAAGGCCGCAAGACCGACAAATCGCATCAGAAATTTCTCGGCTGCTTGTCATGAATCCACCGCGCAACATTATCGTTAGCGGCCATACAGACAATGTGCCGATCCGCAACTCCAACTTTTCATCCAACTGGGAGCTAAGCGTCATGAGGGCTGTCAACTTTATGAAGCTGCTATTAGAAAACAAACAGCTCGATCCCCGCTTATTCAGCGCCAAAGGCTATGGCGAGTTTAAACCGGTGGCATCTAATGGTACTCCAGAGGGGCGCATGAAAAACCGACGCGTCGAGATTTTAATTGCGCCAAACACAACAGCCAACTAGACTTCTCATTCCTGAGCTCTGTCCCAAAGCTCAGGAATGAGATGAAAAAGGCTGACAAGATGTCAGCCTTTTTAAATTTTAAATGTAAATTTAATCACTCCTGCTTTAATCATGGCTTCGATAATAATGACAAGCGCTGGACCAATGAACAGCCCCGCCACCCCCAGTAAGCGGAAGCCTAAATATACGCTTATTAACGCGGCCAAGGAGCTGATTCCCAAGTTAGAAGAGAAAATTTTTGGTTCGATTGTTCGGCGAATAACAGTAATCAGCACAAACAAAACAATTAAGCCAATTCCTGTCCCGCTATGGCCGTTCATAATGTTGAAAATCCCCCATGGTACAAGCACCGACCCTGTTCCTAAAATCGGCAAAATATCAACAATCACGATTAAAAGCGAAAAAAGGACCGGGTAATCGACTCTTAATATGAGCAAGCCTCCTAAGGCTAACAGAAAGGTAATAAGGCTTAACAAAAATTGTGCTTTAATAAAGCCGATGCCTGCACGGCTGAGTTGCGTGACGATAATGGTTAGACGCTGCTTTGTGCGGTCGGATAAATGGTTTTCAAGCCCTTTCTTTAACTGCGGCCAGTCTAGGCTAATGAGAAAAAGAGCCACGAGATAGACAAGAAAGTGAATAATAAATTCCGGAATCATCGTAATATAGCGAATCATCGACTGAGTGAAATTGGTTGCAAACGACAACAATAAATTCTTAACAGTTTCTACACTATTTTCAAGTGAAACGATAATCTCCTTCGGAATAGAGCTTGAGTAAGATTGCCATTGTCGAATAAGCTGATTCACCACATTGGTCATCTCTGACAAAAGAAATGGCAGTTTTTGTGAAAACATCATCGTTTGCTGAACCAAAATGGCCACAATAAAATAAGAAAGAAAACCGATCACTAGCACAAACAGGGAAAACACAATCGTTACCGCATGAATTCGTTTTAACCGAACGCCTTTGATTAACTTCTGAATGGCCGGCTCCAGCAACAGCGCGGTAATAAATGCTAAAATAAGCGGCAAGCTATAAGGAATTAAAAAACAACCAACTGCAATAATCACAATCACTACAAGCCATTTTTTTATCATCGTCCCTTATTCATCCCATCTCTGTTTCTTTTCGAGTCAACGCTATGTTAAATATAGCCGATTCATTCTGTATAATCAATAAAAAAACGGCCACAAGCTACGGACCGCTTTAAAAAACTCCTGTCATCTGAAGAGAGAGAACAAGTAAACCGAGAAGCGATACATATACGGCAAATGCTTTTAGCGAGTGTCTCTGTAAATATTGAATCATCCACCTCACAGCAATATAGCCAAATATAGCAGAAGAGAGTGTGCCCATAAACAATGCGCCAGCAGAAATGTTTTCCGCTTTGCCTGCGAATACATCCACGAATTGTAAGACGATCGCTCCCGCAATTGCTGGAATCGATAAGAGGAAGGAGAAATAAGCTGCGGTTTCCCGATCTAATTTCCGCATTAGCCCTCCAACAATCGTAAGACCGGAACGAGAAATCGCTGGAAAAATAGCAGCGGCTTGAAACATTCCAATGACAAACGCATCCGTATATGAGAGATTTTCCATTCGTTTATAGCCGTTTTTGATGCCATCCGCAAACCATAAAAATACGCCTGTAATGAGAAATTCCCAACCGATGGTTACACCTGTTTTTGAGATCTCTTCAAAATAATCTTGAAGCAGCAGTCCGATGACTACGGCCGGGATCGTGCCGACAATCAACAGAAAAGTCAGCTTGCTAAACGGCCTGCGAATCATATAAAGCAATTCTTTCTTATAGATAGCAAAAACAGCAAACAACGTTCCAATGTGCAGCATCGTATCAAGAAACAGCCCCGCTTCATCCAATCCAAACAGATGTCTTCCTAAATATAAATGACCCGTACTGCTAATGGGCAAGAACTCCGTTAATCCTTGGATAATCCCTAGAATAAACGCCTCTAGCTTGCTCATGTTATCCCCCTTTTCCGCTTTTTATAACAGAATCACATTCGGTTCCGTTCAGCTTGGAACAGATTCTTTATTGAAGTGAAAGGCATCTTTGAAAGCCGCTGGACGCACAAATCGCTTATCTTTTTCGCGCGCTCGCGCGATACAGCGGCGCTTCCGATGCATTGATAAATTAGTGAAGCCGTTTGTGGTTGGGACAACCTTCCCGTGAAAAGCCATACTAGAGATTTTTTGTTTTAATCGAGTCATTGCTTCCCCATTAATATTCATAGCAACAATACATCCATTCAAACGATTCCCTTTTATCAAACATGGAAAAGGGACATGAGCAAAATGCTTCAAAGATGGCAAATGCGGATATTTGTTGATATCGCTCTGCTTCAATCGGCAAAAAGAAGCCTGCTGCTTCGCAAACAAAATCAAAGAAAAGCGAGCGTAAGCATTTAGCACATCTTTATCTGTTTTTCCGACGACGATAAAGATGAAAGGCTACATATAAAACAGTGATTACAATAGCGATAATGATAATTGGCCGTAAATACGGCTGAGCGAACTCATCGATTTCCTGCCATTTACTTCCGAGACGTTCCCCAAGAAAAATAAAGAAAATAGACCACGGGATAATGGCACACGTCGTATACAAAGTAAACCTCGTCCATGGCATTTTCGCAATCCCTGCCGGAATGGAAATAGCATGGCGGACAACCGGAATAAACCGAGCTGTGAAAATAACCCCTGAACCGTATTTTTTAAACCATTCTTCAGATAAATCAAGATGTTTTTTCTTAATCAACAAATATTTTCCGTATTTATCCAAAAACGGACGCCCTCCATAAAGCCCCATCCAATAAAGGAACAGCTGTGCGATGGTCCCGCCGATCGTTCCTGCAATAACCGCTCCAGTGAACGATACTTCTCCACGCGATACTAAGTACCCGGCGTATGCCAAAACAATTTCGCTTGGGATGATTTCAATCATCAATGCCAGCGCGATTCCTATGTAGCCTAAATCGATTAAAAACATTAGAATGTTTTGGATCAATTCGTGCATCGTTCTTCCTCCTACTTCACGAGCCAAGCTCCTCATTAAAACCATATTCACTCAAATCAAGATTATACTATACGTTTGGACAGAAAAAAATAAAAATAACGGGACCGATAAAAAACGGCTATCCCATAAATGAGATAGCCGCGATATCATTACGCACTTTTCTGCGTGATTTCCTCTATATATTTTACTGCTTTTTGTTCATTGTACTGTCCTTCCCATTTAGACATAACAACAGCAGCCAGTGAGTTTCCGATTACGTTTACCACTGTGCGTGCCATATCTAAAATTCGGTCGATTCCAGCGATAAAGGCCAGTCCTTCAATCGGAATGTTCACCGTTCCTAAAGTCGCCAGCAAAACAACAAACGACACGCCAGGCACTCCTGCAATTCCCTTTGATGTGATCATAAGCACGAGCAGTAGTGAAATTTGCTGCGAAATCGACAGATCAATACCATATAGCTGTGCGATAAAAATAGCGGCCAATGCTTGATATAGCGTAGATCCATCAAGGTTAAACGAATAGCCTGTCGGAATGACAAAAGATGTAATCGCTTTCGGACAGCCGAATTTTTCCATCTTCTCCATCACTTTCGGCAGTACTGTTTCTGAACTGGATGTACTGTAAGCAAGGATTAACTCATCTTTTAAAATTTTAATGAAGTGCCAAATCCGCACTCCAACTAATCGAGCAACTGCTCCAAGAACGACGATCACAAAGAAAAGCATCGTTCCATACACTGTGATAACTAGCTTACTTAGCGGAATAAGCGATTGTACCCCAAACTTCGAAACCGTTACACCAATCAAAGCAAATACACCGAATGGAGCAAATTTCATAATTTGGTTTGTGACATAAAACATCGCTTCGGAGACACCTTGGAAAAACTGCAATACCACTTTTCCTTTTTCCCCGATCGCAGCAACACCCAAACCAAACATAACAGAAAAGAAGATAATCGGGAGCATGTTTCCTGTTGAGAGTGATTCAAAGATGTTTTTAGGGACAATGTTCACAACGGTTTCAATCATGGAATGGTGCTGCACTTCATTCGTCGTATCAACATACGATTGAATATCAGTCTTTTCAAGCGATTTCATATTAATGCCGGTACCTGGATGGAACACGTTAGCGACTAATAAGCCCACAACGATTGCTATTGTTGTAATAATTTCAAAATAAATAATTGTTTTTCCGCCCAATCTTCCAAGCTTTTTTATATCACCGACATTAGCAACCCCCACTATGAGACTTGCAACAACAATTGGAATCACAATCATTTTAATTAAACGGAGGAATATATCTCCTATCGGTTGCAAATACGTGGCTACTGCTGGATTTCCATAAAAAATCGCTCCGACAACAATTCCAAGGATTAAGCCGATTAAAATTTGCCATGCTAATCCGATTTTTTTCATGTACGATCCCCCTTTCAGACATAAAGCAACAAAAGTTATTCTAATATGTTCGTTTTAGTATGTCAAGAATATTCGTATAATAATGTAAATTATTACCTTTCTTTTTTTGAAATGTCCAAACACAGACAATCTTCCCTGTTCATACATATAAAATAGGCACATGCCTAAAACGAAAAGGGTGGGGTGAAGACATGTCTGGCATTTTTTCCGCATTGGCATTCCTTATCAAAGAGTTAATGTTTCTAGTCTCATATATTAAAAACAACGCATTTCCCCAACCACTAAGCGCTCAAGAAGAGGAAAAATATTTACAGAGAATGGCAGAAGGCGATAAAGAAGCGCGAAACCTGCTTATTGAGCATAATTTGCGGCTTGTCGCTCACATTGTCAAAAAATTTGAGAATACAGGAGAGGACGCAGAGGATTTAATCTCGATCGGCACCATCGGCTTAATCAAAGCCATTGAAAGCTACTCCCAAGGAAAAGGAACCAAGCTGGCAACCTACGCAGCAAGATGTATTGAAAATGAGATTCTTATGCACCTTCGTTCTTTGAAAAAAACAAAAAAGGATGTATCTCTTCATGAACCCATCGGACAGGATCGCGATGGAAATGAAATCAGCCTTATCGATGTGCTGAAATCTGAAGGGGAGGATGTCGCCGACGAGATTCATTTAAACATGGAAATCGAGCAAGTCAAAAAATACATTGATGTGCTGGATGAACGGGAAAAAGAAGTGATTATCAGCCGTTTTGGACTGGATTTGCAAAAGGAAAAAACCCAGCGCGAAATCGCCAAGGAGCTCGGCATTTCCAGAAGCTACGTCTCCCGCATCGAAAAGCGAGCATTAATGAAAATGTTCCACGAATTTTATCGAAATGAAAAAGAGAAGCGGAGATAGAGAAAATTCAGAGGAGGAGCTTCATTTAGCTCCTCCTTTCTACTTCACTCCGCTTCTACGCTGACTTCTGCGCTAATAATGAGCGCGATTGACGCTGTAATAACAATCCCCATCACCATGGCGAACATCCCTTTTTCCTCCCTTAACGGTTGTTTATTTTTATTTTACATCGTCGAAAAGCAGGGAACGCAGCGGGTTTTTGAACAATTTGCGAAATTCGTTCTAGAGGCAATCAGGATGGCTATAGTCCATAAGTCCTTATTAAATAGCCATCATTCATTGTAAGTAATCCGGCCTATAAAACCATGAAAGAAAGCCGATCCTTCACAAAGGAAGGATCGGCTTTCTATAGAGACATTTCGTCCTCATCTTCAAGCATTCGCCTGCATGCGGCTGAACAGCGCAGAAAATAGATCGAAGCGGCCAAAAAAGCCGCGATTGCAATAAGGATCAATGGCTTTTTGCCGGCTTCGAGCGCATCAGGTAAAATCACACCGAGATAAAACAGCGCGCCGATCGCCAACAAAACGAGACTGTACATTTTATAATCATTCGCCTTCGCGCGAAGCTGCTTTCGTTCCCGTTGACGCAATTCCGCTTCCCTCCCTGATCCGTGCTTCTCTTTTCACTGTACCATAGGAAGGCGAAAAGAAGGCGATGTAATTTATGCCAATGCTTGTGCTAAATCCTCTAGCAAGTCTTCCACATCTTCAAGGCCAACCGAAATGCGGACAAGTCCATCAGTAATGCCAAGCTCTTCACGCCGCTCTTTTGGAATGGAAGCATGTGTCATTTTTGCTGGAAGCGAAATCAAGCTTTCTACAGCTCCAAGGCTTTCCGCCAGGGTAAAATATTGAACGCGGTTTAATAACTGATCCGCTTTTTCAGCGCTTCCCACATCAAACGATACCATGCCGCCAAAGCCGCGCATTTGCTTTTTCGCAATTTCATGATTCGGATGCGTTTCAAGTCCTGGATAGTAGATGTTTTTCACTGCTGGATGTCCTGCTAAAAACTCAACAATTTTGCGCGTATTTTGCTCGTGCTCTTCCATGCGGATACCGAGCGTTTTTATACCGCGCATTAACAGCCATGAATCCTGCGGGCCGAGAATGCCGCCAGTTGAATTTTGAATAAAATGCAAATCTGTAGCTAACGGCTCCGAATTTACAACAACAAGCCCTGCGACCACATCACTGTGACCGCCCAAATATTTCGTTGCGCTATGAACGACGATATCCGCACCAAGCGCAATCGGTGTTTGCCAATATGGAGTGCTGAAGGTGTTATCGACAATCGTCAGCAATCCGTGCCGTTTGGCGATGGCGGCCGCCTCTTTCAAATCCGTAATTTTTAATAACGGGTTGGTTGGTGTTTCGATGTAGATGGCTTTTGTGTTCGGACGCAGCTGTTTTTCAATGTTCGTTAAATCGCTTGTATCCACAAATGTCGATTCAATGCCAAGGCGGTGGAGCACTTTTGTCATGACACGGTACGTACCGCCATACACATCATCCGTTAAAATGACATGATCGCCGCTATTAAACAGCATCATGACCGCTGTAATCGCCGCCATGCCTGAACTGAAGGCAAAGCCTGCATAGCCTTCCTCAAGGTCTTTTATAAGCTCTTCTAGAGCATGGCGTGTTGGGTTTCCTGTGCGGGAATATTCATAGCCTTTATGTCCGCCGACGCCCTCTTGCTTATACGTACTCACTTGATAAATCGGCACTGATACGGCTCCCGTATGCGGATCGCCAGCAACTCCGCCATGGATCAGCTTCGTTTTCCGTCTCATTTATATCCCACCTTCGTAAATTTTTTTGCTTAAATACCGTTCGCTGCTATCTGGAAAAATCACGACAATATGGGTCCCAGACGGCGCCTGAAGAGCCTCAAGCATAGCGGCGTGGAAAGCGGCGCCTGAAGAGCTGCCAACGAGCAACCCTTCTTTTGCTGCTAATTCCTGCACGCGTTGGAAAGCATCTTCATCGGTGATCGTATGAATGGCATCAAAGTAGCTCTCATCCATATATTCTGGAAGAAACTCCATACCGATCCCTTCCGTTTTATGTGGCCCAGGCTCTCCTCCATTTAAAATAGAGCCTTCTGGTTCAACAATGACGGTTTTGATGCTCGCATTTTTTTCCTTCAAAAATTGCGCCGTTCCCATGAATGTTCCGCCTGTCCCCGCACCAGCTACAAAAATATCAATGTTTCCATCAAGCTGCTCCCAAAGCTCTGGACCGAGCGTTTTGTAATACGTTCTTGGATTCGCCGGATTGGCAAATTGCTGTGGGCAATATGAATTTGGAATTTCTGCTAGCAGTTCTTTCGCCTTTTTAATCGCTCCCTGCATTCCATCGCTCGTCGGTGTATGAACAACTGTTGCGCCAAGCGCCCGCATGAGCTGCTGTTTTTCCACGCTGAATTTTTCCGGCACACAAAAAATCACATTGACGTTTTTGCCAATGGCCGCCAACGCTAATCCGATCCCTGTATTGCCAGCCGTAGGCTCAATAATGGTTCCACCTTCTTTTAGCTTGCCGCTTTCAAACGCATCCTGCAGCAATTCTTGGCCAAGGCGATCTTTTACGCTTCCACCCGGATTCAAATATTCCAGTTTAGCAAACAAACGCACGCCTTTTGGCAGAGGGAACCGGGTAATTTCCACAATCGGAGTATTTCCGACTAATTCGTGAACACTTTTGGCTACTTTCATGCTGTCACCTCTTTCTTCATCATGAAAAAAGGAGAGAGCATTCCCTCTCCTTCCTATGAATGTTTTAATTCATCCACCATCATTTGAACAAGCTCGGAAGAATGGAGCGCTGCTTTGTGCAAAAATTGCTCAAATGACACGTTTGATTCTTTCCCAGCAATGTCAGAAAGGGCGCGAATCACAACGAACGGGACGCCAAATTGGAAGCATACTTGCGCAATGGCTGCCCCTTCCATCTCCACTGCATGCAAATCTGTTAGCTTCTCGCGCACAAATGCTACTCGTTCCGGATCGTTCATAAATGAGTCACCTGTCGCAATCAAGCCTTTGACCACTTGGATTCCTTGAATGCGCTCAGCACTTGCTTCCGCGATAGCAACAAGTTTAGCATCCGCCGCATAGCGTGCAGGCATACCAGGTACCTGCCCATATTCATAGCCGAATACCGTCACATCAACATCATGATGAACAACCTCGCTGGAAATGACAATATCCCCCACATTGAGCGAAGCGGAAAATCCGCCTGCGGAGCCTGTATTAATCACATAATCCGGCCGAAAACGTTCAAGCAAAATCGTCGTTGACATGGCCGCATTGACCTTGCCGATTCCTGATTTTAATAAAATAACAGCAACACCGTTTAATGTTCCTGTGTAAAATTCGCAATTGGCAGCAACCGTATCTTGACGGTTGTCCATTTTTTCTCTTAAAATGGCGACTTCTTCTTCCATCGCTCCAATAATTGCTACCTTCATCCCTTCAACCTCTTTCACCTATTGTTTCGTAGCCTCCATCAACCAAACAAAACGGTTCATCGGTACAAAAGATACAGAGAATCCGTGCTTCGTAAACATGCTCTCAAGCACTGGCAATGTCGGATAGTATTCGCGCTTTAAATCTTCAGCTAAATCATGAAACCCTTTTTCCTTTGCTTCGATGACCATTTGCTCGAAAGCCTCGCGATCGACGAAAGCTGTATCCGCAAACACTATTTTACCACCTTTGTTCAGCATCTTTCCATACTGGCTAATCGCTTGTTCTTTTTCTTCATCTGTCAGGTGATGGAAAGCATATGTGCTGACAATCGTATCAATCGGTTCATTCGGCAACGGAAAGCTTAAAAAATCGCCGTCCTGAATCGTGACCGTATCGCCCAGCTTTTCAAACGCCTTTTGGCGCATCGGCTCCGAAGGTTCAATACCATAAACCGTTTTGCCGCTGCGAAGCAATTTTTGCGTTAAATTTCCTGTGCCAACGCCAAACTCCAGCACAACATTTCCTGATTTTTCAACAACTGTATTTAAAATTGCATCATATCCAGCAAATACATCTCGATATTGCTCGTCATGTCCATGAACAGATTCATCATATGACTGTGCCCACGTTTCAAATAAATCAAGGAATTCTCTACCCATCGATGTCACACTCCAAAATTTTTATAATTCATATAAGTATACTATGAATTAACTGCTATGCTGTTCTCAATCTATCATATTTTTTTCATTTGTTCAATGAAAATATGCTACACTACATGTGTATAGAGAGAATTGGGCAGGTCCATCATTTTCGTTGCTTCGGTTAGGCGATTGTTTGATTCCGACGGTCGGGTGACCGAACCATATTGTGCTGCTTCCAACCAATGGATTGGACTTGTCATTTGCTTCTCTGTCACGCACTTTAGCGTGACGAAGGCATGTTCACTTGCGTGCTATCATCGAAAAATAGAGCTTTTCCAAGCAAATCGCCTATTTGTATAAATGAGGAAGGAGGGATAGACATTGAACATATCGCTTGACTTGATCCAAGATAAAGTCGAATGCTTTGAAGCCGCTGATTTAGCCACCTTAGAGAAAAAAATCAATGAACAAATCGAACATAATAAAGCGCTTTTGCTCGAGGTTCATCATGTTTCCCATCAAATGCACGTCTCAGCAAACGGACAACGGCTTTACAGCGCCGTTGTTCATTTCAAAGCCAAAAAATAAACGGATTTCTCGCTTATGGAGAAATCCGTTTAATTTTTTAGCTGCTGCATTTTCGTCGGTTTCCATCCTTGATTTTCCACCCATTCAATATACACGCGATATTTGGCGCTTTTGTCCTTAGGAGAAATGGTAGCCACCGCTTTATTCGGACCATTGTTGCCAATAAACCACACAATCATATCTGCTGGCGACACTCCAGTGGCATAGCTGACAGCATCCAGCATTTCCTTCCAATCGACTGAATTCTCGTCAAATTGAGTGACATGCGGCTCTGTTTGCGTCGTCCCAATTGGCTGCCACGATGGATTAATAATTTCCTTCAACACTCCAGAAGAAGGATCGCCAGCTGTTTCAATTACTTCCTGTGATGGTTGTTCTTCTTCGGATGGCTGTTCCTCTTCATCAGCTGTTTCACCGTCCTTCTCTTGTGTTGTTTTTGTATCGCCTATTTCTACTTCCACCTTTTCATCTTCCTCTTCTTTTTTCTTTATGACTTTTTCTTTTGTCGCTGGCTGTGCGCTGTCCTTATCATCGTGCGAGAAAAGCAGCTGCCAGCTAAAAAAGATAATCAGCATTAACACGCACACAAGAGCGATATTTAACACGCGATTGATCTTTCGGCGTTTGGCACGCTGTTCAAAACGCGAATTCATTTCTTTTTCTTTTGCCAATCCTATTCCTCCCTGCGTCCTTACGATCGTTTTTATTGTAACATTTTGCTTCATCCTCATAAACGATTTCTTGATGATTTCGGATTTCCGTCCTATGAATGTTGTTTCGTATCAAACTCATATATTCTCTTGACAATATCATAAAATACATCATTTGTCACAGCTTGTGAGTTCGGACTGTCAAGATCAACAACAACCAGCACATATTTAGGCGCTTCTGCTGGAAAATAGCCCGCAAACCATTTATTAATCAGCGCTTCTCCATTTGCCGCCTTTTTTTCCGTTTGCGCCGTTCCCGATTTGCCTGCTACCGCATAGGGAAGCGTTTGAAATCTCCGGCCTGTGCCGCGCTCATCGGTAACGACCTTGCGAAGCAGCTCCTGCAATTTCGTCACTGTCGACCGCAACAGTGATCCTTCATTCGAAAACGGCTGCTTATGAAACGAAAAGAAGGTGGTTCCATTTTTATAGAGCATCTTCTCGACGGCTCTTACCTGTTCTGCTTCTCCTCCCCTAGCAATCGTGGCCATCATGTTAGCGATAGCAAGCGGAGAAACACGGACATTTTTCTGTCCAATCGACGTTTGCGCTATGGCTAGAGGAACGGACTTGTCGCTTTTGTCATACCAAATCGTCCCGCTTTTTTCTTCAGGAAGCTGGCGGAAATTTTTAAAATGATATACATCTCCCTCCCAACCGACAAGCGGATACAAACCAAGCATTTGCGCATATTGTTCAATGACGTTAGGGTCTTGCTTGACAAGCTCTTTTCCTAAAGTAGCAAAAGCGTTGTTGCAGCTGACAGCAAAACTTTCATCGAAAGGCAGCACGCCATAAGAATGCTCCGTATCAGGGGTAGCGCCGTCAATTTTTCGACTGCAATCAAATGCTCGTTTGTTAGTAGCCACCCCTTTATCGATAGCAGCAGCAGCGATCACCGTTTTAAAGACCGAGCCAGGAATTTGCGGGAGAAGCATTTGATTTTCCGCGGCATTATTTTTATATGGATCGCGCGGATCCATCGCTGGTCGGCTGGCCATCCCCAAGACGCTATTTGTCTCTACATCCAGCAGCACAGCTCCACCTTTTTTCAATTGGTGCTCCTCTAATACCTTCTCCATTATTCGCTGCAAGTCGCGATCGAGTGTTGTCTGAACCGTAATCGGATAAAAAGGATTTCCCGGATCGTTATATTTCACATCAATGCCAAATAACGGCCCGCCTTCTGCATCGACATGGTATAACAGCTTTGTTTCTCCCTCAGGCAGCAAAAATTCATCAAATGCCTTTTCTAATCCATGAATCCCGATTTTTGTGTGCGGCGAAAGGTTCCGGTCACGATAACGCTCTCGCAGCAGTTGCGGATCCTCTCGTGTAAAACCGAGCAGATGTTCAGCATACGGATGCTCCAATGGATATTGTTTATTAATGGCCAGGACACCCGGAATGTGGAGCTGGTTAATTTTTTTTATTTGGTTCTTTGTTAATGAAAGCGGTTTGTCTTCCGCTAAAAGCACAAACGGTTCTTTCGCATCTTGTAGCTGTAAACGAATGGAGCTTGCGGAAACGTGTAAAATGTCCGCCACCTTTTCCACTGGCCAATCCATTTTCTTTAAAAAAGGAAACAGGATAAGGGAAGGAACCGATTGTTCTGCAAGCGGCTGACCGCTGCGATCCACAAACGTTCCGCGCCCATCGCTAATGACCATTTCTTGTGTTCGCTGAGCCACGCTTTCCTCAATTAAATTCACATGATTTTTTGAAAATGATTCCGTGCTCACTAGTTGAATTTGGACGAGACGGCCAATTAATAAAAAAATGCCAAGTTGTATAAGTGCACTCATGATGATCATCCGTTTTTTGCTCATAAAAAACACCTCGTCTTCATTGTTGACGAGGTGTAAGATTTTAAAACCTTTTCTATTACTGTACAGCTACGATTTTGACAAGCATCTCGCCGCCAGGTGTTTGTACGCTGACTTCATCGCCTACTTTTTTCCCGATTAGCGATTTAGCAATTGGTGAATCATTGGAAATTCTTCCTTCAAACGGATCCGCTTCAGCGCTTCCGACAATCGTATATGTTTCTTCTTCACCATCAGGTAGCTCAACAAAAGTCACAGATTTTCCAAGAGATACGATATCTGGATTTTCAGTGTCTTCTTCGATAATTTGCGCATTGCGAATCATGTTTTCTAATGTTTGGATACGTGATTCTACAAAGGCCTGTTCATCTTTTGCCGCATCGTACTCGGAGTTTTCGGAAAGATCGCCAAATCCGCGTGCGATTTTGATGCGTTCAACGACTTCCTTGCGCTTGACCGTTTTTAAATATTCAAGCTCCTGTTCAAGCTTCTCCTTCCCTGCTTTCGTCATTGGATATTGTTTTTCATTTGACATATCCCCTTACCTCCTTAAATATTTATGTATATAAAAGGTACGAACGGCAAAGCGCGTTCGTACAAATAAGGCTTTATGAATATGCATATCCCTTAAGCCAAATGTCCGCGAACGGTAAGAAACGTTCATCCTTCATATGTTATCTATGCTATGTTATTACAAAAAAGACTTTTGTTCAAGAATTGTTTGAATTTTTGTAACCATCAAATCGATCGCTACGTGATTGTGACCGCCTTCCGGAATAATAATATCGGCATACCGCTTCGTCGGTTCAACAAATTGGTTGTGCATAGGACGAACGACTGAAACATACTGGTCAATCACGGATTCCAATGTTCGGCCGCGCTCGTTAATATCGCGCTGCAGCCGGCGAATAATCCGAATATCGGCATCTGTGTCTACATATACTTTAATATCCATTAAGTTGCGCAATCTCTCATCTTCTAATACGAGAATTCCTTCTAAAATAATCACATCTTTCGGTTCGACATAAATGACTTCATCCGCTCTTGTATGCAGCGTGTAATCGTAAACCGGCTTTTCGATCGACTCATAGCTGAGCAGCTTATGCAAATGCTCAATTAATAAATCATTATCAAAAGCTAAAGGGTGATCATAGTTTGTTTTTAGACGCTCTTCAAATGGAAGGTGGCTTTGATCTTTGTAGTAATAATCCTGCTCAAGCATTAAAATCGAATGCCCTTGAAAATGCTCATAAATGGCTCTGACAACACTCGTTTTCCCCGAACCGGAGCCGCCTGCGACTCCGATCACCACCGGCTTCTTCCCCATCTTAGCGCTCCTTTCTCATCATGTTGTACGGGAAGACATCTTTCTCTACTTTAAATTTTACGATTTGTAAAGGATGGCGCGCTGCATCGATCTCGTTTCCATCTTCATCCCAGATCGTGCCCACCACTTGGGTAAAGTTATCGATTTCCGGACCAAAAAATTCAACAACATCGCCAGATTTAAAGAAATTGCGTTGCTGTAAAGTCACCATTTTCGTATCGCGGTCATAGTCCAACACAAAACCAGCAAAATCGTAGGTTGTTTTCTTGCCGTGCACCCCAAACATCTGTTCTTTATATCCTGGCACCCCTTCAAAAAAGGCAGGTGCGGTATCACGATTGGCACATTTATCAAGCTCATCGAGCCATTCTTTTTGAATCACAAAATGGTCTGGATCGGCACAATAGGCATCGATCACTTTGCGATAGACGCTGACAACGGTGGCCACATAATGAATCGACTTCATCCGTCCCTCAATTTTTAAGCTATCAATGCCCAATTCGATCATTTTGGGAATAGATTGAATAAGATTTAAATCTTTCGGGCTCATGGCAAATGGATCATCATTTTCATCAAATAAAGCGATTTCCTGGCTGCCATCAAGCTTGTACAGATCATAATCCCAACGGCATGATTGACAGCAGCCGCCGCGGTTGGAATCGCGAGCCGTCATATGGTTACTCAAGACACAGCGCCCTGAGTAGGCGATACACATCGCCCCATGGATGAAGGTTTCTATTTCAATATCCACCTTCTCTTTAATTTCACGAATTTCCTCCGCACTTGTTTCACGGGCCAGCACGACACGCTCCAGTCCTTCTTCCTTCCAAAATTGCACCGCTTTCCAGTTAGCCAAAGATTGCTGGGTGCTTAAATGCACCTCTAGCTTTGGCGCTACCCGGCGAGCCGTTTCAATGATCAGAGGATCCGCCACGATAATGCCATGCACACCCGCTTCCTCAAGCCCCTGTAAATACTCCTCAAGTCCAGGGATATTTTCGTTATGAGCATAAATGTTTGTCGTCACATAAATTTTGGCACCATATTTATTGGCAAATTGGACTCCTTCTGCCATTTCTTCAAGCGTAAAATTGTCGGCGTTGGAACGAAGCCCATATTCTTGGCCGCCGATAAAGACAGCATCCGCTCCATAATGGACAGCTACTTTTAATTTTTCTAGGTTACCGGCAGGAGCAAGCAGCTCAGGCTTTTTCACAATCACACGCTTTCCATTCACGATTTGCGAAATTTGATCATTTTTCAACATACCGCTCCCTCCTTTATGTTGCATTTAATAAATCGTTTCTTTAAAAAAGAAGCCTGTATCTAAAGGACGATGCTTTGGCTGAATCGCTTCAATTTCCTCCAACAGCTGCATTTTTTCCGCTTCATACTGCTCGCGGTTCCCCGCACATAAATCAATGGCACGGCGATAGATCGCTGTCACCTTCGTAATATAGTCCGATTCATGAAGCACACCGTCAATTTTAAAGCTATCGATTCCCGCATCCACCATTTCCTCAAGCTCGTCAATAATGCAAATATCATTCGGGCTCATAATGTGCGTCCCGTTTTCATCCTCAAAAATCGGGTATTTGTTACCGCGCTCTTTGTCATGCAGAAACATTCCTTTTTCGTACTTTTGCTTTTCAACTTCCATCTTTTTTCCTTGATATTCAAAATAGTTGCCGATGAGCGACCGCTTTGATTGAAACATACATGTCATTCCATGCACTTGCACTTCAATTTCCACTTCTGCATGTTCTTTAATCTCCATAATGACATCCATATTTAATTCACGCGCTAAAACCGCGCGTTTCGCGCCCTTTCGCCCCCAGTAGTTGCATGTATACCAATTGGTTGCCGTTGTTTCCGTATTCCAATGGAGCCTCATATGCGGAGCTACTTCACGTACAGTCATTAATACAGCAGGATCTCCAAATACGATAGCATCCACGCCGCTATCAGCTAAAAAACGAATATACTCACCTAGTTCGTCTATTTTCTCATTATGAAAAATCGCATTCATCGCCGCATACACGCGAATCCCATGCTGGCGGGCCACTTCCACCGCTTCCGCCATTTCAGCGCGCTTAAACTCTCCAGCTAAGCGCAAACCATAGCGTTGTTCGCCAACTATAACGGCATCCGCTCCTGCCTGCGCCAAAGCATGGATATGGGAAACGTCTGTCGGTGTTACAAGCAATTCTGGTTTTTTCACTGTTTCTCACCTCTTTTTCTCGATATGGCAATGCCGTCGCCGACCGGCAAAATGACGGTATCATAAGCTTCATTTTGCATCAGCCACTGATTATATTGGCGAATTTTCTTCACAAGCGAACGAATTCGCTTATTTTCAATCCCATCTCCTGCCGCCACAAGCCCTTTAAAAAGGACATTATCGGTAATGATAACGCCACGGGGAGCCAAAAACGGCTCGTACATTTCAAAAAACCGCTGATACTGCCCTTTTGCTGCATCGATAAAAATGGCATCAAATGGGGCATATTTTTCTACTTCGCTGGATACTTCAAGCGCATCGCCAAACAGCGCATGAATCTGATGAGCTGTTTTGGTTCGCTCTATATAAAAAAGCGCGTTTTCATACCGCTCTTGATCGCGTTCGACCGTAACGATCGTCGCATTCGGCAGCGCCAGCGCCATCCGAATAGCCGAATAGCCAATCGCTGTTCCGATTTCTAAAATGCGCGTTGGCTGAATAAGACGCAAAACGTGCAACACCACTTCGATCCCGACAGCATCCATAATAGGCACACGATGCTCTTGGGCATAATCTTCCATTTCTTGGATTACTGTTTCGCGTTTTGGCATAAGATCTTGCAAATAGCGAATGATGTCATGCGATAACAAACGTGCTCCTCCTCGTAAAAATAAGAGTCCACATTAGACTCTTATGAACGAAATATATAGGATCATACCCATAACTTTATATATACTATCATAAAACGGGCAGAAATGCGAAATATTTATTCTTTTCCAATATACTTTGCCTTTTCGCGATTATGCTCAGCCAATGTGCTCGTAAAAATGACTTCGCCGGCTGGAGTAGCAAGAAAATAGAAATATCCGGTTTCTGCCGGCTCCAAAGCCGCCTCAATCGACATCTCTCCCGCATTTGCGATCGGGCCTGGCGGCAATCCTTGATGGATGTAAGTGTTATAAGGAGAATTGACCTTTAAATCTTCATAATAAACGCGTTCTTTATGCTTTCCTAGCGCATAAAGCACCGTTGGGTCGGTTTGCAGCGGCATTCCGATGCGCAGACGGTTATAAAATACGCTCGCAATTTTTTGACGGTCAGCCTTTTCCGTTGCTTCTGCCTCAATGAGTGAAGCCATTGTCAATAGCCGATGGGTCGTAAATCCTTTCTCGGTTTTCTTTTCTTCATATTTTGCAAGCACTTCTGCCGTTTTGGCGATCATTGGCTCGATAATAGCAGGTAGCGGCGGTTTTTCTTCCGGGAAGGAATAAGTCGCTGGAAATAAATATCCTTCAAGCGGATAACGAATATTTTTGTTTAAGATATCTGGCGACAGAACCATCGGATATTTTTTGATCAGCTCTTGAATGTAAGCACGGTCATTAAGCTGATTCATGACCTGTTCCTGCTTATACCCTGTTTTTTGAGCGATAATCGTCGCGATTTGCGTTAACTGTTTTCCTTCCGGAATCGTGATTTTCAGCTTCATTTCCCTCATCACTTTTCCTGTTTTTAGTGAGGAAATGATTTCTTCTAACGTCATCGAGCGAGTCAATTGATAGTTTCCTGCCTGAAAATCAGCATGATTTTTAAATTTGACATAGTAGCGAAATACAGCTGCGCTTTTGATGATCCCCTTTTTTTCAAGGATTGCAGCAATATCGCTTACAGAAGAGCCAATGGGAATCGAGACTTGAACGGTTTTTTTATCCTCTGGATCGACAGGCTGAAGTGCAGATCGGATATATACATAACCGCCTATAACGGTTGTCAGCAACAATACGCAAACAAGCGCGCTAATCATAAAGACCACTTTTCTTACTGTTTGGATATCCTTTGAAGCAAATCCATTATGGTCCATATAATCCCTCCCTTCATTCTCGAGATATTATACTACAAATTTCTGCTTTTTTCTTCTATCTCTTATTTTTTTCTACAAAAAAAGACGGCCTTACCCGGCCGCCTTAGGAATTTATTCCTCGTCTTCTTCCTGATCCGCACAAAATGTATTCCATACTTCTTCGATCATATCCCATTCTTCTTCCGTTTCGATCGGCTGAAGTTCTCCTTCCTTCTCGCCTTCTCCTGAAATAAAAGCGGAAACGTGAATCTCTGTTTCTTCCTCGTCCTCGTACTCAACCCCAATAGGATAATAAAAAACGTACGACTTTCCAAAGTCCTCAGATTCAAATGTGAATAATACCTCGCATAGCTGCTCGTTTCCGTTTTCGTCTACGACTGTAATCTGCTTATCACCATGTTCCATGTTATTTCCTCCAATTATCGTTTACTGTCAAGATACGACTGCAGAATGATGACGGCTGCCATTTTATCAATCACTTGGCGCCGTTTTTTTCGGCTTACATCCGCAGCGATCAACATACGTTCTGCCGCTGTTGTCGACAGACGCTCGTCCCATAAAATAACGGGCAAGGAAAATTGGCGTTTCAGCCATTCCGCAAAACGCTGGCTCGCTTCACCGCGTGGGCCAACTGTGCCGTTCATATTTTTAGGAAAACCGAGCACAATCGTTTCCACCTGATATTCTTCCATAATTTCACGAAGCCGCTCCAAGCCAAATTGCTTTTTTTCCTCATCAATCGGAATGGTTTCTACTCCTTGAGCGGTCCAACCGAATTCATCGCTCACGGCCACCCCGAGCGTTTTTGTCCCTAAATCTAATCCTAATATGCGCATAAATCAATCCTTTCAACGACTCTGTAAATAGAATTTCACCAATTCTTCAATTAATTCATCCCGTTCAATTTTCCGAATAAGCGTACGAGCATCTTTATGACGAGGGATGTAAGCTGGGTCGCCAGATAGCAAATAGCCGACAATTTGATTGATCGGATTATACCCTTTTTCTTGAAGAGCCTCATATACTGTCAATAATACTTCGCGAATATTCGTTTCTGGCGGCTCTTCCGAAAAATTGAACCGCATCGTTTGATCAAATGAGCTCACCGTTATGCACCTCGCTCTCCATTCACACTGGCATCGCCATACCTTACATCCATTGTACACCATTAGAGTGAAATTATAAAATGGATTTTACCCATTCTTCGACAAATTGCAAGGCTTCTCCTATTTTTTGCGGGTCTTTTCCTCCCGCTTGAGCCATGTCGGCGCGGCCTCCCCCGCTGCCTCCACAACGAACAGCCACTTCTTTAATCAGTTTGCCTGCATGATAGCCTTTTTCAACTAAATCTTTGGTTACGCCCGCAATGAGGTTTACCTTCTCGCCTTGTACGGAAGCAAGGACGATCACAGCTGAACCAAGTTTTTGTTTCAGTTCATCCACCATTGTGCGCAAGCTAGTCATATCTGCCGCATGGACTTTGCTTGCTAAAACTTGAATGCCGTTTACTTCTTGTACTCGATCGGCCAGATGAGCGGCTTCCATATTGCTGAGGCGCGCAGCTAACGATTCATTTTCACGCTGTAGCTGGCGGATTTCATTCATTAATGCTTCAATTCTTCCGACTACATCTTTTGGATTCGCTTTTAATTGCTGCGCTGCTTCCTGTAATAAAGCAAGCTGATCATTCATAAAACGGTAGGCGGCTTCTCCCGTGACCGCTTCAATCCGGCGCGTGCCAGCCCCAATGCCCGATTCGGACACAATTTTAAAAAGACCGATCGCTGCCGTGTTCGTTACATGGCAGCCGCCGCAAAGCTCTAAGCTGTAGGCCCCCACCTGAACAACGCGGACAATGTCGCCATATTTTTCACCAAAGAGCGCCATTGCTCCCATCGCTTTCGCTTCTTCAAGCGGCTTATAATCAATCTGAACAGGAAGGCTGCGCCAAATTTGCTCATTAACAATCGCTTCAATTTTCTCTAGCTCTTCTTGTTTCACTTGTCCAAAATGCGAGAAGTCGAAACGCAAACGTTCTGGAGTGACCAGCGATCCCGCCTGATTGACGTGCGTACCAAGGACATCTTTCAGCGCTTGGTGCAGCAAATGGGTGGCTGTATGGTTTTTGACAATACGGTTGCGTTTTTCTTCAAGCAGGTAGGCCTGATAAGTTTCGCCTTTCTTCAGTGTTCCCTTTTCGACCACCACATGATGCAAATGCTGACCATTTGGCGCTTTTTGCACGTCTTTTACATAAGCTTTCGCCGCTTCTCCTTCGATAAAGCCTTGATCGGCGATTTGACCGCCGCTTTCTGCATAAAATGGCGTCACATCAAGTATAATTTGCGCTTCTTCTCCTTCTTTTATTTCCTCAACAAGCTCGCCATTCTTCACGATAACAGCAATAGAAGAAGAAGTATGGAGCTCGTCATAGCCAACAAATCGGCTCTCTACTTTGAGGGCGCCAAGTAAGCTGTCCTGCACTTGCATCGAATCGACATCTTGGCGCGCCGCGCGAGCCCGCTCGCGTTGACGCTCCATTTCTTGTTCAAAGCCGGCATGATCAATCGTCATTCCTTCTTCGGCGGCATATTCTTCTGTCAATTCAACTGGGAATCCATATGTGTCGTAAAGGCGGAACACATCTGTTCCAGAAATAGTGCGGCTGCCATTTGCTTTTTCTTTTTGGATAACGCTTGACAAAATGGCTAATCCTTCATGAAGCGTCTCATGGAAACGCTCTTCCTCATTTTTAATCACTTTTTGAATAAACTCCGTTTTTGCTTTCACTTCCGGATAGTAGTCAACCATAATTTCACCGACTGTCGGCACTAATTCATACATAAACGGACGGTTGATATTCAGTTTTTTCGCATACCGCACCGCTCGGCGAAGCAGGCGACGCAATACATAACCGCGTCCTTCATTGGACGGCAAAGCGCCATCGCCAATCGCAAACGTCACCGTCCGAATATGGTCAGCGATCACTTTAAACGCGACATCTTTTTCCGCATCCACGCGGTATGTTTCGCCAGAAATTTGTTCCGTTGCTTGAATAATTGGCATAAATAAATCGGTATCAAAGTTAGTAGGCACATCTTGTATGATAGAGCACATGCGCTCCAAACCCATGCCTGTATCAATATTTTTCTTTGGCAGCGGCGTATAAGTGCCATCTGGATTATGGTTAAATTGAGAAAAAACAAGATTCCATACTTCTAAATAACGCTCATTTTCGCCCCCCGGATATAATTCTGGATCATTTGGATCATTACCGAATTGCTCCCCGCGGTCATAAAAGATTTCGGTATTCGGTCCGCTCGGGCCTTCTCCAATATCCCAGAAATTCCCTTCCAAACGAATGATCCGTTCTTTCGGCAACCCAATTTCTTCATGCCAAATTTCAAACGCTTCATCATCCTCCGGATGAATCGTAACAGATAAGCGGCCAGGATCAAAACCAATCCATCTTTTGCTTGTTAAAAACTCCCAAGCCCAATGGATCGCTTCACGCTTAAAATAATCGCCGATCGAGAAATTTCCGAGCATTTCAAAAAACGTATGGTGGCGCGCCGTTTTGCCGACATTTTCGATATCGTTTGTACGAATGGATTTTTGGGCATTACAAATGCGCGGGTTATCTGGAATTACGCGCCCATCAAAATATTTTTTTAATGTCGCGACTCCGCTGTTGATCCATAGGAGCGACGGATCGTCAATCGGAATTAAAGACGCGCTTGGTTCTACCGAATGTCCTTTTTCTTTAAAAAAGTCTAAAAACATTTGCCTAATTTGTGCTGATGTAAGCTTTTTCATCTTTCGTGCCTCCTTTAGTCATATTTATGGTATAAAAAATAAACTCCCATCCCTTGCTCAGGGACGAGAGTTACGCTCGCGGTACCACCCTGCTTATGGACAAGACGTCCATCACCTCGATAAGCCGTAACGTGGCTGCTCCGTCAGGTTTTTCCTGCGCTCGGGATTAGCGTTCTGTTACCCTTCATCTGGAATTTCTTTCAGCCGCGGAAATTCCTCTCTGTGCGCACGGGCGCGTTAAGATGGACTGTAACATACTCGATCCTTCATCGCCTTGTATGTATACATGTATACCTTTTCATTCAAAGATTATAGACAAGCGGCTTTCGTTTGTCAATGTGTACTAAAACGCTCGCGCGCATGTAAAACAGCCACCTTTAAAACCGCCACAAAAGGAACAGCAATAATCATTCCCACAATTCCAGCAAGCTCCCCGCCTAAAAACAAAGAGAGCATAATAATTAAGGGATGCATATGCAGGCTTTTTCCAACAATCAGCGGCGACAAAACATTTCCTTCGAGAAATTGCAATAAAAAAATAATCCCCATCACAATCATCATCATTTTTGCTGAAATCGTCGCAGCCAAAAGGGCTGCCGGTATCGCTCCAATAATCGGGCCAAAATAAGGAATGACATTCGTTGCGCCAATAATGAGCCCCAATAAAAGCGGATAATTCATGCCGGCAATCCAAAGTGAAAGCGCAGCCACTCCGCCAATTAAAGTGCAAACAAATAACTGGCCGCGGATATAGTTTCCTAAAGACTCATCTACATCTTTTAGAAATTCGATTCCTTCTTTTCGCCACTTTTTCGGTGTTAGTTTCCAAACCGCTTGCTTCATTTCATCCATATCTTTTAACATATAAAAGGCGATAAATGGTACAAGTAAAAAGACCATCGCTGAATTTAAGATGCTTTTAACGCTTGTAACCGCCTTTGTCAACCAAAGGCCAAGCAAGGCCTCCACTTCAAGAATAGAGGTTTCCACGCGCTTGTGCATTTCTTTGGGCCATTTTGCTGTTTGGTCATGGATTTTCGTCGTCCATCCATGATACGTATCCGCCAGCATCGGTAAGCTTTTAGTCAGTTCCTGCAACTGATCAAGCAGCACAGGAATCCCTTTGTATGCACCATAGCCCACCCCTCCAAAAAACACGATATAAATCATTAAAATAGCTAGGGCTCTCGGAATTCCTCTTTTATGAATATACTCGACAAGCGGATGAAGCAAATAAGCGATAAAAGCCGCAATGATAAACGGAGTTAATACCGTAACAATGAGCCGTAAAACAGGCAGCCAGAAATCCCTCAATCTCATAATAAAATATAGAAGTATAACGACTAACAGCATTTTGGTAAGACGAATGAAAAAACGCATTTGCTCATTTTGCACGAATACCCCTCCTGTTCCCATAGTTTGAAAAGAAGGAGAGGAGATTATACATCAAAAAAGGGGGCCTTTATATAGGCTCCCCCTCTTTGTTACATAAATGAACGCATCATTTGCTTTCCCATCTTCTTCATTTTCCGCATATTCATACCACCATTGCGTTGAACAAGCTGGTAAGCTGCAACGCCCAAACCAATAGCAGCGAGCGATTTCATTGTACGATTCATGGTCATTCCTCCTCGCTTCCCTTAAGACGAAAGCGTTCGTTCTTCATCGCTGAATAAATCATCGAGCGAGCTGAGCGTTCCGTCTTCTTCGACTTGATGAGTATGAATCATCCCTTTATTGATGGTTAATTCAATAAAACAGTTCCAGCAATAATATTGATTCACACCTATTTTTCCCAAATCCTTACTTTGGCAATTTGGACATTTCAACACCAAAAGGCACGCTCCTCTTCACATCATTTACCTGTTATGTTAGACAAGCAGTTGTAAAAATATACATGGCTAAGGAAGAGCGCTTGATGCGTGCCTTATGGTTTTATTTTGTTTCTTCTATCATAAAGTCATACGGTGAAACGTTTTCCATCCCGATCCCCGCATCATCCAACGGCAGCTCCGTTTCATCAGCAGGCTCAAACAGCTGTTGAATTTTTTCCGCTAATGTTGTTTGCCTCACCCCGTCATCACAGCGTGCCGTTCCGATGCGAAACGCTTCCTCCTCACCGCATAAAATTAAAAATTTTTTGCTTCTTGTCACCGCTGTATATAACAAATTCCGCTGTAGCATTCGATAATAGCTTTTCACCACCGGCAAAATCACAATCGGAAATTCACTGCCCTGCGCCTTATGAATCGAACAGCAATAAGCGTGGGTAATTTGTGTTAAATCCTGTCTTGTATAAGTGACTTCGTTTCCATCAAAGGATACGACAACCAAGTCCTGCTGTTCCGTATTCTCTTTCGCGTAAAAGATGGCGACAATTTCACCAATATCGCCATTAAACACATTTTGATCGGGTTGATTGACAAGCTGCAACACCTTATCGCCAACGCGATAAACCGTTTCGCCGCTGGACAGCTCGCGCTTTTGTGGCGATTTCGGATTAAACAGCTCTTGAAGCGTTCGATTGAGACGATCGATGCCGGCAGGACCGCGATACATTGGGGCGAGCACTTGAATATCTTTTACCGAATACCCTTTTTTCCACGCATTATCAGCAATTTGCCTCACGACATCAACCACTTGTTCAGCTTTACAGCGAATAAAGGAACGGTCTGTTTTCGGAGAGCTTAGATCAGCAGGAAGCTCCCCTTTTTTCATACAATGGGCCAATTCAATGATGGAGGATCCTTCTGCTTGACGATATACTTCGGTCAAGCGAATAGTAGGAATTCGCGACGTTTTTAACAAATCCTTTAATACTTGCCCCGGTCCGACTGACGGCAATTGATCCTCATCACCGACCAAAATGACTTGCATACCAGTTGGAAGAGACTTCAGCAATTGGTTAGCTAGCCATGTGTCTACCATGGACATTTCATCGACAATGAGCAAATTTCCTTCAATCGGTTCATCTTCATGATGAGTAAATCCTTCTGCAGCATTATAACCAAGTAAACGATGGATCGTCATCGCTGGTAATCCTGTCGCTTCGCTCATTCGTTTTGCGGCTCTCCCTGTTGGCGCAGCAAGCAAAATCGGAAAAGGATTTTCTTTATGATAATCCTTTGGGTCAAGCGAAACGCCGTGGAGGTCGGCAAAAATCTCCACAATCCCTTTTATCACCGTTGTTTTTCCCGTTCCCGGCCCGCCTGTCAAAATAAACAGAGGAGAAGAAATCGCTTGTTGAATCGCGTCCTTTTGCAACGGGCCATATTGTACATCCAACCGCTCCTCCAACCGGCCGAGCGCCAGCAAAAATTCCGCTTCTGGAAATCCTGTTACCTTTTGTTCAAGCAGGCGCTTTATATTAGTGATGATTCCTTTTTCCGCAAAGTAAAGAGTCGGAATATAAAAGCGGCCATCTTCATGAATGACTTTTTCCTCTTTGGCTAGATCAAGCAGTTCACGCTCAATCATGTCAGGAGGAATGGCCTCTCCTCTTTTCGATTCAAGCAGCTGCTTAGCTTTAAAAAGCAACTGTTCTTTTGTCACATATACATGCCCCTCTTGCAAACAATCGCTTTCGATGACATATAAACAGGCGGCTCGGACACGATCTGGATGGCTGCCGGAAAGGCCGAGCTGCTGGCCTAACTCATCGGCTCGCCGAAACCCAATCCCTTCTACATCCTCGACAAGCTGATACGGATTTTTTTGAATGACATCAAGTGCAGCTTCTTTATATACTTGGTAAATTTTCATTGACAGCTGCGGACCAAAGCCGAACTGAGAAAGAGCAATCATAATTTGTTCAAGGCCTTGGTGCTCCTTTAACGTTTCGTATAGCTCTTTCGCTTTGTTTTTCGGAAGCTTAGGCACTTTCGCGAGCGCTTCCGGATCTGCTAGTATCACTGAAATCGCTTGGTCCCCGAGCGCTTCCACAATTTGTTCCGCTGTTTTCTTTCCGATCCCCTTAAACAAATCGCTCGATAAATAATAGATCAACCCTTCCTTTGTTTGCGGCATTTCTTTTCGAAAATACTCGGCTACATATTGCCGTCCAAATCTTGGGTGATCTTTAAAAGCGCCGTAAAACACATAAACATCATGTTCGTTCATACGCGGGAAATATCCAGTTACAACAACCTCTTGCTCGTCATACCCTTCATTCGTTTCTTCAACGTGAATGCGGACCACGGAATAAAGGTTGCTTTCGTTATGAAAAATAGTGACGATATGCGTCCCTTTAATAAACGATTTTTCCCCTAACGCCCATGATTCTTGCCGCTGCAATTGGAATCCCTGCCTTTTTTTATTTTTCCAGCGCTTTTTCCATCAATTTTTTCCCATGTCCTGCAAGCAAATGATCTGACTGTATGGCAAGCGCTTTGTTAAACATATGAAGTGCCTGCTGTGCATCATCTTTATAAGCATAAGCCACTCCTAAATTATAATAGGCATCGGCATGCCCTTCATCTAAAGCGACGGTTCTCTCGAAGCAGTTCATCGCTTCATCCACAAGTTCAAGCTGCGCTAAGCACAAGCCAAGCTGAAAAAGCGCTTCTGCATCGTTTTCGTTCAATTCGGAGGCGCGTTGCAAATACGGCAAAGCCAGACGCGGCTGCTCTAAAAGCAAGAGCGACATCCCGAGCATAAAAAATACATCGCCGTCCTCCATCCCTTTTTGCACCGCCTGTTCAAACATGTCCTTTGCCAAAACAAATTGCTGGCGATTATAGTAAAGAGAGCCAAGCCCATAGTAAGCAGTGGCCGCTTCTGGATCAAGCTCAAGCGCTTTTTTAAAAAAACGGATCGCTTTCTCTTCTTCCCCCACGGCCGCTAGTACATTTCCAAAATTAATGTAGCCGATTGGATCGTTTGGATTGGCTTCAATAGCTTCATGAAAGCATTTCACTGCTTCCTCATAGCGCCCTTGCTGCATGTGCTGAATGCCTAATGCATTTTGATTCTCCATCGTTTCCAACTCTCCCTTTTGCATTTATCTTAATGGAAAAACCCCAACTCCGCCAAGAGCTGAGGTTTTTGCAAAGCTATCCCACATACCAAAGCTTTTCTCCATTGCGGAAAATTTCATCAATGGTCCCGCCGCCAAGACATTCTTCTCCATCATAAAACACGACAGCTTGCCCCGGCGTAACAGCACGAACGGGACGGTCAAATACAACGCGCACCGTCCGGTCGTCGATGACATGAACCGCAACGCCGTTATCCGGTTGACGATAACGGAATTTGGCCGTACATTTTAACGGTTCAGCCGGCACTCGATCCGATACCCAGCTGACATTCGTGGCGATGATTGAATCAGAATATAGCAGCTCATTCTCAAATCCTTGCGCAACATACAAAATATTTTCTTTCACATTTTTTCCAACAACAAACCATGGCTCGCCATTCCCGCCAATGCCGAGACCATGACGCTGTCCAATCGTATAATACATGATTCCGTCGTGCTTGCCCTTTATTTCGCCAGCAAGTGTTTGCATAGTTCCTGGCTGAGCTGGCAAGTAGTTACTTAAAAATTCTTTAAAATTCCGTTCACCAATAAAACAAATGCCTGTGCTATCCTTTTTCCCTGCTGTCGCCAGTCCTGCTTCTTTGGCGATTTGACGTACCTGCGCTTTTTCAAGCTCTCCAAGCGGGAACATGACTTTCGATAATTGGGCTTGTCCCAGCTGATTTAAGAAATAGGTTTGATCCTTGTTTTGATCAACCCCGCGCAGCATTTTATATTCGCCATCGCAATAGGCAACACGCGCGTAATGCCCTGTCGCCAAATAGTCGGCGCCAAGCGACATCGCATGCTCTAAAAACGCTTTGAATTTAATTTCTTTGTTGCACATCACATCCGGATTTGGCGTGCGCCCTGCTTTATACTCATCAAGAAAATACGTAAATACCTTCTCCCAATACTGTTTTTCGAAGTTTACCGCATAATAAGGAATGCCAATCTGATTGCAGACACGCATCACATCTTCATAGTCTTCCGTTGCCGTACACACCCCGTTTTCATCTGTGTCGTCCCAATTTTTCATAAAAATCCCGATCACATCATATCCCTGCTGTTTTAAAAGAAGGGCAGCCACCGATGAGTCCACCCCTCCGGACATGCCAACAACGACGCGCGTGTCTTTTGGTGCTTTGTTCATCTCTCTCCTCCTCTATTTGCTTACAAGTCTTTGAACAATTTTTACGGTTTCATACGCTGCCTTTTCAATTTGTTCTTCCGTATTTCCAAGCCCAAAGCTAAAACGGATCGAGGAGCGGATGCGGTCAGAATCCTTGCCAAACATCGCCACAAGAACATGCGATGGATCAATGGAACCCGCTGTACATGCTGAGCCGCTCGATACGGCGATTCCCGCTAAATCAAGATTCACAAGCAGCGATTCTACGTTCGTTCCCGGAAACGTGACATTCAATACATGCGGTAGCGCCTCCTGGTCATCACCGTTGACAGCGTATGAAATCCCCGCTTGCGCAAAAATAGCGAGCATTTTCTTTCTAAACGAACGGTACTTCTCTGCTTTTTCGCTCATCGTTTGCTGCGCAATTTCAACGGCTTTTGCCATCCCGACAATTCCGGCGACGTTTTCCGTTCCTGCCCGCCGTTTTCGCTCTTGCTCGCCCCCGTATAAACGAGGCATTAGCTTAACGGTTTCTTTAGCGTATAAAAAGCCAACACCTTTCGGCCCATTAATTTTATGTGCGGAAACAGACAACAAATCAATATGAAGTTGATTCACATCGATGGGGATCAGCCCATATGCTTGGACAGCATCCGTATGGAAAAAAGCCGGATGGTCTTTCAGCATTTCCCCAATCTGTTGAATAGGCTGCAACACTCCGGTCTCATTATTGCCAAACATGATCGAGACGAGGATGGTATCGTTGCGGAGCGCTTTTTTCAGATCTGTCAATGAAATTTTTCCATATTCGTCAACTGGAAGATAAGTAATCTCAAACCCTTGTTTTTCAAGATAATGACACGTGTGCAAAACAGCGTGATGCTCGACAGATGAAGTAATAATATGGGTTCCCTTTTCCCGGTTCGCTAAGGCCACTCCTACGAGCGCCAAATTATCCGCCTCTGTTCCACCGCTTGTAAAAATCACTTCCGAAGGTTTTGCGCCAAGGCTTTTTGCTACTGTTTCACGCGCTTCATCCAACGCAAGCCGGCTTTGCCTGCCGAAAAAATGAATGCTCGACGGGTTGCCGAAGCATTCTGTCATAAACGGCAGCATTCGCTCAGCGACGGCAGGATGAACGGGAGATGTCGCCGCATGGTCAAGATAAATACGTTCCAACCAAAATTCTCCTTTCTCACTGCTTAAATATAAAACATGTAGGATTCTTGATCCCCATTGCTATATTTCGCCAAATCTTCAAGTGTTGTGCTATCTAATACTTCCTGTACAGCATCACGAATGCGAATCCACAACTCACGCTTAGCCGGCTCTTCTTCTTCCAATTCTTCTACAGGGCTGATGGGCCCTTCAAGCACCCGAATCACATCTCCCGCCGTAATTTTCGCCGGATGATCGGCCAACACATAGCCGCCATACGCTCCGCGGATGCTTTTTACAAGCCCTGCATTTCTAAGCGGCGAAACGAGTTGCTCTAAATAATGCTCAGACAAATTATGCGTTTTTGCAATCGATCTGAGCGAAATCGGGCGATCTCCATATTTTTTTGCCAACTCAATCATCATTGTTAAACCGTAGCGACCTTTTGTTGAAATTTTCATCCTATTCCTCCTAACGACTTAAACCATTCATTCCCGTTTTCGCCACTGCCATCCGCGCCGTCCATTGCTGACATTGCGGCAGGGCGATGCCAATGACCTTGCCGATCGTAACACTAAAAACCAGCGTGCCAATCGATACAGGTCCTCCCAGTATCCAGCCGACCAACAAAACAAACACTTCCATCGCAATGCGGATGTACTCCACTCTCCATCCGGTTTTCTCCATCAATACGAGCATTAAGCTATCGCGCGGTCCAGCTCCCATCTTCGCCGAAATATAAAGTCCCATTCCATAGCCTGTTATGATGATTCCGCCAAAGAGCAGCGCCATTTTCCCGATAAATGTATGGGGAGTTTGCAGTGCTGGGATCATCATATACATATCGATCATCAAGCCCACAAGCAGCATATTAAGAAAAGCCCCTATTTGGGGCCATTGTTTCGAAAGAAGCGAGGAAGCCGCCAAAACAATAATCCCCACAATAATAGACCATGTACCAATCGTCAAGCCAAACTGACGATATAGACCGATATGAAGCACATCCCATGGAGCGCTTCCCATGTCCGCCTTAATGGTTAAAACAATCCCAAACGACATGACCAATAAACCAAGAAAGTAAACGGTCCAGCGAACAATCGACTCTTTCATATTCACGCCCCACTTTTTTAATCAATAAATCGGAAATCATTATATCATACTTTTCATCTTACTTCATTTGCTTGCTTTTTAATGAACAGAGACGCTCATACACTTTCGCATAATGCTTCTCATCGCCGTTTTCTTTCGGCACATAATATTGTGTTCCTTCCAGCTCGCTTGGCAAATATTGCTGCGCTACCCATCCATTTGGATGGTCGTGCGGATATTGATACCCTATTCCATGGCCAAGAACGCTAGCTCCTTTATAATGCGCATCCTTTAGATGGGCAGGAATCTCTCCCAGCTTTCCTTGCTCGATATCACGGATCGCTTGGTCAATCGCTTTGTATGCTGAATTGGATTTCGCCGAGAGACATAATTCAATTGTCACAACTGACAGCGGAATCCTCGCTTCAGGAAGCCCCAGCCGTTCCACAGCTTGGATGGCCGCATTCACCTTGATGCCCATCAGCGGATTGGCCAAGCCGACATCTTCATAGGCAATCACCAGCAAACGCCGGCAAATAGCGGATAAGTCGCCGCCTTCCAATAATCTCGCCAAATAATAAAGCGCCGCGTCGACATCGCTTCCCCGGATGCTTTTTTGGAATGCAGACAATAACGAATAATAGACGTCCCCTTTTTTGTCATGGAAAAATCCTTTGTTTTCTATGCACTGTGAGACAGTTTGTTCATCGACGACAATGCGGTCTCCGCTTTTTGGCGAAGCATACACAACCGCTTCTAATGCATTTAATGCAGAACGGGCATCGCCGTTTGTTCCGACAGCAATGCGTTGCAGCAAACGGTCGTCCATTTCAATCGGTAAAGTGCCAAATCCCCTTTTGTCATCGTGCAGCGCTCGTTGTAGCAAAACCGTGACCTCTTCAACTGTTAATCGCTTTAGCTGCTTAATTTGTCCACAGCGGCTGCGAATAGCCGGATTCACTTCATGAAACGGGTTTTCTGTCGTGGCCCCAATCAATGTGATCAACCCGTTTTCTATATTAGGCAGCAAATAATCTTGTTGTGCTTTATTAAAGCGGTGAATTTCATCAATAAATAGAATAACGTTTCCCGACATTTTTGCAACCGCGACCACTTCTTCCATTTCTTTTTTTCCCGATGTCGTTGCATTTAATGCAAAAAATTCCCGCTCGACAGTTCCAGCAATCGCATAAGCGAGCGATGTCTTCCCAACTCCTGGTTCTCCATATAAAAGCATGGAAGGCACATAGCCGTTTTGAATCATTTTATATAAAGCGGTATGCGGACCGATGATATGCTGCTGTCCCACCACTTCATCAATCGTTCTTGGCCTCATGCGGATCGACAGGGGCTCTTGTGAAAAAAGCATCTTTCGCTTCCTCCTTCGTTCCTTTGAAAATAGAAAGCTCTCTGCTCCAAAAGCAGAGAACTTTATGCAAAATAGCGGGCAATCGCTTCGTTCAATTCCTTCCACAATGGCAGCGAAAAGCGTTCTAAATAAAGCAAAATGGCTTCAACCATAAATTTTCGGACGTCATCCTCTTGGGTAAACTCTTGCTCTAACGTCTCAAGGGAGTCGATGATGCCGCTTTCATTCATTCTCGTGTCCTTAAGCATATCCATCATTTGCTGAATGTAGGCGACAATTTGCTGCCTCGCTTCCTCTTTAGTTGATAGTCCGAGACAGAGATAATCTTCCATCATTTGATCGTTTAGCAGCGGCTTTTCCTCCTCCGTCAGACTTTTGACAATCGCATCAAGGCGTCGAAGCACGAAAGGAACAAAATGGGAACGCTGCAATTCTTTTTGCTCAACCGCCACATAAAACATATACTCCTTCAGCATGCCGTTTAAGATGGCAGCGCAATCAAGCGAAAAGCGGCGAACCGGCTCTCCATATATGTCAATAATAGCTTGGCGATACCAATTTAATATTCGAGCACGAATGCGGAAAGCAAGTTGATGAACCTCATCATTCACCTTCACCGCCTGCTCCCCCATATGCATTCGCACTAATTCTTTATGGCGAATGAACTCTTCGATTTGAATACAAAGCTGCTTTTCAAATCTTTCTCTTGCCGATAGATTTTTGTCTTGGCTGACTTCAAATATTTTGCGAAACAAAATTTCATAGTGGTAACGAAAAATCGATACCGCGATTTCTTCCTTCGATTTGAAATAATTATAAAGCGAACCTTTCGCCATTCCGCTTTGTTCAGCAATTTCCTGCATCGACGTTGCGTGATATCCCTTTTGTGCAAATAGCTTCATAGCTGCCCGAATAATGGTTTCTTTTTTATTCAATGCGCTCTCCTTCCTCGCCTTATCTATCCTAATTATTTTTATTATAACATGACCAAAAAGCGAATTTGAATGGCTAAAAAGGGAAAGCTTTACAAGCCCTCTTTTCTTCCTTTTTGGCTTGACGGCTGAAAAATCGTTCGACCGAAACGGCCATCCGCGTCAATCATGTCAGCGACGTTCATCCTCTTATTCCATCGCTTTTTAGAAATTAGCCTTTCCGATGCTTTTGTCAGCATAAACGTAAAAAGCAGGGCTGCCTTCATAGGCAAGCCCTGCTTTGCTCATTCTTCACCGACGCGATAAATTTTGATTCCTTCTAGCAGCTCGCGCACAACATATGAAGCCATAATCAGCCCCGCTACGGAAGGGACAAACGCATTCGATGATGGCGGCATTTGCGCTTTGCGAATCGCCGATTGATCGTTGCCGACCCTTTTGCGGACATCTTCGCGAATAATAATCGGTTTTTCATCAGAAAAAACAACAGGGATTCCCTTGCGGATTCCTTCTTTTCGCAGCTTAGTCCGAATCACTTTGGCAATGGGATCTGTATGGGTTTTCGAAATATCGGCAATACGAAAACGAGTTGGGTCCATTTTATTGGCCGCTCCCATGCTTGAGATAATCCGCACATTGCGCTTCAAGCATTCTTTCATTAAATGAATTTTATACGTGATCGTATCAGAAGCATCAATGACAAAATCGAGCCCATAGCTGAAAAATTGCTCGTACGTCTCTTCAGTATAAAACATTTTGAGTGCGATAACTTCACATTCAGGGTTAATATCCGCAATACGCTCTTTCATTAGATCCACTTTCGGACGACCTACTGTGGAAAGAAGAGCGTGAATTTGTCGATTGATATTCGTAATGTCCACATCGTCCTTGTCTACCAAGACGAGCCGACCGACCCCCGAACGTGCCAGTGCTTCAGCGGCAAAAGAACCGACGCCGCCAATTCCTAATATGGCTACAGTCGCCTTTTTTAACGTTTCTAGTCCATCCTTGCCGATCGCTAATTCGTTACGTGAAAATTGATGTAGCATTGATACCCTCCATGAATTTTTCATCATTTTTGCATCGATATTATCCTACACAATAAAGTTCAGTATTTCAATCGGATTTTATTTTTCGATGATCCATTAGTTGAACTTCCATCTGTTTGGAAAACGATAGAATGAACCGTTTAGAAATTCAGAAAAAAAGCGAGAGACGTTTCGATCATCGAAGAAAGTGGAGCGCTTGCCTTTACGACCGCAAGCTTTGCCAGATCCTGCTTATTGATCCTATGTATAGAGCGTGGAGTAAGGGAATGGATTTGATCTAACACCACGAATGGATAAAAAATCCCCCATGTAAAGGATTCTCTTTACATAGGGGATTCATTCCCTTTCATTTGGCCAAGTCCGACACTTCCTTTTTGCCTAGCTCCCGACATGTGTCCGATTTGGCACAAATGACTCATCTTTATTGGATTTACAAGCTTTTCAACTTATCGCCTCAAGTCCCAATCGTGCCGTCGATGCCTTCGTTTTGATCCCGCTCCACGCAGGTGGGTGTCCTGTTTCAAGGTTTGCACGTCCTCTCGGTTTGAGGCATGTACGCCGCTTGAAAACTGCGGACTCCCGTATAACATATTGTTCGGTCAAAACAATAGGTTATACGACGAACACATCAGGACTGTTAGGTTTGAAAGCATCATATCATATTTTTTTCGCCTTTTCAAGAAGGGAATTAACTGAAATTTTTGATTTTTTCTACATCCACAGTTAAATGCAATTCTTCTAATTGCTTATCGCTTACATGGCTCGGCGCTTCTGTTAACAAGCAGCTTGCACTAGCCGTTTTTGGAAAGGCAATAGTATCACGCAAATTCGTACGTCCTGCCAACAGCATCACAAGGCGGTCTAATCCCAAAGCGATTCCTCCGTGCGGCGGCGTTCCATACTCAAATGCCTCAAGCAAGAAGCCAAACTGCTCGCGGGCTTCTTCTTCTGTAAATCCAAGCACTTGAAACATTTTTTCCTGTACATCGCGTTCAAAAATGCGCAGCGAGCCACCGCCTAATTCATAGCCGTTTAATACAAGGTCATAAGCTTGGGCACGCACGCTTCCCGGATCTGTATCCAAATGAGGCAAATCTTCGCGCACCGGCATTGTAAACGGATGATGCGCCGCATAATAGCGCCCTTCTTCTTCATCATACTCCAAAAGCGGCCAATCTGTGACCCAGAGAAACTGGAATTTGGTTTCATCAATCAGCTGCAGCTCTTTTCCAAGCTTCAGACGCAATGCACCGAGAGCATCAGCGACCACCGCTTTGGAATCAGCGACAAACAGCAATAAATCTTCCGTCTCCGCTTCTAATGCTTGAATGATTCCTTTTTGCTCTTCCTCTATGAAAAACTTCGCAATCGGACCTTTTAATCCGCCTTCTTCCACTTTAAGCCATGCCAGCCCTTTCGCTCCATAACGAGCGACAAATTCGGTCAATGCATCCATATCTTTGCGTGAATATTGCTGAGCCGCTCCCTTCACATTTATCGCTTTTACTTGTCCTCCATTCGCAACTGCACTTGAAAACACCTTAAAGCCACAGTCTCGTACTTGCTCCGACAAATCGACAAGCTCCATTCCAAAGCGCGTATCCGGCTTGTCAGAACCATATCGGCTCATCGCTTCGTTATACGACATGCGCGGAAATGGGAGCGATAGCTCGATTCCTTTTGCCGTTTTCATGACTCGCGCCATCATGCGCTCAATCATGGACATAATCTCCTCTTGGCTCATAAACGAGGTTTCAATATCCACTTGGGTAAACTCCGGTTGACGATCCGCCCGCAAATCTTCATCACGGAAACAGCGTGCAATCTGATAGTAGCGCTCAAATCCGCCAACCATTAGCAATTGTTTAAAAATTTGCGGCGATTGCGGCAGCGCGTAAAATTCTCCTGGATGGACACGGCTTGGAACTAAATAGTCGCGGGCCCCCTCCGGAGTGCTTTTGGTTAAAATCGGGGTCTCCACCTCAAGAAATCCTTCTTCATCAAGAAAATCTCGAATCGCTTTTGCCACTTGATGACGCATTTTAAACGTTTGAAACATAACCGGACGGCGCAAATCCAAATAACGATATTTCAGCCGTACGTCTTCGGCAACTTCCGTTTCGTCAGAAATGATAAACGGTGGCGTTTTCGCTTCGCTTAAAACGGTCACACGATGAACATGAATTTCGATTTTCCCCGTTTGCAAATTCGGGTTGACTTGGCTTTCTTCGCGACGAACAACCGTTCCTTCAACGTCCAATACGTATTCATTGCGAATCCCTTCAGCTACACGCAGCGCTTCCTCAGATACTTCAGGGCTGAAAACAATTTGTACAATACCGGTGCGATCACGCAAGTCAATAAAAATGAGTCCGCCAAGATCGCGGCGCTTTTGCACCCATCCTTTCAATACGACCTTTTCTCCCACCGCTTGTTCCGTCATTTCTCCGCAGTAATACGTCCTGCCAAACATCATGGTCCCCTCCTACTTTGATTCAACTACTGTTTTCATATATTGCACAAACGAATGAAGCGATACCTCTGTTTGCTCGCCTGTCGCCATATTTTTAATGGCAATCACTTGCTTTTCAAGCTCGTCATCGCCAAGAATGGCAACATAAGCGGACTCAAGGCGATCCGCCGCCTTCAGCTGCGCTTTTACTTTTCGATCTTGATAATCTCTTTCCACCTTCATTCCCGACTGACGAAGCTTGTTCACAAGGATCACCGATTCATCCTTCGCTTTTTCCCCTAACGCTACGATAAAGCAATCGATTCCTTGAGCTACAGGCAACGTGATCCCCTCGGCAGCCAAGGCAGCGAGCAGACGTTCAATACTTAAAGCAAAGCCGATTCCTGGCGTTTCTGGTCCGCCTATTTCCTGCACTAATCCATTGTAACGGCCGCCGCCACATAATGTCGTAATCGCGCCGAAGCCCTCCGCTTCGCTCATGATTTCAAAGGCAGTATGGTTATAATAATCGAGCCCTCGAACAAGCCGTGGATCGACTTCGAATGCAATCCCTAATTTCGTTAAATACAGTTGCACTTTTTCAAAATAAAGGCGCGATTCATCATTCAGATAATCAAGAATCGACGGTGCCGTTTCCATTAATTCATGGTCGCGGTCTTTTTTGCAATCTAAAATGCGCATCGGATTTTTTTCAAGTCTTGATTGACAATCCTCACAAAACTCGCTGATCCGTCCTTTAAAATGGTCAATAAGCGCTTGACGGTGCGCTTTTCTGCTTGGAGCATCTCCTAAGCTATTCATCACAAGCTTTAGCTTTTTCAAACCTAATGAATGATATAGCTCCATCGCAAGCGCGATCACTTCTGCATCAATAGCGGGATCGCTGCTTCCAAGTGCTTCAACGCCAAATTGCACAAACTGACGAAATCTGCCCGCCTGTGGCCGCTCATAACGAAACATAGGCCCCATATAATACAATTTAACAGGTTGGTTGGGGTTCCCGTACATTTTGTTTTCCACAAAAGAACGAACAACGGCCGCAGTTCCTTCAGGCCGAAGCGTAATGCTGCGCCCTCCTCGATCTTCAAATGTATACATTTCTTTTTGAACGATATCTGTTGTGTCTCCCACACTTCTTAAAAACAATTCTGTGTGTTCAAAGATCGGCGTGCGAATTTCCTGATAGTTGTAACGTCGGCAAATATCCCGTGCCATTTGCTCAATATATTGCCACTTTTCAGCTTCGCCCGGCAAAATATCTTGCGTTCCTCTCGGAATTTGAAACGACATGCTCCATCCTCCTACTTTTTCTATGTAAAAATAAAAAACCCCCTTCCCTATTAAAATAATAGGGACGAGAGTCGTTTTCCCGTGGTGCCACCCTAATTGAAGCTCAAACGCTTCCGCTTTATCCCGATAACGCCCGGTACGCGTTCCCTTCTACTAGCATGCGCGTTCAAAGAGAAACCTACGGAGTGTTCCTTCGTTAAGTCATCACGGAGAAATGCTTTCAGCCTATGGCATTTCCTCTCTGGCCATGTGTACTCTTAACTACTCTTCTCCATCATCGGCTTTTTTGCAGCAATTTTTATCTTTTATGTTACGAATGAATCATCATTTTGTCAAGAAGACGAAAAAGATTTATGAGCGAAAGAGCTGTTTTTTCAATTTTCGCACATCCCGCAACGTTAGACCGAATTCTGAAGCTAACTCATAATTGGTATAATCGGCTTCCTTTCGCATAAATTCATGAAAGTCTACATGAAATAGCTCGCTTGCTTTGCGGTGCGCAAATTCTCCTTTAGCGCTGTTTCTCACCTGCTTCATCCTTTCTCTTTTCAAGACAGTAACTTGACATGTTACGATTTGCATCGATGTGTCACGCAAATGTTTAACGAAAACAACCCCGAGTTTGCACAGGCCCCATTCGTAAGTTGCTCGCGGCGCGAAGATCCGATCGATTCACTTACAGTTCTTGTGCCGTATCAATATGATGAACGGACGATAGCGGTCAAAACTCATGGTCAGAAGGCGAGGCCGCGCCCATTCTGTTCCAACAAATGCCAACCGTAATCTAACCGATGATTCGCCAAATATAGCACTACTTATCTTTCCCGTTTTTTAAAAAAATAAAAGGGTTTTTTTACTTTTTGTAGAACTGTTATCATCTCACACTTTTGAAAGGAGGCTGCCATGTGAAAAAAGCGGCTTATTTTCTGCTGGTCGCTCTGTTTCTTTTGTCCTTCCCTTCCTCTGACGGCGCCGAAGCCAAAATGGTGATCACCAAAACAGAGCACCTCAATGTTCGGGAAGGACCAGGCACTTCTTATCCAATAAAAAAGAAACTGAATAAAGGAGAAATTTACACAGTGGCCCAAGAAAAAAATGATTGGGTACAGCTTAAACTAAGCACTACGGAAACCGGATGGGTTTCACGGCAATATGTTGCAGATATGAATGAAAACATGCAAGCGACCGTTGACCGTCTCCGTGTTCGTTCTGCTCCTAGCAGCCAAGCAAGCATAATTGGTTATTTAAAGCTAGGCCAAACGGTGGAAGTGCTCGACACCAACAGTCATTGGACAAGAATCAAAAATGGAACGCTTACGGGGTGGGTCTCATCAGACTACCTCGCGTCAGCTACAGGCTCCGGGACCACTTCCATCCAATCAAAATCCGGAACGGTTGCCGTTGATGTGCTAAACGTGCGGACAAAGCCTTCTCAACAGGCCACCATTCTTGGCAAAATCACATTTGGCCAACAGGTGCGAATCATTGGCGAGACTGCGGATTGGTATCAAATCGAATCACCTGGCTCTATGACTGGCTGGGTCTATCGCACATACATAATGACGGCAACTCTCTACATTACAGTGTTAGAAGATGGTACGAATATTCGTTCAAAACCTTCGCTTCAATCGCAAATTCAAGGGACAGCCAAACGTGGACAACAATACCGCGTAATCGCTAAAGAAGGTAGCTGGTACAAAATTGAACTGTCTCATCAAAAGAGCGGATATATTGCGGATTGGGTGGTAGCGGTTGTCCGCAATGCTGGAAACACAGGGACAATCAAAAACAAAACGATTGTCATTGATCCCGGTCACGGCGGAAAAGACAGCGGAACGATTGGCAGCGGTGGAATGATGGAAAAAACGATGACATTAAAAACCGCACAGATGCTAAAAAATCAATTGCAGGCGGCTGGAGCCACCGTTATTCTCACTAGAAAGGACGACACCTATTTGTCCTTAGCCGAGCGCGTAAGCATGGCTGAACAGCATAAAGCCGATGCGTTTGTCAGCATTCATTACGATAGCTCGCCAGACGGAACAGCAAGAGGAATGACCATTTATTATTACCATTCATTAAATGACTATCCTCTCGCTTTATCGTTTGATCCTTTTCTGTCCCAATCCCTGCCAATCGCGTATCGCGGCATTCGATTTGGCGACTTTCACGTCCTTCGAGAAACAAGCATGCCATCTGTTCTGTTTGAGCTGGGATATTTGAACAATGCGCAGGAATCAAGCATCATTGCCTCTGATTCATACCAAAAGCAAGTCACCAAAGCAATTGTTGCCGGGCTTCAACGCTATTTCAGCAATTAATAAGGGCAACGCCATGTCCATAAAAGGAGGAAGGCGCACGTATTTTCCCAAACTCTTTAACCTAAAAAAGTGACTTAAAAAACTTTTCCTATCGCAAGCCATGCGGAAAACAAAATGTTGAATCAGGTATATCAATATTGGATTCCTCGCTTTTTTGTCGTAGTGGGCAAGCGATTTGCTTGCCCGCTGGACAGGCTTATAGCATGCCCTTCTCGAACAAGAACGCCAGCGAGCCCATTCATTTCCCGGCAAATCGTTCGTTGTTCAGGGGAAGAGACAGAAAGCTTGCATTTGACCAAATGATTTTGTATTTTTTACGTAAAATAATGGATCATCAACCCTTGTGCCGTTGAATAATAAAAGAAAAGCGAGCAACCATATAGTTACTCGCTTTTTTCTTTGCTTTCTACAATAAGCGTCACCGGGCCATCATTTGTCAATGCCACATCCATCATAGCGCCAAATTGTCCGGTTTCCACTAAAATCCCTTTTTTTCTTAATTCTTCGTTGAATGCTTCATAAATTCGCAGCGCATGATCTGGTTTGGCCGCTTCCATAAAATTGGGTCGTCTTCCTTTTCGACAGTCGCCATACAATGTAAACTGGGAAACGGATAAAATAGCGCCCCCGACATCCAGTAATGACCGATTCATTTTGCCGGATTCATCCTCAAAGATGCGCAAATGGGCAATTTTATCAGCGACAAACGCCGCGTCTTCCTCCGTATCCTGATGGGTCACACCGACAAGGAGCACAAGCCCAAATTCAATACTGCCCACTATTTCACCATTGACGGTTACACTTGCATGTTTGGCTCTTTGTACTACTACTCTCATGACCGCGTTCCTTTCTAATTGTTCATAATTCGCTGCACAGAATAAATATCTGGAATTTGCTTGATTCGTTCTACGATTTTTTGCAGATGGCTCACGTTTTGAATCGCAATCGTCATATGAATGGTAGCAATCTTATTGCGGTGATCGGATCTTCCTGAAACAGCGGAAATATCCGTTTTCGTTTCATTAACGGCCTGCAATACTTCATTGAGCAGTCCGCGTCGATCAAATCCGGAAATTTCAATTTCCACGTTATATTCGCGGTTGGTTTTCGTATTGCTTTCCCATTCTACCGAAATCAGCCGATCTTCTACTTCGCTTGATTTTACGTTAGGACAATCTGTTCGGTGAACAGAGACTCCGCGTCCTCTTGTAATAAATCCGATAATTTCGTCGCCTGGAACTGGATTACAGCAACGTGAGAGACGAATCAATAAATTATCGATTCCCTGCACTTGAATGCCATAATCGCGTTTTTTCCCAATCGGCGTCTTCATCTCCTGCGCCGACTCCGCCAATCTTTTTTGCTGCTCCTCCAAATCGCGCTGCTTCCGCCATTTATCTGTTAAGCGATGAGCAATTTGCGCAGCGGTAATCCCATGATAACCAACAGCCGCATACATATCTTCTTCATTAGAGAAGTTGAACTTTTCCGCCACTCTCTTGACATTTTCAACCGTCAATATATCTTTCACATCGAAGCCAAGAGCGCGAATTTCCTTTTCCACAAGCTCTTTTCCTTTTTCAATATTCTCTTCGCGTCGCTGTTTTTTAAAGAATTGGCGAATTTTATTTTTGGCATGGGAAGTTTGCGCAAGCTTTAGCCAATCTTGGCTCGGACCGTATGAATGCTTGGATGTTAATATTTCGACAATATCGCCTGTCTTAAGTTTATAATCCAACGGTACCATTTTCCCATTCACTTTCGCTCCGATCGTTTTATTTCCGATTTCAGAATGAATCCGATAAGCGAAGTCAATCGGCACCGAACCTGCTGGAAGCTCAATAACGTCGCCTTTCGGAGTAAAGACGAACACCGTATCCGAAAATAAATCCATCTTTAGCGTTTCCATAAATTCTTCGGCATTGCTTGCATCGTTTTGCCATTCTAAAATTTCCCGAAACCAGGAAAGCTTTTCTTCAAAAGAATTCGGTTTGACCATCTTTCCTTCTTTGTACGCCCAATGTGCCGCAATCCCGAATTCGGCAATTTGATGCATTTCAAACGTGCGAATTTGCACTTCCAAAGGCTCCCCTTTTGGGCCAATGACAGTCGTATGCAAAGATTGATACATATTGGTCTTTGGCATCGCAATATAATCTTTAAAACGGCCTGGCATTGGCTTCCAGCATGTATGAATAATGCCCAACACCGCATAGCAGTCTTTTATGCTGTTCACAATGATGCGAACCGCTAGTAAATCATAAATTTCATTAAATTGCTTATTTTGCAGCGCCATTTTTCGATAAATGCTGTAAATATGCTTCGGCCTTCCGGAAATTTCACCTTTGATCGAAAATTCGCTTAACCGATCGCGCACTTCTTGAATAACCTCTTCCAAATATTGCTCGCGCTCGGCTCGTTTTTTCTTCATTAAATTCACAATGCGGTAATATTGCTGCGGATTTAAATAACGAAGCGACGTATCCTCAAGCTCCCATTTGATTTTCGAAATTCCGAGGCGATGGGCAAGCGGCGCAAAAATTTCCAGTGTCTCGTTGGCGATTCTTCGCTGCTTTTCAATTGGCAAATGCTTCAACGTCCGCATGTTATGGAGCCGATCTGCCAATTTAATCAAAATCACACGAATATCTTGTGCCATTGCTAAAAACATTTTTCGATGATTTTCAGCCTGCTGCTCTTCTTGGGACTTGTATTTAATCTTGCCGAGCTTTGTCACACCATCCACAAGCATAGCTACTTCGCCGCCAAACTCCCGCTCTAAATCTTCTTTCGTGGCAGCTGTATCCTCGACAACATCATGCAAGAAGCCGGCAGCAATCGTAATCGCGTCCATTTTTAAATCTACTAAAATTCCCGCTACTTGAATAGGATGGATAATATAGGGCTCCCCTGATTTTCGATATTGCTCGCGATGGGACTCTCTGGCAAATTCATATGCCTTTCTGATCAATTCAACATCCATTTCCGACAAATATCGGCTTGCCTGCTCGATGACTTGTTCCGCTGTCAACACCTGTTCATTGGCCATGAGATCACCTTATGTGTATAATTTAATACCATTATCATGAAAATTTTTTTAAATGTAAAGAAACTAATAAGAAAGAGCACCCGTTAGAGTGCCCCCTTGCAAACATCTCTTCTTACCATTTTAGCGAAATAAAAGAAAAATGTCGATGGTTAGAATTGCATTAATGTTAAAATATCATAACCATCTAATTTGTTGCGCCCTTCTAAATACGTAAGCTCAATTAAGAATGCAATGCCGGCGACCACACCGCCAAGCTGCTCTACCAGTTTGATCGTTGCTTCAATCGTTCCGCCAGTGGCCAATAGATCGTCTGTAATCAGCACGCGCTGTCCCGGTTTAATGGCATCTTTATGCATGGTCAATACATCTTTTCCGTACTCTAAACCGTATTCGACACGAACGACCTCACGCGGCAGCTTTCCTTCCTTCCTTACAGGCGCAAACCCAACCCCGAGCGCATAAGCGACAGGGCAGCCGATAATAAAGCCGCGCGCTTCTGGACCAACGACAAGATCTATTTCTTTTTCCCGCGCATATTGCACAATTTGATCTGTCGCATATTTATACACTTCGCCTTTATCCATGATGGTTGTAATGTCTTTAAACATAATCCCTGGCTTCGGGAAATCCGGTACAATCGTTACATATTGTTTTAAGTCCATTACATTTTTGCCTCCTCATATGTCCGCAACGCTTTTATTTCGGAAAAGGTGCGCTTAAGTTGTTCATACGATGAATATAAAAGCATATTTTCCAGCTCAAGCTGAGCCTGTTTTAAACGATACGTAGGAGATTCGGCTAAATCGCGCTTTTTGGGATTTGGAACAAGCGAAACGATCCCATTGTCCACCGTCACAAACTGCAATTCTAAAAATACTTGCACCATAAAATGAATCGTTTCCTTCGTCCAACCGCGCGAGCGCGCCAGCTCATCGCCGTATTTTTCGAGATGGAATGTACCTCGCTTCATCAAAAACGCATAAAACCACTTAAAATGGTCGCGCGTCGGCAATGTGCTGAAAAAATGAGTCTCCCTTTGATAGAATAACGCATAAATGCGCGCAGGTAAACTATAACTTAATAAAACTTTTATCATTTCTAAAGTTGGCGGCAGGTCAAGCAAAACGACATAGCTCCCATCCAAAGAAAGACGCTTCGCTTCCTCTATCGCTTCAATGACATCGATTTCTTCACGATAAGACTGCAGACGAAGCGCTCCTATTGTCTCTTGACCAAATGCGATAAACCGGCGCCGATCAGCGGGAAGCAGCGAAAAAAGAGAGTGCACATGCTGGATTCCTCTTATATCAAACAGCTGCCATTCTCGCACAGCGGCATCACAAATCATCAGCTGCGGTTTGCGAAGATGGTTCCATTCATTTACCGATAATGATCCAACAATGGAAACCTTTGCATTAGGAGCAATTTCATCATGCAAATATCCATAGCCAAATCCGACACATTCCAGTGTTGCCCCATCCTGTTCAAACACGATTTTTATATGTGATTGGTCAGCGCCGATACGCCGCATGCTTTGCACGGATGCGTCTTCAATTAAAATAAGAGGGCGCGGGTTCTCTGTCCCAAATGGGGAGAGTTTTTCGATTTGTTCTAATGCCCCTAAGGTAATGTCATCAATCGAGCAGGCTGCATCAATGGAAGTGATCGGGATAAAATCTTCCTCGGTCAATGCTTCCTTCGCAAACGCATTAAGGCGTTCCCGCAATTCATCGACATCTTCAAGTGAAAGGGTCATTCCAGCCGCCATCGGATGTCCGCCAAAATGGGGCAAAATATCGCGGCATTTTGACAAATGGGCAAATAGATCAAATCCTTGAATGCTGCGCGCCGATCCTTTCGCAATCCCTTTTTCCGGATCGATACTTAGAACAATGGTCGGCCGGTAAAATTGTTCGACAAGCCGAGAGGCTACGATCCCGATAACTCCAACATTCCAGCCCTCTTTTGCTACAACAAGCACATGCTGTTTCTCAGGAGGAAATTGCTCCTGTATGATCGCAACGGCTTCTTCCGTCATTTCATTTACTAGCTTTTGCCGCTCCCGATTCAGCATCTCCGTTTTTTTCGCTAGTTCGTGCGCTTCTGCTTCATCCTCCGTCATGAGCAGCCGAACAGCAGGGGCAGCGTCTCCAAGTCTTCCGACCGCATTAATTCGCGGAGCGATGGCAAACCCGACTGTTTCCTCATTCACTTGGCTCAAGTTGGTACCGCATTGCTTCAATAGAGCACGCAACCCGATGCGCTTTGTATCTCGCAATTGCTCGATTCCTTTTGCGGCAAGCAGACGATTTTCACCTGTAAGCGGCACAAGGTCAGCAATGGTTCCAATCGCCACGATATCAAGCAAATGCTCTGGCACTTCTCCAAGCAATGCATGCGCCAGCTTAAAAGCCACGCCTACCCCAGCTAAATCACGAAACGGGTATGTGCTGCCCGGCTTTTTCGGGTGAATAATCGCCAATGCTTCAGGAAGTGTAGGTCCCGGCTCATGATGATCGGTAATAATAACGTCCATGCCTAGCTCATTTGCCAGCGCCACTTCTTCGACTGCAGCAATTCCATTGTCCACTGTGATGATTAAAGACACACCTTTTTCTTTGGCAAGACAAAAAGCATTTTTATTTGGTCCATATCCTTCAGTAAAGCGATTGGGTATGTAAAAATCCGCTTTCGCGCCTATTTGAGACAATGCGCTCATCATGACGGTTGTGCTGCTTACACCGTCAGCATCATAATCTCCGAATACAAGAATATGCTCCTCATTTCGCACCGCCTGCTGAATCCTTTCTATAGCTCGATGCATATCATCTAGCAAAAAAGGATCGTGAAACGGTTGTTTTTCTGGATATAAAAAGGCGGCCGCCGCTCGTGCAGTATCAATTCCACGGTTCACAAGCAGCGAAGCCACAAGTGGAGCAATATCCAGCTCCTTCATTAACTGATCCACTTTATTTTTATCGGGACGCTTCACATCCCATCGAGTTTTTGCCGTTAACATGTCTCCCACCTCAACTTCTCCTATTATACAAAAGGAGAAGAATAGGGGCAATGTGATATTAGTCAGATTATAGCGAAAGTCCATTTGAGCTTTGCCATCCATCCCTTTCGATTTTTTCTTCCCCAAACCGTACTTGGCGGATAAGGAATACAGCCAAGCCGTTTTATAAGGGGATGAACGAGGCAAACAGCGCGCGATGAAAACATTTATTCACAGTCTGGGCCGTCTATTTTTCGGGATGGTAAGGATTAATATGCACCATGACATTTTCTATATTTGGCATGCGAAGCAATCGTTCTTTCACGGCTTTGCCGATCCGATGCCCCTCTTCTACAGTAAGCAAGGGATCAACGGCAATTTTCAGGTCAATAATGACGTAATGGCCATGCTCGCGCGCATGCAATTCATGAATTTGCTTGACTTCAGGAAACTGGAGTACCGCTTGGCGAAGATGAACGGTATCTTCTTCGTGAAGCACATGGTCTAATGTAGTGTGAATCGACTGTTTGCCAAGCTCCCAGGCCATTTTTAACACGAGAAAAGAAACAAATAATCCAGCGATAGGATCTGCGTAGACGAGCTTGTTTATCCCCAATGAGTGGCCTGCCATCGCCGCTCCAATGCCAATGAGCGCAGCAATGGAAGAAAAAACATCGGAACGGTGCTCATATGCATTGACGATAATCGCCTGACTGTTTAATTTTTTTCCTAAGCGATATTTGTAGCGAAACATGGCTTCTTTCACCACAATGGAAAGGACAACTACGTAAATGGCCAACCATTTCGGCGGATGCAGCGGCTGAAAAAAGGCTTGTAGCGATGAACGCCCCATTTCGGCGCCAACAATAAATAACAATACCGCTACAATAATAGCAGCGATGGATTCTGCCTTGCCATGACCATACGGGTGATCTTCATCGGGCGGACGCTTGGCTGCCCGCAATCCAACCCAAACGGCAAGCGATCCAGCAACATCAGAAGCAGAATGAACAGCATCTGCTAGCAATGCCTTGCTGTTTCCCATGATGCCGGCAGCACCTTTCACTGCGGCTAATACAATATTTCCTAAAATCCCAATCATCGCGGCAAACTCGGCCTGTTTGAAGCGTTCTTCTTTCTCCACGATTCTCTTCCTTTCATCAAGACATCACGCCGTTTTAGTTTATCCATTTTTTCGCTTCTTCAAAAAAATAGAGCGGCGCTTTTGGTCGCCACTCTATTCTTATACCGTTATACTTGTGGTTCTGCATCCTGATGATCCGGCTTTTTCGTTTTTCCTTTTTTCAATTGCTTTCCTTTCCATACCACCCATAGCTGTGCGGCAATAAACAGAGAAGAGTATACGCCGGAAACAAGTCCAACTAGCAAGGCTAGATTAAAGTTGCGAATCGCCTCGCTTCCAAACATCAATAATGCGACAACCGTAAAAATCACGGTCAGAACGGTGTTAATGGAACGGGTCAGCGTCTGTTGCAATGCTCGATTCACTACATGCTGCAAATCCTCAATCGTTTTGACTTTCCGTTTTTTCATCAAGTCGCGAATCCGGTCAAATGTCACAATCGTGTCATTAATCGAGTAGCCGATGATCGTCAAAACGGCGGCAATAAATGTTAAATCGACCTCTAGCTGCGTGAAACTGAAAAACATCACAATAATAAAAGCGTCATGTAAAAGTGAGACAATAGCCGCAAGCGCCATATACATCTCAAAGCGGATCGTCACATAAATGATGATACCAAGCGATGAAATCAGCACAGCGATCAACGCGTTGCGCGCCAATTCTTTTCCTACAGTCGGCGATACGGTGCTGACGTTCGGTTCCGATCCATATTGCTCCTTAAAATACTGCTTGAGCTCAGAAATTTCATGTTTGTTTAAAACGCCGATAAAACGCGCAACGCCAACTTCTTCATTCTTTCCAGATAAAACGATATCTTTTGGCTGTAAGTTTAATTTCTGGAACTGATCCTCCAATTGCTGCGCGTTTAATTTAGAATCGCTCATGATTTCCACGCGTGTGCCGCTCGCAAAATCAATGCCAAGATTTAATTTCATCGTCAACAGCGCAACAATCCCAACAACCGTTAACGCGCCGGAAAAGATAAAGAATTTTTTGCTATGTTTGACGAAATCCCAACGATCAAACTTTGTCGGCACCTCTGTATGCTCGTTCGTTTGAGCAATATCGAGAATTTCCGATTTTTTCACGCCAAAATATCCTGGCTTATTTTGTAAAACGCGGCTATTCACAAGCAAACCAAGGAGCAGGCGCGTGCCGTAAACAGCCGTGATAAAGCTGACTAAAATACTGATAATCAGCATGGTCGCAAACCCTTTGACAGAGCTTGTTCCATACACAAACAGCACAACACCGGCAATAATGGTTGTAATATTCGCATCTAAGATTGTCGCAAACGATCCTTTATTTCCTGTGCGAAACGCGGACATAATCGATTTTCCAAGTTTGATTTCCTCTTTAATCCGCTCATATGTGATAATATTGGCATCGACGGCCATCCCGACACCCAAAATAAGCGCCGCTATCCCCGGCAATGTCAGAACGCCATTCATCCAATCGAAAATCAGCAAAATTAAATAAATATAAGCGGATAACGTAATGACCGCAATCACACCAGGCAAGCGATAAAACGCGATCATAAAGAGGAAAATTAGCGCCACGCCAATAATACCGGCAAGAATAGTTTTCTGAAGGGCGTTTTCTCCAAATTGTGCACCGATCGATGTGGAATAAACTTCTTTCAGCTCAACCGGCAACGCGCCAGCATTTAATAAGTCAGCCAGCTGTCTTGCTTCATCCACCGTGAAATTTCCAACAATCGATACATCCGTTTGATCGAATACTTGGTTTACCGCCGCTGCTGAAATATACTTCGGCTTTGCTTTTCCCGCCTCTTTCGCATAGGAATCAACGCCATCCTTAAAATCAAGCCAAATAACTAATAAATTGTTTGGCGCGCCCATTTTATAGACTTTTTCCGTCACCTGCTTAAACTTGTCGGCATCTTTGAGTTTAATGGCGACACTCGGCTTGCCATGCTCATCGAACGAAAGCTTGGCTCCTCCTTCGGCCAGGTCGCTTCCATCCATTAAGACGTTGTCATGCACATCGCGAAAGGTCAGCTTCGCTTGGGTCGATAAAATTTGCCGCGCCTGATTTTGATCTTTCACACCGGCAAGCTGGACGCGAATCCGGTTTTTTCCTTCTACTTGAATATTTGGTTCACTGACTCCCAGTACATTAATTCGCTTGTTCAGTGCACTGACGGTGCTTGTCAGTGTCGTTTTGTCAATTTTATCCCCTTTTTTCGCCGGCTTTACCTCATATAAAACTTCAAAGCCGCCTTGCAAATCAAGCCCGAGCTTGATATTATGTATAATCCCTTTCGTCGTTGTTCCTAGCGTGCCTGCTAAAATAATCAGCACTAAGAAAAACGCCAGAATGCGACTTCTTTTTACCATAAAAAATCCTCCTTATGTCATCAGAAAACCTCGCTATAGCCTCTCGAAATGCTTCAACATTCCTAATTATGAATCAGTTCGCAAATGCTGTCAATTTTCTACATAGCTATAATAATTCATTTAGTAGCTCTTCGAGATCATCACCTTTAGTGGCCCGCTGCTCACGATATGATTCAGTTGTCAAGAAAGCCATATATTCTCCAATTGAAAGCGATAAAATATCATTTACACGCTCATATAGCCTTCTTTCGTCATTATATTTTTTCCATTTTTTTCTCACTAAACACTCCCAAATTTGTTCGATCGTTACGTGATCGTAGCCAAGCAAGCGAAACTCTTCATACTTGCTTTGCACCGCCGGCATCAATTGTTCACGCAGTTCTTCCATTTTTTCTTTTTCATTTGCCATGACCATCGCTCCCCGTTTTGTCCCACAATACTTGTCATGCTTGTTCACATCTCTTGCATATAGTTAATTGTATAAAAGATCGTCTTATTTGAGAAGGGAGGGAAATACAGGATGTCTAAATTTTTGAAAGGCACACTTATTCTAATCGTTGCCGGCCTTATCACACGAGTGCTCGGATTTATCAATCGCATTGTTATCGCCCGAGCCATTGGTGAAGAAGGGGTCGGTTTATATATGATGGCCGTGCCTACGCTTGCCTTAGCCATAACGCTTACGCAAATGGGCTTGCCTGTCGCTATTTCTAAGCTAGTAGCGGAGGCGGAAGCGGTAGGAGATCAGCGAAGAGTAAAAAAAATTCTCGTCGTTTCTTTAGCCACTACAGGTGTGCTAAGCGCCATCTTTTTTCCGGCAATGGTATTGCTTGCGCCGCTTTTATCGACAACCTTATTTACAGATGCTCGCACCTATTATCCGCTGTTAGCGATTTCACCTGTTGTTCCCATTGTTGCTGTTTCTTCCGTTTTGCGCGGTTATTTTCAAGGAAAACAGCAAATGAAGCCATATGCCTATTCACAGCTGCTTGAACAAATCATTCGTATTAGTTTAATTGCCTTTTGCACGAGCATCTTCTTACCATATGGAATCGAATATGCTGCGGCGGGAGCGATGCTTTCATCCGTGATCGGCGAATTAGGGTCGCTCATCTATTTGTTTTACATGTTCAAACGCAAAAAAAGAATCAACATTCGTCCGCAATTTTTCCATTATGCTAAAGCCGGAAAAGAAACCTTTATGAGCTTAATGCGCATCGCTTTGCCAACAACAGGAAGCCGTCTCATTGGCTCAATCGCCTGGTTTTTTGAACCGATTGTGGTAGCCCACAGCTTAGCGCTTGCAGGAGTTGCTGCCTCATTAGCGACCAGGCAATATGGGGAATTAACAGGATATGCTTTACCTCTGCTCATGCTGCCATCGTTTATTACCTACTCACTATCAACCTCTCTCGTTCCAGCTATTAGCGAAGCGGCGGCACAGCAGCAAATGTTTCTCATCGAGCGGCGCGTTCAGCAAGCCATGCGATTATCCATGATTACAGGAGGCCTGGCCGTTGTGGTCCTGTATGTATTTGCCGATCCCATTATGCAGCTGATGTATGGCACAAGCCATTCTGCCGTTTTTATTAAAGTAATGGCACCATTTTTCCTTTTTTATTACTGCCAAGGGCCTCTTCAGGCAGTTTTACAGGGGCTGGATTTAGCGAAAGCGGCTATGATGAATAGCTTAATCGGCTCTGTTGTAAAAACAGCTTGTATCTTTGCGCTAGCCACTCAGCCAAATTTAGGGATTATGGGAGCAGCTCTGTCTATCGCGATTGGTACGGTGCTTGTTACGCTTCTCCATTTCGCAACAATCATGAAGGTCATTTCTTATTCCATTTACATATTCGAATATATTCACACATTTTTCGTCATGCTTGCAGCAGGTTTTGTTGGACATCTTGCTTTTTATCATTCTCTGACTTCACTTCCAATAAGTATGAGGACCATCGCCGCCATTATCATTACAACAGTGGTATACGTCATTCTTTTAGTCATTTTCAAGCTGGTTAAACGAGAAGAGTTAGTACGCATCCCATTTGTTCGCGGCTTTTTTCGTAAAAACTAACTTCATTTGATTCTAAACATGTCCGGGCCTGAATATACTCTTGCTAAAGATGGCTTAAACGGAGGGAATGAACGAGATGGCTAGGTTTGGCAAAGGTGTTGTCTACGGAGTTCTAACCATTTTTTTACTAGCGTTGATCATTAGCTTTTTATTATCACTTCTTTTGAAATGGACCGATATCCAAGAATCCTCATTAACATGGGTTATTTTTGCTGCATCTGTTCTATCCGTATTTATCGGTGGATTTGTCGCAGGAGGCAAAGGCAAGGAACGCGGATGGCTTATCGGTGGAACCACCAGCTTAGTGTTTACACTCCTCGTCTTTTTCTTTCAGTTTTTAGGACTTGAGCAAACATTTTCAACAAAGCAATGGATTTATCATCTCGGCTTTTTATTAGCAGCCATGCTTGGGGGAGTCATGGGAGTCAATTTGTCGTCATCCAATCGGCACGCAGATTAATATACAGCCTTCCCCACCCATTTCATTTTGAGAAGAGCGATTTCAAGCGAGTCTGATGTGAAACGGTTAAAATGATTGTAGACAAAGTCAAAACGGACTTTGTCTACAGCCTGAAGCTGCTTTTTGCCAAGCAGCCTTTTTTATTCTATTGGTTGTTCTCTGCCACAACCTCGCGAATAGCAGAGCGATCGTATGTAAGACGAGAACCGTCTCCCGCGCGGATCACGACTTTATTCTCATCGATGGAATCGATGATGCCATGCAAACCGCCGATCGTAATAATTTTATCGCCTTTTTTCAAGTTCGCTTGCATTTGCTGAACAGCCCGCTGCCGTTTTTGCTGCGGACGAATCAGCAGGAAATAGAAAATCGCGAACATGATAAGAAGCGGCAAAAGATTCATAAGCGTTGTCATAGATTTCACCCCTTTCTAAAAGTTTTTCGCATTCGGTCTATTAAATCCGTAGCGTTCAAAAAATTCTTCGCGAAAATCGCCAAGCCGATCTTCACGTATCGCTTGTCTCACTTGCTCCATTAATTTTATCAAAAAGTAAACGTTATGATAAGAAGTCAAGCGAATACCAAACGTTTCATCACATTTGATAAGATGACGAATATAGGCGCGCGTATAGTTGCGGCATGTATAGCAGCCGCAGTTCGGATCCAGTGGCGTAAAATCACGGGCGTATTGCGCATTTTTGATGACAAGGCGCCCTTCGCTTGTCATCACCGTTCCATTTCGTCCAATGCGAGTCGGCAAGACGCAATCAAACATGTCAATTCCGCGGATGGCGCCGTCAATGAGCGAGTCCGGCGAACCAACTCCCATTAAATAGCGAGGTTTATTGGCTGGTAAAAGCGGCGTTGTAAACTCAAGCACGCGATTCATAACATCTTTCGGTTCTCCTACCGACAAACCGCCGACCGCATAGCCCGGAAAATTGAGAGACACAAGATCCTGCGCGCTCTGTCTGCGTAAGTCCTCAAATTCACCGCCTTGAACAATGCCAAACAGCCCCTGTTCATTTGGACGGGCATGCGCTTTTAAACAGCGTTCCGCCCAGCGGCTTGTCCGCTCAACCGATTTTTTCATATATTCATATGTCGCAGGATACGGCGGGCATTCATCAAACGCCATCATGATATCAGAGCCGAGCGCATTTTGGATTTCCATCGCTTTTTCCGGCGAAAGAAACAGCTTGTCTCCATTTAAATGATTGCGAAAATATACGCCTTCCTCTTCAATTTTGCGAAATTCACTCAGGCTGAATACTTGAAAGCCGCCAGAATCAGTCAGAATGCCGCGATCCCAGTTCATAAACGAATGCAATCCGCCCGCTTCTTTCACAATATCATGCCCTGGACGAAGCCATAGATGATAGGTGTTGCTTAAAATAATGCCTGCACCCATTTCTTTTAATTCCTCAGGCGATAACGTTTTGACAGTCGCTAATGTGCCGACTGGCATAAACATCGGCGTTTCAAAGGAGCCATGCGGCGTATGAATGATTCCGAGACGTGCTCCTGTTTGCTTGCATGTTTTGATAAGTTCATAACGAATCGGGGTCAAATCAATAGCTCCTTTCTTAAATAATCAGCATCGCATCACCGAAGCTAAAGAAACGATAACGCTTCTCCACCGCTTCTTTATAAGCACGCAAAACATTTTCACGCCCTGCTAAGGCGCTAACTAGCATGATTAATGTTGATTTAGGCAAGTGAAAATTCGTAATCATTCCATCAATCGCTTGAAACTGATAGCCTGGATAAATAAAGATATCCGTCCATCCGCTCTCGGCAATAAACGTTCCATTATGGCGCGATGCGATCGTTTCAAGCGTACGTGTTGATGTGGTTCCGACTGCGATAATTCGCCCGCCCTTCTCTTTCACCTCATTCAACAATCGCGCTGTCCCTTCTGTCATCTGGTAAAATTCTGCATGCATATCATGTTCTTCGATATTCTCAACATTGACGGGGCGGAAGGTACCAAGTCCGACATGAAGGGTAATAAAAGCTAGATGCACTCCTTTTTGACGAATATCCTCAAGCAGCTGCTCCGTAAAATGAAGCCCTGCTGTCGGCGCTGCTGCCGAACCGCGTTCACGGGCATACACGGTTTGATAACGCTCCTGATCGTCGAGCTGTTCTTTAATATATGGAGGGAGCGGCATCTCCCCCAAGGATTCCAACACCTCATAAAATACTCCGTCATAAGCAAATTCCAGTATTCTTCCTCCGTGCTCCAACTCCTGTCTGCACGTTGCTTTTAAACGGCCGTCACCAAATAAAATGCTTGTTCCTTCTTTCACGCGCTTCGCTGGCTTCACGAGCGTTTCCCAACGGTCTCCTTCCACTTGCTTTAATAAAAGCACTTCAATTTTTGCGCCCGTATCTGATTTTTCTCCATAAAGGCGCGCCGGCAATACTCTTGTATCATTTAATACGAGACAATCCCCTTCATTCAAATACGATAAAATCGCTCGAAAGGTTTCATGATGTTTCGTTTCTCCTGTATTTTTATTGAGCATAAGCAATCTCGATGCTTCTCGGTTCGCAAGCGGTGTTTGTGCAATTAATTCCTCCGGTAAATGAAAATCAAATAAATCTATTTTCATCGCGTTCACCCATTTCTATTGTTGTTAACGAAATCGACCGATAAAATAAAACACAAGCGAAAGCACTACACTTAAAATAATAGAAGTCACAACTGGAAAGTAAAATGTTGTATTCCCCTTTTGGATGACAATATCGCCAGGAAGCCTGCCCAGCTTAATAAATTGCATCAGAAACCCCACAACAATCAAAATGGCTCCGATCATCATGATCATTTTAGGAAGACTGCTCATGATTTTGGCACCTCCATTCCAAAATGCTCATAGGCGCGATAAGTGACGATGCGCCCGCGAGGAGTCCGCTGCAAAAAGCCGATTTGCAGCAAATACGGCTCATATACATCTTCAATTGTTTGCGCTTCTTCACCAATGGTGGCCGCAAGCGTATCTACACCGACAGGACCTCCGCAAAATTTTTCCATCATCGCTCTTAATAATTTATGATCAATATGATCCAATCCTAAACGGTCAACTTGCAGCAACTCCAGCGCTTCTGTTGATAAGGCATGTGTAATCACTCCGTTGCCTTTTACTTGAGCAAAATCTCTGACTCTGCGCAACAAGCGATTGGCAATGCGCGGAGTGCCGCGCGAACAACGCGCGATCTCAACAGCAGCCGCCTCGTCAATCCTAACTTCCAGAATATCTGCTGTTCGTTTGATAATTTGCGCAAGCTGCTCCGGCTCATAATATTCCAGCCGGCTGAGCACACCAAAGCGATCCCGGAGCGGTGCAGAAAGAGCACCAGCTCGTGTCGTTGCGCCCACAAGCGTGAATGGCGGCAAGTCAATACGCACCGAACGAGCCGTTTGTCCTTTGCCAATAACGATATCTAGGCAGTAATCCTCCATAGCTGGATACAGCACTTCTTCAATCGAGCGGTGAAGGCGATGAATTTCATCGATAAATAATACATCTCCAGGTTGAAGAGAAGTTAAGATCGCCGCCAGGTCTCCGGGGCGTTCGACCGCCGGTCCAGTGGTGGTGCGCAAGTTCCCCCCCATTTCGTTTGCGATAATGGCGGCCAGCGTTGTTTTTCCAAGTCCGGGCGGTCCGTATAAAAGCACATGATCCAACGTTTCGCCACGCAGCTTTGCCGCTTCAATAAAAACTTGTAAATTTTCTTTTACTTTCTCTTGTCCGATATATTCCTGCAAGCGTTGCGGGCGGAGGCTGTATTCAAGCGATACATCCTCGCCGGAGGCATCGCTGGCAACAAGACGCTCTTCCATCGTCCTTCCCTCCTATTTTAATAGTAATTGCAGCGCTCGCTTCACATATTGATCGGTAGACATCGGTTCCTTTTTTAGAGCAGGCGCCACCTTTTGAATTTCACGATCTGCATAGCCGAGAGCCTTTAGCACTTCAAGCGCCTCGTCAAAGGCATTCTCCTGCTTTTCATCCTCCCAGCTTGTAAATAAGTCGTTCGTCGCTCCTAGAATGACTCCCTGCAGTTTCCCTTTTAAATCAAGAATCATTTGTCGCGCTGTTTTTTTGCCGATGGTCGGAAATTTGCACAAAAAGGCTTCGTTTTCCTCTTCAATCGCCTGCACGAGCTGACGTACATCTCCTGAGGCTAAAATAGCAAGCCCTCCTTTCGGGCCAATGCCGGAAACTTGAAGCAGTTTCGCAAATAGCGTTCGTTCTTCGCGCGTCCGAAACCCATAAAGAGCCATGAGGTCTTCGCGCACATATTGATATGTATAGACCGTCACGATTGTATCATGACTGGGCCGAAACGAAAATGGGTTTGGCGTGAAAATTTGATAGCCAACTCCGGCCGTTTCAATGACAATATATTCTGGACAAACATACTCAATGTATCCGCGAACAAACTCAATCAACGTTTTTCCCCTTCCCTTATCCGTACTGTTTCTCATTGTACCATATGATAATAAAAAAACGAATGTATATTCCTCTTTTGCAAAACAAAAAGACTTATCGTCTGGATAAGTCTTTTACTGAGTAACGGCAAATGGCCGATAGGCTTCAATGACCTCTTTATAACGATCTTTCGAAATCACGCGAATACCTTTTTTCAGCCGTTCTTGTTGATGGCTTTCTAGCTTTTTTATATCGAGCTGGAAAAACGATTGAATCACGCGTGATGATTTTCCTGGCTTGCCTTCAAAAATAGATAAAGTTCCATCCTTTGTTAAGCCAAAATATCCATTCGCTTTTGACAAAGGTGAAATATCTTGAACCATTTTCTGGAACACAATTTGTTCATCATCAAGATTGACAAGCTGCCAGCCTTCATACTTTTTCCATATATCCTTCATCGATGTAATCGTTTCTTGTTTAATTTCTTCACTCACTTCTCCGTCCACGTATATTCGTTCTAACAAAATCGTCATTTGAGTGGCCGGCTCTTTAGCGAAGGCAGCTGAGGAACTTATAAATGAAATCGCGATAGCCAAGCAAGCCATCAAAAGCTTCATTGTCTTCCCCTCTTTCTCGGTAAATAATGAAAGCTATTTATAGTTTCACCTTTTAAGAAAATTTTATCCATAAAAAACACTCACTCAAGAAGTGAGTGTCCGGTTGTAGACAAAGTCAAAAATGAGATTTGTCTACAACCATTCTCATCCTCTATTTATGGTGTTCCACATCAGCCTGAGTGGAAAACGCTTGGCAGACAAGAAACGCAGCCGAACAAAGACAAAAATCGAACAAAAGAAATTCATGAGCAGACGAATGCGGCCAGTGACGCAGGATGAAAGCATTTAACAACGGTCTGACACTCACTCAAGAAATCAGTGTTTTTATTTCGACTCCACTACAAGCCGTTCGCGATCAAGGAAGTGAGGCGGTTGTTCAAGCCATCCGCGCTCAATCATTAAATTCACTCCATCCTCCGCATAGGCTCCCGCTTTCGCGATAAAAGAAGCATAGAGAGCCGCTACATCTCTTCTTAATGAAAACGCCATGGCCTGTCCATACACACCAATCCCAAGCCCTGATAAGGAATTGACTAAAAACAGCATTAATCGCTCTGAATATGGCGCAACTGTTGATCCATTGACGACTGTGTCCCATGTCATCGAAGCTGGAATATTGTCTTCCTGCAGCACCTCAAAAATGGAGGTCATGATCTCACTGCATACTTTTTGTCCTCTTAAAAAGAAGCTGCGAATTTCAGGATCCCTCGCTACTTGCGCAAATCCGATTAACGTAGCCTTCGCGATTTCATTGTTAATGGAGTTCATCACTAAATAGGCTGCTTCAATCGCCAAAAGCGGTCGTCTGCGTCCAAGCCATCCAGTAAGAAAGCTTTGCTTTTCAACATAATCCACTTGCTTTGGATAAGCCATATAAGGAGGACGTATATATATACCCTGACTTTTCATCATGGCGCGCACACGCTTATTTAATTGAATCGCATCTTCGCTAAATTGTTTATATAACTGATGGATATCATCTCGAGAAGCCATCACAATGGAAGTAGCATGTGAAGTGATTTTAAATTGGCTCATTTGGTTAAGATACTCTAAATAAAATGTATCGGAAAAAAGCTTTGGCGCTTGACGATTCACATGCTGATCGACCGGAAACCCGTCTGGTTTAGCAATTCCTTCCTCGCTAAATAGTTGCTCTAGACTTTGGAGATGATTTTGGACAACTTTCAATCCTTCTTCCAGAAGCATGCGCACTTCTTCATCTTCTGCTGTCAGCTTAAAATGCGTGATAACGCTTTCCACCATGCTATCATATATATAGGTATTCCACATATTTGCAATTTCAGCGCTTGTTAAGCGGACTTCATTTTTCTTCATACTGATCCCTCCATGGAACATATTATGTTCCTTCCCAAAATGAAGTATGTAAAAAATCGGTCATCTGAATACCCCAAAAAAAGGAATATCACCTTACCATTCTTGATTTACCTGTGGTGCTAGATAAAATCGGTTCATTTATCTTCCTCGTACTATAGCGTCATCTGCATACTTACAGGGGGATAAAGCTTGCGGGAGAAAGTGATATGGATGATCGTTGCATATAAATTCCCCCTAACACCATGGGTTTTCAATTATTTTTTCTATCACTGAGTCATGATGTTGATGAACATTTTGTATCCTCTCATAAAAAATCCCATTCTCTGCAGAGAAATCACGTTCTCTCTTGCAAAGAACGGGAAATATGATCGTTTTATGGTATCGCCGTTTCATCTAAATTATGGTACACTTCTTGAACATCGTCATCATCTTCAAGCATATCAATCAGCTTGAGCATTTTCGTTAGGTCATCGCCTTCCAGCGTTGTGTAGGTTTGCGGGATCATCGTGATTTCAGCGTTTACAAACGTTAATCCATTCTCCTGAAGCTTGTTTTTCACCTCTTCAAAATGCTCAGGTGCTGTATAAATTTCAAATGAGTCGTCCATTGTTTCCATTTCTTCCGCTCCTGCTTCAATCGCTTGGAGAAGCATCTCATCCTCGTCGATCTCTAACCCTTCGCGAGCGATGACAAGCCATCCTTTTCTTGCAAATAAATAGGACACGCATCCTGTTTCTCCAAGATTTCCGCCGTTTTTCGAAAATGCTGCGCGAACATTTGCCGCTGTGCGATTTTTATTATCCGTCAGACAAACGACCATGACTGCCACGCCACCTGGACCGTACCCTTCATAACGAATTTCTTCATAGTTGGCATGCTCCTGATTGCCTGCCGCTTTGTTGATGGCCCTTTCAATATTGTCGCTCGGCATATTCGCCGCTTTTGCTTTTTCAATGACGAGACGCAGCGCGGCGTTGACATTTGGATCGCCACCACCTGTTTTGGCTGCAACGTAAATTTCCTTCGCCAATTTCATAAACAGTTTGCCGCGTTTGGCATCCTGTGCATTTTTTCGACGTTGGATATTTTTCCATTTGGAATGTCCAGCCACTTTCCATTTCTCCTCTCATCATATCAAATTTTCGATATTACTATACCAAAAATAGCGGAAGCATGAAACAGCTGCCAAGCGATATAGATGCAGCTTGAAGAGTGTATAAATTAACAAAATAACAGATGTTTCTAATAATTCAATGTCACACTTTGCTCCCATCGCACATTCGCTTAATGAAAGCCCAGCTGTACCAGCTAACTTCATAATTGGAGGACGATACCGTTTTTTCGTGAGGAGGTCTAGACCGTTTGAAAAGAAAAAGGAGATGCCATTTGCCGGCATCTCCCTGCAGCATTTATCGTGTATTGGTTGGAGTTTCCATTATTTTCCCTTTATAAAAAATCGTCTTTAAATCCCGGTTAATTTCTTCAAACGGGCGGCCGTAACGTATGTTATTGTCAATGACGCGAGCGCGCTGATACATGCTTGGATTCGAAACGACGCGCACATGCTTTCCTTTCGTATATGGAGCGATCGCTTTCGCTACATTTTGCTCCGTACGATTTGCATCTTTTCCTCCCGTTTGAATGGCTACTAATACATGGTCCTTATATACAAGCGCCCGGGCATCGCTGACATTTTTGACTTTAGCCGCTTCTTTGGCTACCTGCTCGGCAAAACGTCCGTCATAATGGTCGTAATAAGAAGGATGTGTTTTATTATTTTGCAAGTGACCATGATAATTTTGGTCTGCTTTGCCGAAATTCGCTTCTAGAGGCAGCGATGGAGTCGACCGATCGTAACGATCTCGACGAAGCGCATCCGTACCGAAAAAATCCGCAACTGGACCATTTTGGTTGTCCATCATATAGGCATTTCCGTCATTCTCAATATTTGTTCCGTAACGGCCATACGTATATGGAGTATTCGTCCGATCCGTTGAATAATAACCGATCGGTCTTGTTTCATCTCGATAGCGTGTTGCCCGATCTTCCGCATCGTAATTTGCGCATGCGGCAAGCCCACTCACACAACAAAAAACGCCTATTGCCGCGATTGTTTTTCTCAACGGAAAAACCCCCTTTATTTGCCTTGGGTCAAGCACCTTGACCCATTTTTAGCTTGGCAAATAAGAGGGGATTTTATCGCTGTTAGTTAGCGGTAAAAATCAAGTTCTGATATCGGTATAATTCCTTTTGAACAACCAACCTATCCATAAAGACAGGCGAAAGCATGATATTTGGTTCATCTCATTTGAATATGGCTTATGCTATTGAAAGCAAAAAGAGGTTTTTTAGAGAAACCGGGAAGTTTTTTGGCCCATGCACATTAAAATTTTGGCGGCGCAGCGGCCAACTGGCGTTTATGATGTGAACGATGATGTAGCTTCTCAATGATGGACCGATCTTTTTCCGGAATTTCTTCCCCTTTTAAATATTTATCAATCATTTCATAAGTTGTTCCCATTTCATTTTCATCCGTTTGGCCTTCCCAAAGACCCGCACTTGGCGCTTTTGTAATAATTTCCTCAGGCACACCAAGAATTCGGGCCATTTCGCGAACTTCGCCTTTTGTAAAATGAACAAGCGGAACAAGATCGACACCGCCATCTCCATATTTGGTAAAATAACCTGTGTGCCATTCAGCCGCGTTGTCAGTTCCAACTACGATATACCCATAATTGTTGGCGACCGCATACAGCGTTGTCATCCGCAAACGCGCTCGCGTATTGGCATCGCCAAGACGCGCCGCCTCCTCATTCCATTCTCCTTTTTCTTTAAGCTGTTTTTCGATTTCTGCAAATAATGTTTGATGCGTCTCTGTTAAATCAATCACAAAGTGGCGAATACCCGAGCTTTCAACGACCTTTAATGCATCCTCTTGATCCTTTGGATTGCTCTTGCACGGCATAATTAATCCTAAAGAGTTGTCCGGAAAAGCCCGTTTAATAAGATGCGCCACCACAGCCGAATCAATTCCGCCGCTAATCCCGACAATCGCCCCGTTCAATCCAGCTTTGCTTACTTGTTCGCGAAGCCAGGCCACTAACTTTTCAATTTTCTCCTCCATGATTCAACTTCCTTTCACGAAAAATAAGATATACGTTATCTTATCATATTGGCGATTTTTTGCACAAACTGTTTGCGATGTTCAAAGTATGGAATCGCGAAAGGCTTTCGCTTCTTCATAAATGATCGGCATTCGCGAAATATATCGCTTGGAAAAATCAAGGCCATTAAAAACCATGGCTTTTCTAAAAAATCTTCCAATATAGGACATTTTTTCAATAAAGCAAAAGACCATTGCATATATGGCAATATGCGATTGGCATATTGCAAATAATCGATGCCGCTTGGAGCGACCGCTATTAAGTCATAATCAATTAAATAGGCACTTCCGTTTTCAGCCCGCAAAAAATTGTGTGAAGCGACATCGCCATGAATAATGGTCATCGGTTCTGCTAATAAAGAAGGAATGAATAAAGGAATTTTTTCTAAGCTATATTGGGCACATTGCAAAATAAAAGTAAGCTCCTCATGCCTCATGATTTGCTGCCATACCGGCAAATCATGAAGAAAAGATAAATATCTTTGCTTCCATCTTTCACACAGCTGATAATAAGGCAGCATAGTGGCAAAAAACGGCTGCTGCAGCAAACGCTGCGAAAAAATATGGTACTCATAAAGCAGGCAAAGGCCTTCGTTTCGATCTTTCTCGCTTGTAAAAACAAACGGATTGGAATGCGGAATATACTCCTGCAGCGTCCAACAGGCATTTTCAGAAACGGCCACCCCAGTAATAGAGGGGGCGGCTTGAAAGCCTGCCTGTTTTAATAAATGAATAAACATCTGCTGCCGCGACGCTTCAAAAAAGGTGCGATATTTTTTCACAATCCATTTTCCTTTATTTGTATCAATTATTTGTACATGTGGCTTAATAGCCGCCGCTTCCTCCACGCACAACCCATATTCCGCTTGAAGCAAAAGAAAGAGACGATGGCTCTCACCGTCTCCTATATGGCTATTCTTCGTAGTCGCTGCTTTCCCCATATTCTGGCATCATAAAAAATTGTTGTGGATTTTGTGGGAAAGCGGCAGGTTGTGGCGACTGGTAATAAGATGGCTGTCCCGGCCCTTGTGCATACGGATAAGCTGGTGCCGCGGCTGGATATGGTGAAAAGCTTGACGGCTGCTGTTGCGGATACGGCGAATAATAGCCAGGAGCCGTTGATCCGTACATTGGTTGATAGGTTTGTACAGGCCAACCATAGCAAGGCATCATCGGAACCGTGTAACATCCTCCTGACATCTGCTGCGGAGATACCATCATTGGTTCTTCAGGTGGTTGAACATTAGGCGGCATATTCATATTAGGCGATACATTAGGTGATACATTAGGCTGAAGGTTCGGGGAAGCATTGGGCTGTATATTCGCTGATGAAGCCGGCGGTGCTGGCGGTCCCCACTCATGCGATTCGATGCTTTCCTGTACTCCAGGAAACGGATGCGAGCCGCTCTCCCCGTAGAATGGTGCGGCAGGCTGCGAGAACGGCGCAGCCATCGGCGCTACCGGAGCCTGCGGATAATAAAATCCATAACCTGGCATGACAGGAGTAACCGGAATGCAGCCTTGCTCTTGAGGTGGCAAGTAAGCTGGCATCTGGTAGGTCGGCTGTTGTGGCTGCGCAATCGGAACATATGGAATGGTCGGCAGTTCCGGCGGTTGATCATGTTGATCGTATGATGGATGCTCCTGATTCTCTGATGGCTCTATGTCCGTATCTGGCTTCATAATATTCGGTAAAATGTTGTCCGGCTTTGGCGGAATCGGCGGCAGGCCCGGTATTTGATTTGGATAATTCACATTTGATTGCGGCGAAATCGATGGATTAGCTTGGAATGGTGTTTTGTGATCATGCTTTTCTGCCGCTTGATTCACGCCAATATTAGATTTAGGTGGCTCATAAGACGGCTGCTTTGGTAGTTCTTTCGGAATATTGGCCGTCGGCGCTTTCGGAGTTTCCTTTGGCTTTTTCTCAATTGGTGCTGTCGGTTTGGGCTTCGGCACTTCATTTATCGGTATTTCTTGAGCAGGCGGATTAATGTTCACGTTCGGAGCGATTTCAGCTTCAAAATTGAATGAAGCAAACGGTTTAGCGTTGGAAAATGGATGCTCTTGAACCGGCTCTTCTTTTTTCGGATATTCCTTTTTTGGATGTTCTTTGTTCGGATACTCTTTTTTTGGATATTCCTTCTTTGGATACTCTTTGTTTGGTGCTTCTTTTTTTACCGGAACCCCTGCAGTCGGAATTTTAATTTTCATTCCCGGCATAATTAAATCCGGATTGCTTAATTGGCCATTTAAGTGCTTTAACTGCTCAAAATCAACTCCGTATTTTTGCGCGATTTTCCAAAGCGTATCTCCTTTTTGCACAATATGGATTTTCACTCCGTTCCCCCTCCTACACTCAAACAATAATCATTCTATTTCATTGGCACGTTGTCATCATCATCCTTCAACATAACTTATGAAGCAAAAAATGAATTTATGATAAAAAAATAACAAGGTCTGCATATAGACCTTGTTATGTCTAAGCGAGCGCCAACATTCTCTTTAATGCTTGTACGGCATCTTCGGCAATGGAGACCGGCACGGTGATTGGATTGATGATATTTCCTTGCTCTAATGATTCCAACGCCCATAGCAAATGTGGCAAATCAATGCGATTCATCGTTAAACATGGACACATGTAAGGGTTCAAAGAAATAATTTCTTTATCAGGATGCTGTTGAATTAACCGGTTGACGAGATTCATTTCCGTTCCAATCGCCCATTTGCTCCCAGAAGGAGCTTTTTCAATCATCTCAATAATATATTTAGTAGAACCGGCATAATCTGATTTTTGTACGACTTCCCAGCTGCACTCTGGATGGACAATAATATTCATATCCGGTTTTGTTTTCCGAATGTAGTCGATATGCTTCACTTGAAAATTTTCATGAACGGAACAATGTCCTTTCCAAAGAATGACTTTAATTCGCTTGATATCTCCCTCGTACTCAAGCGAGTCCGTTAACGGGTTCCAAACCGCCATTTCATTAAGCGCAATGCCAAGTTTATATGCCGTATTTCTGCCTAAATGTTGATCCGGCAAAAAGAAGATCCGCTCTTTTTGTCCAAGCGCCCAAGCGACCATTTTTTCTGCATTCGAAGAAGTCACGGTCGCTCCACCGTTTCGCCCTACAAATGCTTTAATGGCTGCTGTCGAGTTCACATAGGTTAACGGCAAAATCGTATCGCCAAACTGTTCTTGTAAAATCGGCCATGCTCGTTCCACTTGCGCCATATCCGCCATATCGGCCATCGAACAGCCTGCGCGCATATCCGGCAAAATGACTTTTTGGTGGTTTCCTGTTAAGATATCCGCCGTTTCCGCCATAAAATGAACACCGCAAAAAACAATATATTCTGCTTGCTTATTTTTTGCGGCCACCTGTGCGAGCTGTAAAGAATCCCCTGTTGCATCCGCAAACTGAATGACTTCATCCTTTTGATAATGATGTCCAGGGATAAATAGCTTCTCCCCCATTTTCTCCTTAATCTTCCGAACACGCTCCTCCATTTCAACCGCGTTAAGCGTTTTATACACTTCTGGCATATGATCCTGTTTTTGCATCATTTCCAATACGTTCATATTTCGTTCCCTCCTCTTTTATCCTTCAATATTAAAACTAATATCGAGCGCTTTCACAGAATGAGTTAAAAAGCCTAACGAAATATAATCAACGCCTGTATCGCCATACTCGGCAAGATTTTCAAGGGTGATGCCGCCGGAAGCCTCTGTAATAATAGCAGAAGGCACAAGCTGAACAAACTCTCTAATTTCTTCTGGTGTCCGGTTATCAAACATAATGACGTCCGCTCCTGCCTTTACGGCCTCTATTACTTGTTCCCTCGTTTCCGTCTCCACTTCGATTTTAACCATATGACCAAGCTGCTGGCGCACGGTATGAACCGCTTTTGTAATAGAGCCGCAAAAGGCAATATGGTTATCCTTTATCATCACCGCATCGTATAAACCAAAGCGATGGTTATATCCGCCGCCGCATGTGACCGCATATTTTTCCAGCATTCGAAGTCCTGGAGTTGTTTTGCGCGTATCGCAAATGCGCGTATATTCGCTATTTAACGTCATCACCGCCTGATGAGTAATGGTAGCGATGCCGCTCATTCTCTGAATCAAATTCAAAATGACACGTTCGCCCGTTAATAACGGAGCAATGGGACCGGAAACCGAAGCAATGACGTCTCCTTTATCTACTTTTTCGCCATCTCGCTTATATAGCGTAACGCTAATCGATGGGTCCAGCAGGTGGTACGCGGTTTTCATAATGTCAGCGCCAGAGAAAATACCGGCTTCCTTAACAAGAAATGAACCAGAAGCTAAATGATGATGAGGAAAAATCGTCTCGCTAGTCACATCACGTTCGCCAATATCTTCTAAAAAAAACTGTTGCAGCATTTGTTGCAGCTTGATGATATTCATGCTGTTCCTCCTATTCTCGCGAAAAATTCCTCTTTTGTTCGTAAAATCCGCCGCTTTTTCCAATGCATGGCCTCTGTCGGGTAATCCGAACGGTAATGGCCGCCGCGGCTTTCTGTACGCTTAAGCGCTGAGGTAGTGATCAGCCATCCAGTAATGAGCATGTAAGCAACGGTGATTTCTTCTTCTGTCCATGAAGTGACGTCGGTCTTGACAAGCTCCGGAATAGAAAATTGCTCCAGCCACTTTCTTGCGGTCGCTAAGCTTCGTTCATCTCTCACAATCCCTACATATCGCATCATGATCTCTTGAATTTGTCCCTTATCCGGCAACGAGCCTGTAAAGCTTTTAACCGAATTCGGCTTGACAAACGGAAAGCGTCGCCCCTTTTCTGCACTCCCGCGTTGCTTCAACACTTCAGCTAAACGAGCGCCAAACACCAGTCCCTCAAGCAGCGAATTGCTCGCCAAGCGGTTAGCGCCATGTACTCCAGTACAAGCCACTTCTCCGACTGCATACAAGCCCGCAAGCGATGTTTGTCCCGATAAATCAACTTGGATTCCTCCCATTAAAAAATGAGCGCCTGGTACAACAGGAAGCCGGCCATCCTGCAAACCAACACCGTGAGACTCGCATAATTTCGCTATTGTTGGAAATCGCTCCGCAAAATTTTTAATCATCGAAATGTCGAGATAGACACGGCCGCCTTTGGCGGTTTCGGCATGGATCGCCCGAGCTACGACGTCTCTTGGCGCTAAATCTTGCTGTGGATGGATGGACTCCATCAATTTTTTCCCATCTTCTGTGACCAGTACCGCCCCTTCTCCCCGCACAGCTTCAGAAATCAATCCGACCGCCCTGCCATTCACATAAAGCATCGTGGGGTGAAATTGAATAAATTCCATATCCGTCACAGCTGCACCGGCCCGATACGCTAAGGCAATACCATCTCCAGTCACCGTTTCAGCATTAGAGGAGAAAGAATACAGCCTTCCACAGCCGCCGGTTGATAATACAACGGCATCCGCATAATAAGCACCTGTTTTCGTGCGCACACCGATACAGCGCCCGTCAGCGACAAGCAAATCAATGACGCGCTCATCTTCCACTATGGTGACATGGCCGTATAGCTTTTCCATTAAAAACGAGGTCATCGCTTTTCCCGTCTGATCGCCTCCTGCATGCAAAATTCTCCGCTGGCTATGGGCTCCTTCATTTCCAAAATGAAAATGTCCGTTTTGATCCGTATCGAATTGCAAGCCGGTTTCCACCAGCTCTAAAAGCCGTTTCGGGCCTTCCTGAACGAGAATTTCTACAGCACGTTCATCATTATGATCTGCTCCAGCAATGATCGTGTCTTGATAGTGAAAATGCCAATGATCTTGGCCAGACAAAGCAGCAGCGATACCTCCTTGCGCTAACCAAGAATTACTCTCTTCTTTTTTCGCTTTTGTGAAAATCATCACATTTTTATGCTCAAACAAATGATAAGCCGTTACGAGCGATGCTAGGCCTCCGCCTACAATAATCACATCCGCTTGTGGCATACAAAAGCCCCCTGTTATTATTTACTGTCTTGACACCTATATTGACACATAATTAAACTGATGACAAGACTTTTATTTTTCCAAATGTGAGGGAATGATTATATGATTTATCTTGATTATGCAGCGACAACACCCATGAGCGAAGAAGCATTAACCGCTTATACAAAGGCGGCTTCATCATATTTCGGCAATTCAAGTAGCTTACATGATATCGGCAGCCACGCAGCCCAGCTTCTGCACATTTGCCGCCAGCAGCTTGCCGAATTGATCGGCGGCGATGAAAGAGGTCTTTATTTTACAAGCGGCGGTACAGAATCCAATCTTCTTGCCGTCCGTTCGATGATTGAGGCCCATCGCCATAAAGGAAATCATTTAATTACAACAGCAACCGAGCACGCATCGTTATATCATTTATTTCAACAGCTTGAAACGGAAGGCTATGAAGTCACGTATTTATCTGTAGATCGCTTCGGCCAAATTGATCTGGCTGAGTTGGAAAATGCCATCACTCCGCAAACAATTTTGGCTTCGATTCAGCATGCAAACTCCGAAATCGGCACCATTCAGCCGATTCAAGAGATCGCCAAACGCTTGCGAAAACACGGGGTCATCTTTCATAGCGACTGTGTACAAACCTTTGGTAAAATACAAGTGGATGTACAAAAAATGGGGATAGACAGCTTATCTATCTCCTCGCATAAAATTTATGGCCCTAAAGGGGTCGGGGCTGTCTATATTGATCCGCGCATCAAATGGACCTCTTGCTTCCTCCAGGCAACACACGAATTTGGGTTTCGCCCTGGAACTGTGAATGTGCCAGGCATTGCGTCATTTGTCACCGCTGCGCAGCAGGCCTGCGAACATTTAGCCGATGAACATGCGCGGCTTGAACGCCTTCGTCAGTATACAATTTCACGAATTCATGAGAAGCGGCTGCCTGTTGCCATTGAAGGACATCCCGACGCCCACTTGCCAAACATCCTCGGTCTTTCAGTACAAGGAATGGAGGGGCAATATGCAATGCTTGAGTGCAACCGCTACGGCATCGCCATTTCGACAGGGAGTGCTTGTCAGGTTGGAAAACAAGCTCCTTCACGGACAATGATCGCAATTGGAAAGGAAGAAGATGAAGCGAAGCAATTCGTCCGCATTTCATTTGGCAAGTGGACGACACTAAACGAAATAGACCGTCTTTTAACCGTGTTGGAAACCATTTGTCAACAACGAAAGGAGTAGAGCCTATGAAAACCGAGAAGAAAATTTTAGGGGAGAAGCGGCGAGAGCTGATTTTAAAATGGCTCAAAGAAAGCGGACTGCCGCTGACCGGAGCGGAGCTAGCGGCAAAAGCGAACGTCAGCCGTCAAGTCATCGTCCAAGACATTTCGCTGCTTAAAGCGCGTAACGAACCGATTATCGCCACAAGCCAAGGCTATCTCTACTTAAAAACGCCGGCTCCTAACCAAATTTATACGCGCACCATAGCCTGCTACCATACACCGGAACAAACAAAAGAAGAGCTATACTTAATTGTCGATCATGGAGTGACCATGAAGGATGTAAAAATTGAACACCCCGTCTACGGCGATTTAACGGCTTCTGTCATGGTCAGCAGTCGTCAAGAAGTGGATCAGTTCATTCAAAAAATTAAACAAACCAACTCCTCCTACTTGCTTCAGCTCACAGACGGCACGCATCTTCATACGCTCGAAGCCGATTCGCTGGCCAAGCTTGACGCCGCTTGCCAAGCGCTGCAAAAAGCTGGTTTTTTAATTGAATCGTAATGCGAAATCAGGTTGTAGGCAAAGTCCATTTTGATTTTGTCTACAACCATTTTTCATTTTATCGTTTATAGTGACATCTGTAACCGTCAAGTAAAATTGAACAGTTTTCGCTAAATAAGAGTGAACACTTTTCTGGAAATTCCAGCGTAATCCCTATCACTTGACATGGAGCCTCTGCGTACAAGATATTTCCTAAAAAGCGAGCAACAACAAGAATCAGCCGCATGAAACGAGGCTATCATGTACGCCACTCCATGTAAAGTGCACGCTTCTAACTGGTAAAAAACTGTTCAATTTAATCAATCAAATTCTGTTCAGTTTTATTTAGCGGTCACAACATCTCCACAACAGGCTAGCTTTCACCCATAATAAAACACCGTTCTTGTTTAGAACGGTGTTAAAACAAAAAGCACCTCTCCCCCCTACACTCTGTTTAGAGATAGGAAGCTTCCCAATTCGATCTGTTAAAAATAGAGAATATAGATCAAACACGCTAATGCGATTCGATAAACGGCAAAAGGAATCAACCGAATGCGATTAATTAATTGAAGGAAAAACTTTATGGAAATTAACGCGAAAATAAAAGCGCTAATAAACCCTACTATAAAAAATGGTATCACATCTACGGTGAAATACTTCCATTTGCTTACGAGAGACAAAAAACTCGCCCCTGCCATAATCGGAACCGCCATAATAAACGTAAAATCGGCCGCCGCCCGGTAGCTCATTCCAAGCAGCACACCGCCTGATATGGTCGAGCCAGAACGAGAAAATCCAGGCCACAACGATAAGCATTGAATTAGCCCAATGAAAAAGGCTTGTTTATATGTAATCTGATCCACTGTCTCAACCGTTTGTTTGCGCCCACCGAATAAATCCGCGGCAATCATTAATAGGGCCCCAATGACCAGACCAATCAAAACCGTCTTTGTCGAAAATAAATGTTCATCAATATAATCTTCAAATAAAACACCCAAAATTCCTGCAGGCAATAATCCAACAATCACATGGGTTAAGCGAAGCCGGTTCGGCCGGTCGCTTGTCCCTTTTTTCAACCCTAATAGCTCAATAAATCGATTTCGGAACACAACGACCACCGCCAGAATCGAACCAAGCTGAATGACAACTTTAAAGGTATTCGCTACTCTTTCATTTAAAAAATCTTGAGAGCGAAGCCACATATCATCCACAATAATCATATGGCCAGTTGAAGAAACAGGGGCAAATTCTGTTAGGCCTTCCACAGCACCTAAAATAAGTCCGACAAGTAGTTCCCATAAGCTCATAGATTTAGTCTCCTTACCTTTTATTTTGCTTATTCATTTTTATAGAACGCTTCCTTACAAATGCCCATAAAAACGGCCGTATGCTAAAGACGCATAGGCCCACCAAGGCACGCTTAAAGCAAAAGCACCCCCTTCATCGCCAAAAAACGCATAGCCCCCAAATCGCCATAAGCAGAGGGGTCGATAAGCGCGCAATAAAGAATGAGCTCCTTTTGCTCTGTCCAACATTCTTGATGATATTTTAAGGAACCCATTTTTTAGATCTTTTCTATGGCTTGTTCCATGATGATTTCGACACTGAATCCACCGTTTGCGAAAGATCTCTATCCTACGAAAGGATGGCATAGATGCCCCATTCCCAAGCAGAAATTGCTGTTTTCGACGGTCGGAGACAAGTCACGGACTTGTCTCGGTCACGCCGAGAAAATGGTGACACGCTTCATTGGATGGCACCGCTAAAAGAAAGATTCACTCCAGCTGCACAAGAGCTTTTAAACGATATCAACCTATAATACTCAAATAAACTTTTATATATGTTTCATTTTTTCATGGACAAAGATGGGCCTTATTCTTTTTGGTCATTCCGTTTCATTCTGTTGTTACTGAATGCTACGGCCTTTAAACGGCACAAAAATGGTAAGCCCCGCTTGATATCATGCTATTTCTAGCACCAGTCTTTATTTTTTAGGAGCCGTATTCTTTCATTTCGTTGCTGCTAAGATGGATTCCATTAACAATCGGGACTATCATTTTGGCTATTGGTATTATACTTGGGTTTATTAAATTTTTCAAAAGTAAGCGATAAAAATAAAAAAATTTCCTCCAATGATCCTAGCCCGTTCATTGAACAATGATAATGGAGGCTTTTCACGAGCCTCTCCCATCTATACTTTAAATATGTTCATAAGGAAACCATTGAAAATAATACCTTAGATGACAAATTCTTTACCTTTATATTACAATAGGCTTATGTCTACTTTGATACATATGGGGGATTTACTGATGGTATATAAAAGCAATCCGCTTAAAGAAATTTTTCAGCCGAAAATTGCGTTTGCCCAGCTTAGGGAAGCGGAACGGTTAAAACATGTGGCGATTGTCGCCTTTCTTCTCTTATTTTTTCATGTCATTCTTTCATTGCTTCGTGGTTATTTTGGTATGGATGGAGAGGAACTGACTAAATATCTTGACCAATACACAGGTGAGCAATTTGCGTTTCTTCAGCTTTTATTCGCATTGGGCCATGTTTTAGGAGGGATATGCGTCCCGCTGTTCTTTTTATTCATTTCTTCTATCATTTTTTATTTGTTTTTTGATATTCATTTTCTAAAACTATTCACCATTCAACTAGCAATTTTATCTATTTTCTTACTTGAAAATATGATTCTCTTTCCATTTCAGCTATTTCTCGGGATAAAAAATCTCTTTTCTCCTTTTTCTCTTGGAGTGTGGGGACCTTATATCACGAAACACACCTTTATATGGGCTCTTTTGCGAACCGTTTCCGTCTTTTCGATCTGGGCCATATCGATACAAATCATCGCTCTTCGCTCCTTGACGGAAAAGCCGGTCCAACGCGTTGCGATGATTGTGATCGCCGTTTATCTCTTTTTCGGCATAATGATTAGTAGCTTATACAAACTTTCTATTTAGTGAATTGTAATGAAAGGCAGGGGAAACGGATGAAACGTTGGAGACCATATATATTGATCGTCCTCGCATTATGTATTATAGGGGCAAACTTTTATCTTTTGTTTCATCAGCATAGCAAAATTCCAAAATCAGTCTATGTGAACGAACGGAGCAAACCAACCAAAACCAATATAAAAGAGACGGTTGACACGACCGGCATGACGGCGCCAGCGGAACGAAAATTCATTTACGATCATCCACAGTTCGGCACCATTGCTGAAATCCTTGTCACACCCGGACAAGAAGTACAAGCAGGCACACCGCTTATCCGTTATGCCAACGAAGAAATTGACCGGGAGCTGCAGCGCATCGCAAGCAAACAAGAACAACTTCGCACACAAATGGAGCAGCTTTCGGAAGATGTCGATTATTATACAACGCTGGCCTCTTCGGTTACGGAAGATCGTCTGGAGAAGGTACAATGGGAGGAAAAAGCGCGGGAAGCAGAGCAGAAAAAAGCATTGCTCGAATCAAAAATACAGGAATACGAGGCAGAACAGAGCCAACTAACAGAGAAAAAAGAGGAGCTCGTTGTCAAAAGTGAAACAGCCGGTTGGGTCGAAGAAATCAGCGATCATCCTTCCAAACCGCTGATCACCATTGCTTCCCCTTCCGCAGTTATCCGTGGAAAAGTGAAAGAGAAACGATTCGGAGAAATCGCCGTTGGACAAAAAGCAGTGGTCCATGTTCCAAATGAAAAAGCAGCCTTTACCGGCACGATTATGGATATCGGCAAATTTCCAGTCACCGAAACAAGTTTTCAAGAAAAAAGCGAATATCCGTTTACCGTGCAGTTGAACGAACAGCCCAAATCCCTTCCTTTCGGATATCACGTCAACATCACAATCGTGACAAAAGAAAAAAACGGAGCGATGACTGTTCCTGCCGAAGCGGTGTGGCATGAAAAAACGAAGTCATTTGTCTATGTGATTCATCGCGGCAAACTCGAAAAACGAAAGGTAACACTTGGAATTTCACATGGAAAGAAACAAGAAATTGAACGCGGTCTTCGCCCAAATGAAACGATTGTGTCCCATCCAACGAAACAGATGAAGCACGGAATGGACATCATCGTCCCGCTTGAAGTGAAAACACCAAAAAAGGAAACGATGAAGCAATTATCTAAATGGGTCATTGCTAAGCACTTCCTTGATGGATTTTTCCGTGCGCTCTATTAATATACGTTTTAAAAAACAGGCCTTTTCCTACCATAAACACAGGAAAGGCCTGTTTTTCTTCCTTCTTAATCCAAAGATTCGTGCTCTTTTTCCCCTTCATATACCGGGATATGAACCTCCCACCTCCATGCCGTTAAGAAGTGAAAGACTTCGCGATAGGCATTTGAAAATAAGAGAGCAAAGCCAACCTCTTCATCGATATACATGACTGGCTTACTTTGGCTATGATTGATTTCCCGTCAAAAAACACTCACTGTTCGCATTTCTTACCAACTCACTCACCTATCTGAGCGAGAAACATTCCCTAACACCAACCAGAACAGGATCTTTATTTCTTCGACAAGTGACAAGCACCTCTGCTATATCAAAAATCTGCCTGTATAAGAGTTTGGATTACTCGCAATTTCCTCAGGTGTCCCTTCAGCCATCACCATTCCTCCATCATTCCCTCCTTCTGGTCCTAGATCAATCACCCAATCGGAGGAGCGAATGATTTCGCTATTGTGTTCCACAACGATGACCGTGTTTCCCGCATCAACGAGCTTATGGAGCAAAACAAGCAGCTTGTGTACATCGGCTGGATGTAACCCGACGGTCGGCTCGTCCAATAAAAAAAGTGTCCTATTAGTAGTTTGGTTCTTTAATTCTTTTGCCAATTTCAAACGCTGCCCTTCTCCCCCGGACAACGTTGTGAGCGATTGCCCCCATTTTAAATAACCGAGACCGATTTCACATAATAATTGAATCACCGATGAGATTTTTCGATGATCTTCGAATATTGGCAGGCTCTCTTCAATCGATAAGTCGAGAATATCAGAAATCGAATATCCTTTATACTTTGCTTTTAACACTTTTTCTTCAAATCTTTTCCCGCGACAAACTGGACACTCTACTTCTTGCTCCGGAAGAAAATGCATGACTAAAGAAACCATCCCCATTCCTTGGCAATTTTCACAACGGCCTCCTGGACTATTAAAGGAGAAGTCTTTTGCACTTAGGTGATTGTTTTTGGCTTCCGGCAAATTCGCATAAAGGTTGCGAATATGTGTAAATATGTCCGTGTATGTGGCAATATTTGAGCGTTTCATCCTGCTTAACGGCGATTGGCCGACGGTAATCATTTTATCAATTGCTTCAAAACCGGTCATTTTTTCACACCCTTGATGAAAACCGCTTTCCCCTTCCGCCAGAACATCAAAAACGAGCGTCGACTTTCCTGACCCGGAGACCCCGGTCACACTAACAAGGCAGCCTAATGGAAAAGACACAGTAATATTTTTTAAATTATGTTTGTGCGCATGATAAACGGTCAAATACTCGCCAGTCCCTTTTCTTCGCTGACATTTACGTTCTGATCGATTTCGTAAAAAGGCGCCGGTAACCGATGCTTCCTGCTCCATTAATTCAAGCAAAGTTCCCTCTCCAACTACCGCTCCTCCAAGATGTCCAGCACTCGGCCCCATATCAATAATGTAATCCGCTTCCTTCATGACATCCACATCATGCTCAATGACCAGAAGCGTGTTCCCAAAGTCTCTCAGCTGTTTCATCACTTGAACGAGACCTTTTGTATCTCTTGGGTGAAGTCCCGCAGTCGGTTCATCTAAAATGTAAAGTACACCGGTCAGTGCCGAGCCAATGACGGTCGCCAGTCTTAAGCGCTGCGCTTCCCCTCCGGAAAGAGTGATGGTTTGCCTGTCAAGGGATAGGTACCCTAAGCCGACATGGATCAACCGCTCTATTTTGACAATGAGACTTTGCAGAAATGATTCAACAATTTCCAGTTTATCACTAGATAACGCTTTCTGTAATGATTGGGCCCACGATAACAGCTCCTCAAGCGAAATATTGGTAAGATCCGTAATTGGGACACCCGCTACGACCACTTCCCTGCTCTCTTTTTTCAACCGTTTTCCCTCACAATCGGGACATTGTCGTGAATAAAAAAGGTGGGCTTCCCCTGAGTTGCCGCCTTTTTCGTTGTATCTCCTTCTCATCCCGGTAAGCACTCCCTCAAATTTTCCCGCCGCCACCGTCTTAGGAGGCTTTTTATCAGGAAAATAAGCTGTAAATTCCTTGCTTTCGACGCCATAAAACAATAGAGCTCTCTGTTCATCGCTAAAATGCTTTAACGGCAGATCTTCATCTATCTGGATCCCGTAATAGTCGCAAGCTGCTTTAAATACTTGCTTCTGATATTCACCGTAAGTGCTATTCCATATTCGCACGCATTGTTCCTTTAAGCTTGCCCCCTCATCAAACACTAAATCGACCCGAATGTCATTTACTTTTCCTAATCCATCACAAGTCGGACAAGCACCTTGGGGAGTGTTGAAAGAGAAATGAGAAATGGTGAATTTATCCAATTGTCTGTGGCAGTTAGGACAAGTGACATGTTGTAATGCTTCATCTACATTGGCTTCATTTTCTATAATCGGTAATATGATTGTTTCGCAATTGGGGCATTTGCGTTCTCCTAGTTTTTCATAGATCAACCGCAAATAAGTGTACATGCCGGTCACTGTTCCTACTGTTGAGCGAGGGTTTCGATTCGTTATTTGTTGGCTGATACTAATGGACGGTGATAATCCAATCATGAAGTCCACTTTCGGTTTTTTAATAAAATCAACGGTCATGCCTAAAGATTCCATATATTGTCTTTGGCATTCCTGATTCAGTGTTTCCATCGCCAGTGAGGACTTTCCTGAACCCGACGGCCCTGTCAAAACTACCAGCTTGTTTTTGGGGATGTTTACAGAAATGTTTTTTAAATTATTTTCTCTCGCACCCTTTATCATAATATGGTCGTGCACATCAATACCTCCCTTAATTTAGGCAATTCACCCCCATTATATAACATTGATGCAAGTCCTAAAGTTTGATAAATTAACCATTGAAATAATAAGGTTTATTTCACAAAAAGCCGTCATCCATGGTTTAATGTTTTTTTATAAACTTTCTATCGATGTGCATAAAAGAAGGAGAGATCCAAATGATTCGCCCAATTGACATTGCCCGCAAATTAAATATTAGTACGAGCGCTCTTCGACATTATGAATCATGGGGGCTTGTCCCTCCCCCTGAGAGGAAAGCAAATGGTTATAGAATCTACACGGAAACACATGTCGCCTATTTCGAATGCATTCGCGCGATGTATCCGGGATTTGGCATGGAACTGATCAGAAAAATCATGCCCCTTTTACATGAAAACAAAATTACAGAAGCTCTATGGCTTGTCAATGAAGCACAAGCGAATTTATACCATGAAAGGCAACGGGCTGAACAAGTTTTGAAAGCATTAAAAATGAGTGACAGCGATGAATTTTTACCAAAGAAAAAACAAGCTTGGTTTACCATCAGGGAAGTAGCTAAAGTGGTGGGAGTGCCTAGCTCCACACTAAGGCATTGGGAAAAGGAAGGAATGGTCATCCCGGAGCGGGACGAGGAGAACGGATACAGAAAATATAGCCGTGCCGATATCCGCAAATTATTGATTATTCGCACACTACGCGCAGCCGTTTACTCACTCGATACGGTCAAAGAAATGATCGCTGAATTTGACAATAACAATATTGCCCAAGCAGAAAAAATCGCAAAAGACTCCCTTTTATATATGGATCACTTAATTACGGAACAACTGCGCGGAATGTATTATTTGTATAAGCTATGTGCGAAAATTGCTTCTGACAAAAAAGCGCCATTTCTAATCAAGAAAGATGATAAAACCAATAGTTCCTTGTATGAATAACGAGTCGTCATTTTTCCCCATGGCTCCAAAATGTTTCGTGAAAATATATGCAGTATCAGGTGTGTTGATGATCCAATAAAAACCCATTGACATGGCTTGATTTCCTCGCTTTTCTGCCGCAGTCGGCAAGCCATTCGCTTGCCGCTCGGCGTCTAGCTCAATCATTCCATATTTTTAGTAAAATCATGGCTCAGTAACACTCGTGAAGCAGTCGATTATTTTTTTCTATCACGAGGATCCAACATACGTTTAATGAAAAAATAAAGGATCAGCAATTCGCTTCCCAAACCTACGGGAAAAACAACAACATAATATAAAAGGCTAGGTCGATTAATACCAAGTAAGGTTTCTAAATAATGACCATCTAAATAATTGTAAATACTTTTCCAAATAAATAAACATATAAAAAGAAAGATTAATTTTTTTCATCAGACATCAACCTATCCATTATTTTGTTTTCCATCCAATAGTATAGCGCCTATTCAATATCGTTGAATGCTACATCTATTTTGTGGCTCGTACCATTCAAAGTTTCTTGACTGATTTATAGAATATCCTTGTGTGGCTGCTTCTTTTATGTTGTTATGGGCAGCGGCTTCATCCCATAAACCAAGCCACGTACTCATCCGATTCTCCCTCTAGGCGCATTTTGCACAGCTAGGGAGATTTTCCATCATATTCGACAAGTGATAAACACTGATCTCATTCCCCAAAATTTATGTTACAATTCAAAAAAGGAGGGAGAAAATGGATTTCTTTTGGATAGGGTTATTATTTTGGTTATTAATGGGGTTTTCTGTTTTCTTTCTTATGTTGGGATTGATGAAAAACAGGAGAATCCATTTTGTATTTAGTGCTTTACTATTTTTTCCTGTCGCTTATTATTTCAGGGGCGCAGAGAATGCTTGGAAGTTTATGATGTTTTATCCTCTCATTCCTATATTGCTTGCCATATTTTTTGTAAAAAAGCGTTAAGTAATATAGAATCTCTAACCGTTCATAAACGCGCTCCACATTTACTGAGTATTTTTGTATATCCAATCCAGTGGAAGGAGAATTCACTTTGGATCTCTGAGCGGCTGATGAGGACGAGTTCTCTCATGTCTCTGGGTATCCATGTGCCGACATTCCTTCACTAAGCAGAGGCTGATGAAATTCTCCCGGGGACTCTAGGTGAAGAATGAGAGAATAGCTAAACATCCGTCTTTGAGCAGTTTTGCGATCACCAGTGCTTTTTTGCCTCGTTCTTCATCTGTCAAATTGTCCGAGTTGTTTGGACCATTTTGCACGCATCGGATTGCCCCCAACGGGACTCTTATTTCCTTTAGGAAATAGATGAGATTCAACCCATAATGGACGACCGATTCGACGCCAACGATCACTCCCGTTTTTTCCGAATTCCTCATTACCTCTTGGATGAGCGCATTTCAGACAAGTTCGATAAGTGACAGGCACTCACTTCTATGCTGTATTCTCGAAGAAAAATGCTCTAAAATCAAATATATCATCCGATCAATCGATTCGATATGTCCGTTAAATTATTACATAGATTCAGATTAATTTTCCTATATAACTACCTGTCTGGTGTGTTGGAACACTTTTTCTGGACATTAATTCGACAGGTGCTAGGTACCCGCTTCGAAACAGATGGTCATCCGATAACCCCCTCCAGTTACAGCTGGAGGGATTCTACATGATATCGAGAAATGGCAGGTTCCTAACGATCACCTAGTATCACGAGTGATATAATTATTTTTTGTTTGTATCATCACTTTTTTCAAAAAGAAATATAATGAGTAAACCAATCCCGGTAGCAAAAGGAACACCTATTAGAAAATAGTAAATGTTTTTAGGTATACCAAAGAAATTGACTAGATATAGAAAAAGAGTCCCCCATATAAATAAAGTAATAGATTTCATCCAATTTTTCATTAAATATCAATCCACCCGTTTTTAGGATGTTTATCCCGCTTGTCAATTTCCTTTGCAATCATTGTACCTATATCTAAATAATCAAGTGCAACCCCCACTGCAAAGCCTACAATCCAAGCTAATTTATTTGCTCCCCAAGCTTGTAGACGGGACACTACGGTTTTATAAAACAGCCTTTTCGCTGCCTCTTTTCCTTTTTTAATAATAAAGGCTTGGATTGCACCAGTACCACCACCAACGGCTGCGCCGATAGCAAAATTAAAAATTGAGCCTGCCAAGTTCACTCCTATTATTCTTAAATGCCCACTTGAGTCAATATACATCACCGGATTATTTTTCGTATACGCATACTGATTCAAGCTTTGCGGCTCATTTTCAAACCCATGGAACGTATCTCTTGTAATAAACCGTCCCATATTCGCATCATAATACCGTGCCATTAGGTAGTATAACCTGGTTTCCTCATCGTAATAATAACCGGCATAACGGTATGGGTTCGCTGTTGCCAGCGCACCGGTTTTAGACACAATATTGCCCCATGCGTCATACTCGTATTGCGCGACGACATTTCCGCTTGCATCCGTCAATGCCACGACATCTCCATGGCCGTTCAAATGATAGTAGTAAGTGACTCCGCCTTTCGTCATCGTGACCGGGCGGCCCAATATGTCCTATGTATATTACTTCATTCCATAAGCTAGGTGACAGGTACTCACCTTACAAACACCCCCAGCCGCATTTTACGCAGCTGGGGGATTCTACATGATATTGACGAGCGACAAGCCCCATCCCTACTTGTATAAATTGCAATAAAAGAATCTCCTCATCACTGTTTCCAAAGTTGGTTTGCAATAAACCAATTCGCCGTACATGTATACAAAAAACCAGAGTATGAAATAAAACTTCAGTTTATATGCATATCAATATGTTCTTTTAGGCGATTGTTCGATTTCTACAGTTGAGCGATGAATCTGCTAGATGTTCCTAACCGTATCCATTAGCTAGGATTTTAAAAACAGTAAATATATGAATCCAATTACAATACCTAATCCTAACAAAAATAAAAATATCCTTCTAATTATAGGAGGGAAAAGTTTATAAATCATCATAAGGAAAAAGTCAGAAACATCTGTTGGTGTTCCAGAGGAAGACTCTTTAATTTTTACATTAGATCCAAAAATAGATAGCCACATTACAGACAACCCTATTAAAATAAAAATGATTGACATCAAGATGAACTCCATTTTTCACACCATCCTTATGGCTAATTTATTGAAATCTAAAAGTTTCAATCAAGGGACATTTCAACCATTTCTTAGTTTAACCATAATCACCGTAATATGGCACACTAAATTATTAATTAAATCAATTTCCATTTGTGTGAACTCAGTGTGTTTCCCAAAATTAAACACTCCATTTTCTTAATTCAAATTACTTCTTTTCCTCGGTTAGGAGATAGTTTTACAAAAGTTCGTGTACTGGATGAGGGACTGATTATACTCGAACGGCTCTTTATTTACTCAACATAAAAAAACAGATTATAAGTGTGCATAAAACAGGCCGTCCAAAAATCATGGCAATATAAATTTAAAGATTACTTCCCTTGTATGTCAGTCAATCACTTTAATTTGGAGTATAACCTTAAAATAAAATTAGATATATCCGCTCTGCATGGAATAGTGGGCATGTTAGGTTCAATGCCTAGTAAAACAGGGATTAGTGCCTTGTACCTTCTCCTAGAAAACTGTCCGTAGAGGCTCTATGTCAAGCCACTAAACGTTTTTTCTGTAAACTGAAGAAAGGAGTTTTGCACGATACTCCAGATGTTCGCTGCATTAACTCGCAAAAACCCGTTTAAAATTGCAAAAAACGACCATTCTATTCCGAAACAACTTAATAATTTACAATATTAACCAAATTCAGTATCTAATATCTAAATATTAGATTTGGAACTACTAAACTTGTGTAGAATATAGATTTTTTTGTCCAGTTATATCCTTTGGTTATTTTTTTAAATGCAGATT